>JAGFIW010000069.1 GCA_024103195.1 Saprospiraceae bacterium | reverse complement strand
GCCATAACTCCACCCGAACATGCCGATGCGGGAAGCATCCACCCAGGGCAAGGCACCAATGTATCGCGCCGCCGCGATCTGGTCGAGGGTTTCGTAATGCCCGAGCTGGCGGTAAGTGGCATTCCTGAAGGCGGCGCCCCGTGCATCCGTGCCGCGGTTGTCCACGCACACGATCAGAAACCCTTGGCGGGCCAGCATCTGAAACCACCAGTAATACTTTCCCCGCCAGGAATCCTGCACCTCCTGCGAGTGTGGGCCGCCGTAAGCGTACATGAGGACCGGATACAGGGAATCGGGCGAGAATCCGGCCGGCCGGATCATCCACCCGTGCAGTTCCGTATCATCCGGTGCCGGAAAGGAAAAAAAGACAAGCGGCTGCACACCGTGACGCTGCTGCGCGTCAGCCAGTACGGCATTGTCTTCGATGGTCCTCAGACGGGTCCCGTCACGACCAACCACGGTGTGCACTTCCGGGGTGTTGAGCGTGGAATGGGTGGCCACCATGTAGTCGTATGTCGGGGAAAAAAGGGCGGAATGGCACCCTTCAGTGTCCAAAAGGGGGACGGGGTCTCCCCCCGTCAAAGGCACGGCGTACACCTCTCTCCGCAGCGGTGATGTTTTGGCGGCTTGAAAATACACCGTGCCGCGCGTCTCGTCCACGCCGTAAAAACCGGTCACCTCCCACGGACCCCGCGTGAGCGGACGGACCAGCTTGCCCTCCATGTCATACAGGTAAAGATGACGGTATCCGTATTGGTCACTCGACCACACGAAATGCTTCCCGTTCTCCAGAAAATACAGGTCATCCGTCAATTCCAGAAACAAATCGGCGCGCTCTTTCAGCAGGATGCGCGCATGGCCGTTGCGGACATCGTGCTCCCAGAGCTCGAGGATGTTCTGTTGGCGGTTCATGCGGTACACACACACCAGAGATGGATCGCGGGTCCACCGGATCCGGGGCAGATATTCAGCCGGTATTCCGTCCCCGCCGGTTTCGAGCGCCCGCACCGTCCCGCTGGCGAGATCGCAAACCATGGCCGTGACCCTGGCATTGCGCTCCCCTACCTTGGGGTACTTGTAGGATACGCGTTGCGGGTAGAGCTGGTCTTCGTACAGATCCAGGGTAAATTCGGGTACCTCCGTTTCATCAAAGCGAAGGAAGGCAATCCGGGTGCCATCGGGCGACCATACATACGCCTGCTTCAGGGCAAATTCCTCCTCGTACACCCAATCGGCCGCGCCGTTGATGATGGCATTGGGTTGACCGTCCCCGGTGATCCGCAGCTCGCGACCTGAGAGCACATCCTGGACATAGAGATCGTTGTGGCGCACGAAGGCTACCTGCCTGCCATCGGGCGAGAAAGAAGGCAGCATCACCTGTTCACCGCCCGCTATCACGTAGGCCTTATTTTCCTGCCGGTCCCAAACCCGGCACCGCGTCAGGTAAGAATGCCGGTACACGGACTGCCGGTCAAATTCGATCAGCAAAAAGCGCTCGTCACCACTAAAGGCATAGGCGTGAAGGGCGAGGGAATCGCGACCGTCAAAAATCGTCTCTACCGCCTTGCCCGTCAACAGGTCATATCGCGTCACGGCGCGCTGATCGAGACGGGTGAAATGGCGGCCGTCTTTCAGAAACCGGAAGGAACCGGCTCCCCGCGATTGGAGGCGTGCGTCGGTGAAGATCTGTTCAACCTGCAGGGGTTCCTGAGCGACAGCAAATAACGGCATCAGGAAAATCAACAGGCACGGTATCCGGAGCATGGGGCACATTTTCGCCAAAAATACGTCCCGCAGGCTTTAACGTTACTCGAGGAACACATCCCTCTCGCGGCGCAAGGCCCGTCCTGCTTCTTCGCGAAACAGATCGGCGGCATCACCGAGGAGCTGGTCGGCCGAAGGCCAGGGCACCGGGTACCCCTTGAGGAGCTTGCGGGTCTTGTCCGACAGCGCCCTTTCATCGCCTTCATACCACACGGTCTCTGAAAGAAACCGGGACTCGCCGGCCACCGGCAAGCGGCGTACCACCTCACCGCCGTTGCGCCCCCGAACGATTTCTACGCTGCCTTCCATCCGGGCCGACTTGAACTGCCGGGTCTCGAAGACGACCGCCGAGACCTCCCGAATGACCGGTACCTTGATGTCGTTGCCTGCGGTGTCCTTCATGACGTTGCCCCGTGCATCGAGCACGTTTTGCCAACCGTCCTCGATCTCGCGTCTTTCCGTCCGCCGGTTTTCCTGCAGGCCATCCGGGGAGACCGCCACCGACAGGATCCGCACGCGGGCCAGGTAATCGCAATCCGGACAATCCCCGTCTCCAAAAGTGATCCGGAGCCAATCACTTCCCACCTGCCGCCGGAGGGTCTCCTCCAGGAGCTGCCGGAAGCTTCCGGGCAAAAGGACCTGTGCTTCGTTGGTCACCTGTACCTGCAGGTGGGTCAGGCCCAGGAATTCGGCTTCATCCATGCGCTCCCGGATACCCGGATATCCCGGCCGGTAGCGCAAGGCGCGGTCGAAGCGGTCAAATGCCTCCCGGGCAGCCCGCTTGTTGCCCTGACGGGCCCTCTCCAGGGCGTTGTTCCCTTCGCGGAAGTGCCATTCGGCCGCTTCAAGACGGGCGGCCGGTAGGAGTTCTTTGACGGCAAATTGCACCAGGTGGATTTCTTTTCCGCTTTCCCACCGGATGGGCAGGTAGGGACGTATGCCTTCCTGGCGATGGTCGATCCGCTCGGCGAGAGTCACTATCTCCTCCCATCGCGAGGGGTCGGTATCCGCGAGCAGGGTTTCCAGACGTCCGATATCCTGGCCGTTGAGATGGTTGAAGGCACGAGCGAGCACATCCAGGTCACGGTCGTCGGCTTTGTCCTTGCGGATGCGTTCCAGGGCTTTGCGGACCGCTTTGTCGTATTTGCCGTCCTCGAAGAGCGATTTGGGTGAGGAGCAGGCGGTGATCGCGAGGAGCAGGGTCAGCAGCGGAAACCAGGCGAGGTGTTTCATAGCGGATCATTTATCCGGATGACCGGGAAAGGGCGGCCGGGATCGTTAGAAGAACGTTAAGGGTGAGGGCGGGCAGCAATCATCCAGGTGCGCATCACCGTCACAAATCGCGTTCCTTCCGGCACCGAAGCCTCCGCCGTGAGGCGAGCGCCGGTGGGGCAACGCATCAACCAGCGGCGGGTGGCGGCATCCGGGATGGTAGGAGCGGTTTTCTCACGGCTTCTGCGGCCCTTTTGCCAGGTCCACCGGACCCGGGCAGGCGCCACCGTGTCGCCTTCCTCCGAGACGGCGGTCAGAGCTGGAAGGTTGCGCAGTGCTTTTTGTTCCAGCGTATCGGTATCAAGGCGCCCCCAGAGCAACCGGTAGGCCGTTGACCTTGCGGGCCTGATACGAACGGGAAGGCGGAAGCGCGCTTCGACGGCCTGCCCGTTTTCCAGAGCGGGCTGCCAGCCGGGCAGATGGTCCATCGCGGCGATCAACGCTGCACCCAGACTGTCCGGATCCCGCAACAAGGTCACCTCAGCGAGGCGGCCACCGGTGTCCACCAGCAAGGAAAGGACGACCAGACCCGAACCCTGACCGGGCATGCCATAACGGGCCACCACTTCGCTCAGGATACTGTCCGTACAAGCCGTGGGACCGGCGGCACCGGCGCAGGGCAACAAGACGGCCGGACGGGTGATACCGGCTCCGGGATTCTGGCCCTCGGCCAGGAAGAAGGATCCCGTCCAACAGGAACCCAGAAGGACAATGCCCGTCAGCCAGGGGAATCGCATACCGTCAAAACCATTCGGCACCCAGTGCCTCGCGGAAGGGCCACGGGATACCCGCCAGTAGAAGAAGGGCCGCTACCAGGAAATACCAGAAAGCCAGCCGGAAACCGTTGCGGTCAACCGTTGCCCTCTTGCAGCGCACATAACCGATGGTGATGAGGACCAGCGCGATGACCATGGTGAGCAGATGTTCGACGGCAAAAAACCGCAGCACGGGGTCTTTCATGGTCGAGGCATGCCACTGGACTTTGGGGCTCAGGAAGTACATCCACAGTCCGACAATGCCCTGCAAATGCGCGCCAGCCATCAGGTTCAGGTTGGTTTTGGCATCGCCGGCATTTCTAACGCGACCGCTCCGCCACCCGGTAAAGTTGGTGTAAAGGGCCATGAAGAGGAGGACAAGAAGCACCCAGCGCCAGCCGCTGTGGAAATGAAGGAGGAAATCGTACATGCGCTGTTTTGCGGGTAAAAGTACATTGGTCCCCGCTTACCGGCCAAAGGCTCCCGAAAAAATGGCCGTGCAGGCAAATTTTATTCGTGGCGGGGGTCCGAATATCCCTTTCTGTATATATTTGCGCTTTAGAGAAATTGACACAAACCACCCTTATCATGAAAAAACTTTCACTTATCGCGGTGCTGGCCGTTGTGCTTCTGGGCAGCCAGGCCTGTGTTTCTTCCAAGAAGTACCAAGCCCTGCAAGCGGAAAAGGACGCCCTTGCCCAGTCGCTGAGCGACATCCAGAACAAACTGAAAATGCTGGAGGCCGAGCGCCAGAAGCTGGCTGAAGAGCGGGATGCTCTCAATGCCAAGGTGGACATGGCCAACAAGGACATTTCCGGACTGAAGGGTGAACTGGATGCTGCCAAGAAGGCTGCTGCCGAGTCCGCCGGGTTGAAGGATGCCGTACGCAAGGCCCTGCGCTACTATGAGAAATCCGGGCTCACCGTACAGGAGCGGGATGACCGCCTCTATCTGACGAATGCCCAGCCCATTCTGTTCCGGAGCGGATCCGTGCGCCTTTCCAAGGAAGGCCGCGAATTCCTCGGCACCCTCGCCGAAACCCTCAAGGCCAATCCGGACATCATCTTGATGGTGGAAGGCCACGCCGACAAGCGCTCCATTTCGTCGAGCCGTTTTGCCGACAACTGGGACCTCTCCGTCATCCGGGCTACCGCGGTGGTCCGTGAGCTGACCAAGAACGGGGTGGATGCCAAGCAACTGACTGCTGCCGGTCGTGGCGAGCATGCTCCGGTGGGTGACGACATGGCGCAAAACCGCCGCACGGAATTCATCATTCTGCCGCGCATGAGCACCCTCAACAGCCTGGTGAAGTAATCCGTTTGCACGGAACTTGACCCCGAAAAGCCCCGGCCCTGTGCCGGGGCTTTCTGTTTTCATCCCCTACCTTTGCCCCGCTTTCCGACAATCATTACCCGGTGTCCCGCCGCAATAAACTGGAAAAATTTGCCGCCCTGGAGACGTTCCCCAACGTCTTCCAAAACTTTACTGCCGGCGAACCCCTCCTGACCGGCGCCGGCGGTCAGGAGGTTGACCTTCGCGGCCGTTGGGCCGCCTCCCATTTCGGAAACGACCGCCCATTGGTGCTGGAACTCGCCTGCGGCCGGGGGGAATATACCCTGGCGCTGGCCCGCCATGACAGCGACAGCAACCATATCGGTGTGGATGTCAAAGGGGCGAGGATTTATCAGGGCGCGCGGACCGCGCTGGAAGAAGGCCTCTCCCGCGTGGCCTTCCTGCGCACCCGCATTGAGTTTCTCCACCATTTTTTTGCCCCCGGCGAAATCGCGGGTATCTGGATCACCTTCCCGGATCCTTTTCCCCGCAAAGGCCAGATCAACCGCCGTTTGACCAGCCCGCCCTTCCTGCCTCTTTATCGCCAGCTCCTTCAACCCGGCGGCAGTGTACACCTCAAGACGGACGACCCCGGCCTCTACGCTTACACCCTCGAAACGGCAGCGCAATATCCCTGGGTCATGATCCAGGCCGATATTCCCGACGTTTATGGCGGCCCGTTGCCTATGCCTGCCCTGGGATTTCACACGTATTACGAGCGCCTGCACCTCGCCGCAGGTAAAAAGATCCGGTATGTCCGTCTGGGATTTACTCCGGATCAGGATTTGCCCTGATCTTCCGGGTTGAAATGATCCCATCCCTGGGCGCGCAACAGGTGGCGATGCCCCCCTGCACTGTGGAGGTAACACCCCTCACTGGCTTCCGTTATCTCGCCGGCTATGTAGGTGTCCGGCAGGAATCGCACCTTCTCGAGGTCGCCCGGATCCACGGTAAACAACAACTCGTAATCCTCCCCTCCGCTCAGGGCACAGGTGGTCGGGTCCAATTGGAACCGGAAGGCCATCAGGCGTGATTCTTCATGGACGGGAATGTTGGCTTCCTCGAGGATGACACCCGTCCCGCTGGCTTTGGCGATATGCAACAGGTCGGAGGCGAGACCGTCGGAGATATCGATCATGGCGGTAGGCACCAGCTCCTTTCGCGCAAACTCGGCGATCATGTCCACACGCGCCTCCGGCTTGAGCTGGCGACCCACAATGTATTTCTGATCTTCCAGGTCCGGCTGCAGGTCCGGTTGACTGAGGAAGACCTGCTTCTCGCGTTCCAGGAGCTGGAGACCGAGATAAGCCGCGCCCAGGTCGCCGGTGATGCAGACCAGATCCCCGGGGCGTGCGCCGCGACGCCAGGTGACTTTTTCGCGAGCCACCTGACCGATGGCGGTGACGCTGACAAGCAGACCGGATTTCGAGGAGGTCGTGTCGCCGCCCACCAGATCCACCTGGTAAGCATCGCAGGCGGCGCGGATACCGGCATAAATCTCTTCGACGGCCTCCACCGGAAACCGGCTCGACAATCCCAGGGATACCGTGATCTGCGTAGGGCGGCCATTCATGGCACAGATGTCCGAAAGGTTGACCACGACCGCCTTGTACCCCAGGTGTTTGAGCGGCGTGTACATGAGGTCGAAATGAATGCCCTCCAGCAAAAGGTCCGTACTGACCAGGGTGAGCAATTCGCCCCCGTAATCCAGCACGGCGGCATCGTCACCCACGCCGTAGAGCGTGGAGGCCTGCCAGGTGTGGAAATCGCGGGTAATCCGGTCAATCAGGCCGAATTCGCCCAATGCGGATATGGGGGTGGAGGCGGGACCGGAATCGGACATGCTGCAAAGGTACACTTTGCCCGCGCCCTCTCTTCCTGCCCGAAGCTGCCGGGATTCATCTCCATTTTCGAGCCATTCGGACAGAAATTATTACCATTGGTCGCCACATGGGAGGTTGAAAAAATCTAAACCACTAATTTTACAAAAAAACCCTATGAAAAAAGCACTCAAAGTCGTATTAATCCTCCTTTTAATTGGGGGAGTGGTCCTGGCGGGAGCGGCCACCTACATCCGCCTGGCCAAGCCGGATGTGGGGGAGCCCCCCCAACTGACGGTCGAGAGGACGCCGGAAAGGATTGCCCGGGGCGAATACCTGGCCCATCACGTGATGTTGTGCATGGACTGCCATGCCCGGCGGGACTGGAGCATATTCAGTGCGCCGCCCATCGCCGGCACCATTGGAACCGGTGGGGAACGCTTTGACCAGACCATGGGCTTCCCGGGCGTTTTCTACTCGCGCAACATCACACCGGCAGGTATCCAGGATTGGACCGACGGCGAATTGTTCCGGCTCATCACCACCGGCGTGCGCAAGGATGGAGAACCGATCTTTCCCGTCATGCCTTACCTCCGTTATGGACAGATGGATCCGGAGGACATTTATGCCGTGATCGCCTATATCCGGACGCTGCCGCCCATCGAAGCTGTCCATCCGGCCTCAGAGCCGGATTTTCCGTTCAGTCTGATCCTTCGGACCATCCCACAGCCCGCCTCGCCCACTACCCGGCCATCCCCGGATGACAAGGTGGCCTACGGAGGTTATCTGGTCAATGCCGCCGCCTGCGGCGAGTGCCATACCAAATTCGAGGGGGGCAAGTTTACGGGGAGGCCGCTGGCTGGAGGCCGGGAATTTGTCATGCCCGACGGTGGCGTCCTGCGCACCGCCAATCTGACACCCCATGAGACCGGGCTGAAAGGATGGAGCTCCGAGATGTTTGTGCAGCGATTCAAGTCCTATAACGACAGTACCATCATCCACCGCAAGTTGGCGAAGGGCGAATTCCAGTCGATCATGCCCTGGACGATGTATGCCGGTATGGACACCACGGATCTGGAGGCCATTTACGCCTATCTGCGCACAGTACCGCCCGTCCATCAGGAAGTGGTCAAATACACGCCACCGGCGCATTGACCATCGTGTAAGACACGGGTATTCGGGCGTGATTCGGGCAATGGTTTACTTCCGTTGGGCGATAGCGGCATGCCCGTGGTCGAAGTCTGGCGCTTTTTAACCGAAATTTAAGACTTCGGAACGGGCTCCGGTTGTATCTTCGGAAATCAAAAATTCCGACATGCAGAAATTCATCCTTCTTTTCCTCACGGGTCTGATGACCGTCGTCCAGGTACAGGCCCAAAGTGCTGACCAACTCGTTCAGAAATACCAGGAGGCGGTGGGCGGCCTCGAGCGGTGGCAGGCCCTTCAGACCACCCGTATCACCGGGAAAGCGGTCCAGATGGGTATGGAGTTCCCGTTCTCGCTGGTGCAGGCCCGGCCCAACCGGCAAAAACTGGAGGTCGATATCCAGGGCAGCAAGCTGGTGGAGGCTTTCGACGGGCAGACGGCCTGGACCATCAATCCATTCATGGGCTCCAGTACTCCGACCAAAAAATCCGCCGAGGAATCCACCGAAGCCGCCAAGCAGATGTTTGAGGACAAACTGCTGAATTACGCGGCCAAGGGCCACAAAGTGACCCTGGAAGGCCGGGAGACCGTTGAAGGTACCGAGACCTGGGTGCTCCGGTTGACCACGGCCGAAGGCGACGATCACTTCTACTACCTCGATCCCGACCATTATGTCCCGGTAAAAGTCAAATCCTTTGCCACCACCGGTCAAATGAAGGGAATGGCCGTCGAGCAATACCTCAGCGACTATCAGGAGGTTGAAGGCATGATGATGCCGTTTTCCATGACGACCAAGGTCAGCGGACAAACCATCCTGGCCATGACCTTTGACGAGATCGCGTGCAATGTCCCCGTCAAGGACGAGGATTTCGCCTTTCCCGGTCAATAATCCCCAGGCCATCCCCGTCGGCCGGAACCTGTTTGTCCGGCCAGTCGGCGAGTGGTGACCTCTACGAATCATCTCCGTTTTGCTCATCTGGCCGGCAGCAGGAATTCCTGCCTGCCGGCCCATTCCCTCCATGTATGCGCCTTTCCGTTCTCTTGATGCTCCTGCTGGCAGGCGCCAACGCCCGGGCCCAGCAACCCCTCAAAATTCCGTTTGGCGACCTCCGTGCGCGGGACATCGGACCCGCCGTCATGAGCGGCCGGATTTCTTCGCTGGATGCCGTACACCGGGATCCGCGTGTCCTTTGGATCGGTGCGGCCGGCGGAGGGGTGTGGAAGTCCACCTCGGCAGGCGCTCAATGTCAGCCGGTATTTGAAGACCACCATTTTTCCATCGGAGATATTGCCATCGATCAAATCCATCCCGACACGGTGTGGGTCGGAACGGGAGAGAGCTGGGTGCGCAATTCCGTATCGCCCGGCAACGGCATTTACGTGACCACCAACGGAGGCCGCACATGGGACTACAAGGGATTGCCCGAAAGCCATCATATCGCCAAGGTCCTGGTGGACCCCCGACATTCTCATGTCATATGGGTAGCCGTTCAGGGCAAGTTGTGGGCCGACAGCAAGGACCGGGGCGTGTACAAAAGCACCGATTTCGGTCAAACCTGGGAGCTCGTCCTGGCCGGAAACGAGAGGACCGGATGCGCCGACCTGACCATGGATCCTTCCAATCCGGATGTCCTGTATGCCGCCATGTGGGAGCACCGCCGGGAACCCCATTTTTTCGTTTCGGGGGGGCCGGGCAGCGGATTGTACAAGACCACAGACGGGGGAGCCACATGGACCCTCCTCGAGGGTGGTGGGTTGCCTCCCTTGCCCTACGGACGGATCGCCGTGGAGGTAGCTCCCTCCGCCCCCGACACGGTCTATGCCACCATTGAAACCAAAGAAAAGAACCACAAAGGCCTCTACCGCTCTGCCGACGCAGGGGTCACCTGGCAACTGGTCTCCCGGGATTTCAACACCACCGTACGTCCTTTTTATTTCTCCCGGCTTGCCATAGATCCCGCCAATGCCTCCCGGGTATTCAAATGCGGCCTCAGTCTCATCGTCTCCGATGACGCAGGGGAGAGCTTCCGAGCCGTGGGCAGCAACGTGCACAGTGACATCCATGATGTCTGGATCAATCCCGGCAACCCGCATCATGTGCTGATCGGTACGGACGGGGGCGTGTATGAGTCCTATGACGGTGCCTATGCCTTTCGCATGTTCATGAACCTTCCCGTTTCCCAGTTTTATCATGTCAGTGTGGACGACGCGGAGCCGTATCGCATTTACGGCGGCCTGCAGGACAACGGTACCTGGTCGGGCCCCTCGGCAAGTCCGGGTGGCATCGCGAATGACGACTGGCAATTTCTCCTGGGCGGGGACGGATTTCAGGCCTATCGGCATCAGGCGGATACCCTCGTGGTGTACGGGGAATCGCAGGGCGGCCAACTGACCCGCATCGAACTCCTCACCGGACAATCCAAGATCATCAAGCCCATGCCGGAGGAGGGTGAGCCTCCTTATCGCTTCAATTGGAACAGCCCCATCGCCTTGTCGCCCAGCCATCCGGAACGGTTGTATTTCGGCGCCCAGTTCCTGTTTCGCTCGGAAGACAGAGGCAATTCCTGGATGCGCATATCGCCCGATCTGACGTCCAACCGACCGGAGCGTCAGCGCCAGAAGGAATCCGGCGGGTTTTCCCTCGACAATTCGACCGCTGAAAACAACACCACCATCGTGTGCATCGCCGAAAGTCCCCGGGACGACCAGATCATTTGGGCCGGAACCGATGACGGGCACCTTCAGGTGACGGAGGACGGCGGCGCCACCTGGACCAATACCTCGCCCCGAATCCCGGGCCTTCCTCCCTTCACCTGGTGTACCTGGATTGAGGCCGATCCCCATGATGCCCGCACCGCCTATGCCACTTTCGACGGGCATACCCAGGGGGATATGAGCCGCTATGTTTTCGTGACACGCGATCTCGGTCGTACCTGGCAGTCCCTGGTGACGGAAGAGGTGGAGGGATTTGCATGGGTCATCCGCAAGGACCCGGTCAGCCCCGATATCCTTTACCTCGGGACAGAGACCGGGTTGTTCATCAGTCTGGATGACGGCATGTCCTGGCAGCGTTTCCGGAATAACCTCCCGAAGGTTCCGGTGCGCAGCCTGGCGATACATCCCCGCGATCATGCGCTGGTCATCGGCACGCACGGCAGGGGCATCTATGTCATTGATGATCTGCGGCCTCTCCGGCAGGTGACGGCGCAGATGGCCACCCGTGATTTTGCTTTTCTCGAAACCGGCACCACGCTGATCCGGTTGCCGAGGTCGGGTGGATGGTTTGGCGGAGCCGGCCACTATGTAGCCTCCAATCCCGTCGGGAATGCACGGATCGCTTATACGATGAGCAAGCGGCATACCTTCGGCCGGATGTATGTCGAGGTGCTGGCGCCGGATGGAAGGGTGATCCAGGAGTTGCCCGCCGGAAAAAGCGCCGGGATCAATATCGTCGAACTGCCGGTGCGTTACCCCATGCCTAAGGCAGCCCCCAGCAACAACCGGATGGCGTTGTTCGGCTCGATGGTGACACCTTCACTGCCGGAGGGCTCCTACACGGTGCGGGTGGTCAAAGGCAAAGAGACCTTCGAGACGACCCTGGTACTGGAGGAAGAGGCAGCCCGCTATTATCCGGCGGAAGACCGGGAACTGCAGCGGCAAACCCTCCAGCAGCTCTATGACCAAACCGGGCAACTGGGTTATATCTGGTATGCCTCCGGGGACCTGGCCAGCTGGGCAGACTCCACGGCCGGCCGCATGGCTGCCCGTAAGGATCGTGAGGCCATGGCGCGCTTTGCCGCCGGGGTGCATCAATGGCGCGACACCCTCGTGGCCCTGGGTGGCGACGGGTATGTGGCGGAGGAAGAAGCCCTGAGGGAAGAGATCTCGTCGCTCTACCTCCAGATAAGCGGTTATCCGGGTGCGCCTTCCGACCGTCAAATCCGGATGGCAGCCCAATTAACCGCCCGATTGGAACGGCACAAGAGCCATTTCGACCGCTTCATGGCCGAAGGAAAAAAATGGGAACAAAAGGCGACCGGCCAGGGCCTTTCTGCCCCCCGCATCCGAAGCGAGGAGGCCTATCTGAAGGGGGAGGGTTAAACCGGCATTGACTCCGGACCGGCTTCCGGTTGTGCTCCCGGATCCGGCAGAGACACCGACTCTTCCGACCGCAACATCTGATAGAGCTGGACACCCCTCGTGATCAGGTCCTTGATCTCCTCCGGGGTGAGTAGTCGCTTCTGTTTGTAGAGCACGAGATAATATCCGAGCCCTTCGACAAACCACTCCCGGTTGAGGCGGAACATACCGGCGAGCTGGGGTTTGACCACCAGTTGCCGCACCAGATCTTCGTCTTCCCCCTTCAGCACATTGTGATGACTGAATTCGGGGTATTCGACAAAATCGATATCCTGCATGCCGAGCCAGGCGCCAATCCGGTGCAGAAAATGCTCCGGCCGCAGGTAGAAATCCGGCAGAGCGAGCGACTGGGACCGGATAAAAAACATGGTCTGATAAAAGGTGCGGGAAGATTTGCCGGTAGAAACGGTCCAGCGTAGGTCAAACACCTGAAGGACGTAATCCAGGAGGGCGTGCTTTTTTTTGAGGACGTGAAACACCTTGCGCGAGCGGTTGGTCTGCCTGTAACAACGAAAATGACGCAACAGGGCCAGGTCGTGCATGGCATCGTTTTCCTCGAACTCCATGCCCAACTCCAGGGCCAGTCGTTTCAGGGCCGCGGTACGGCCGGGAGATATCCATTTTTTCATGAGGAGGGTGGGCCTGGTTGGTATCCCAATTCCTGCCAGCGCAGGAGATATTTGGCGATCAGGTCAAATTCCACATTACAGGCGATCCCCGGCTGTAGATCCCTGAACGTGGTGTGTGCCAGGGTATAGGGGATGACAGTCACGGAAAAGGTATCCCTGTCGGGCCGGATGACCGTGAGGCTGACACCGTTGAGGCAAACCGAGCCTTTGTCGATCAGCAGAGGTGCTTGGACGGGGTCAAAGCGAAAGCGAAACAACCAGCTCCCGCCTTCATCCCGGCGTTCGATGCAGGTGACAATGCCGTCCACGTGTCCCTGGACCAGGTGGCCGTCCAGGGGTTTGGCGAGGGTGAGGGAGCGCTCGATGTTCAGGCGGTCGCCCGGCATTTTCAGGCCGAGGTGGCTGCGCGCCAGTGTCTCCGCGACGAGTGTCACTGCATGAGCCCCCGGCCGGAGGGCGGTCACGGTCAGACATACCCCGTCATGGGCCACACTTTGATCCACTTGCAGCAGGTCGGAGACCGGCGATGCCACCCACCAGTGGAGATTGGTCCCTTCCTTTTCGGCAGATTGCAGTACGCCGGTACATTCCACAATTCCGGTAAACATGGCTCAGTTGCGGATCAATTGAATGAACCCTTTGAGCGGAGGGCCTGCAGCCACGACGCCTTCGAGGCGAAGCTCGTACACCGTACACACATAGGCATAAACGCCGTCGGCAAGGGCTTTGCCGTTGTCATCGGTGCCGTTCCATAGGAGCTCGGGATCACTGGTGCGGAAAACCAGATTGCCCCAGCGGTTGAACACCTGAAAATCCACCCGTTCGACAAAGCGGTACGGGTAAGGCCGGAACAAATCGTTCTGGCCGTCATTATTGGGTGTGAACGTATTGGGGAGACGATAATCGGGACAGTTGTCCACACAGACTTCGGCACTGGGGACGGAGGTATTGCCGAGGGCGTCAAAGGCCACCACGGAATAGCATCCTGCCAGGCTGCGTTCGGGGTAGTGGAGGAAAAAAGTATCCTCTGCTGCAAGGAGGGTGGTCAACGGTGAGGCCCCGGCCTGACCGGGTTCACGCAGATAAACCGTATAACCGGCGACATCGGACAATCCCGGACACTGGATCCGGGGATCGGACCACTTCAGTCGATTGAGGAGAAGATTGGGGTCTTCACCGGGAATGAGCGTATCGCAGATATTGGTGACGTAGAGGATGGGTGCGCAGGGAGGAACGGTATCCAGGGGGATGCCGCATGCCTCCTGGGAAAGATTGAGGAGGGGCGCCGGAAGGTCGGCGATGCCGTAATCGCCGGAGGAGCGGATGCGATAACAATACGAGGTGCCATTGACGAGTCCTGTGTCGACCCAAACCGGCTCTTCCGTCAGACCGATCAGGAACCAGTCGCCCGATATGGGGTGTTGTCTTTCTACCTGGTATTGGTCGTTGACCCAGGGCACCATTTCGCTCCAGGCGAGATTGTTGCGGCGATCGGTGGCCGCGACCGTCAGGTACACGGATGAGGCGGAGGCGGAGGCGCCGATTTCGGAACCGTTGGCTGAAAAGACGACCTGGTAGGTATGGCCGAGATTACGGGTATCCAGGCCGGTATCGAATTGGAAGGACGTGTCGTTGGCGGCAGAATAGGAAGGCGCCGTAAAGTCGGCACCGGGCACCGGCTGCCAGTCTTCTGTGCCGAGACCGGGTGAACGAAACAGTTGATACCGGTAGGGCCCCGGGTAAAGGATGGTGTCGAGGTCAGGGATGCGCGGTTTGGTCCAGACGACTTCCATGGCTCCGTTGGATTCATCGGTTTGGTGGACCGACACCCGGGTCAGAAGAGGGACATTGCGTTGCAATTGGACGCAGATCTCGGCAGAGGGCAGGCCGGATACCTGGTTGAAGGGATTGCCGGCGGCGCTGAGACGGGCAAAATCGGCGACGATGCGGTAACAATAGGTGCGCCCGGGTTCGACATCCGTGTCGGAAAACACATAGCGTCCGTTTTCCAGCGTTGTCTGCCGGAAAGCGATGCGGGTATAGCCTTTGCCCTCAAGTCCGGGGTCACAGGTATCCGGCAGGAAGGGATTGCTGCCAATCCGTCTCCAGATGGAAAATCCCCGGAAATAGTCCTCTTCCGTTTGTTCGCAGGCATACGGACTTTCCCAGGAGAGGCGAATGAGGTTTTGTGCGGTGGATGCCTGGACATCCTCCGGTGGAGGACCTACGACAGTGACCCGCAGGGTGTGCAAGTCGGCGAGCGGGGTATTGGCGTCGTTGTCCACGGCCCGAAAGACGATGGACCAGGGTTGGCTCCGGATTTCTTCACACGCGGTGGGCCAGAGCAACCGGCCGTTGACGGGAGGATTGGAATAATTGGCGGGCGCCTGGAAAACGGCAGTGGAAAGGGGATTGACAAACGGGCCGCCGGTGGCCGTCAGCAACAATTGCTGACCGGCATCGGGATCGGTGGCCACAACGGGGAGGTCAAGCGTTGTGCCGGCGATGACACACACTTCCTCATCCGCCTGGATGACGGGCGGTGCATTTTCACAGGCGGAAACCAGGACCTGCATGTCCCGGATGGTGGTATCCAGGGCCACCCCGTTGCGGTAACTGATGATGATGAAGGCGATATTGTACTCCCCGGGTGAGAGGGGATTGATCCACCGGAGGTCGCCGCTGACCGGGTCGAGGGTGACCGTATTGGGCCCTCCGGAGCCGATCTGATTGGGAAAGAGGTATTTGGGTACGGGTACGCCTGCGCTTTGCAGGGGTTGGATAAGGTGGTAGGAAAGGCTGTCACCGTCCGGATCAAAGGCGTTGGGATTGTGGATGAAGGGACGGCCGACACATCCGAAATCAATAGGAGGCTGGAGGAGTTGGGGCGTACTGTTGCATCCCTGGAACTGGGGATTGAGGAAGGTGTAAACGGTTTCGATATAAAAGGTCACCGTGACCGAGTTGGGGAAATTGACATTGAGGATGCCATCCACCCGGTTGGGGTCGAGCATGCTGACCCGGTAAGTGGCCCTCGCCGGATAGGCATGGGTGGCGACGTACAGGTTTTCCTTGACATCATTGGCGAGGACCTCCCCGTTGGGGAAACCGCTGCCGCCTGTAGGACCGTTCACGCGGTACACCCACTCTTTGGTCCCGTCGCCCCAAAAAATTTCGAGGCTGTCCCGGTCCGCGGCGAAGGCAGACGCTTTGGTGTAGGTAATGATGGTGGCCCGCACTGTCAGGTCGCTGCAGGCTCCGATCTGTTCGATATGGATCTCGCCGGCCCGGTTGTGCGTCGCCCAAGCCGGCAAAACCGGCAACAGCGCCGCCACTACAAGTACCAAAACCAAACGCAAACCCGTCATCGCCGAAAGTTAGGGGTTTCTCCCGAACCCGGCCGGGAGACTTCCGCAGCGGCAACAACGGTTGCGGTCAACTCCTTACCTTTCCAGCTGCCATGAAAATCCGTCTGGTGCGCTTTCAGGAGTTTGCCGACACCCTGCTCCCTCACGAGACCGGGTGGCTGCTGGCCCATGCCCGCTTTTCCGATCCCGACAAAATGGCCATTCTGGAAATCCTCGACCACAACAGTCGCCACCACGACCATCCGCAGCCCTTTGACCCCTCCCTTGACAAACGCAAATATTCCTCCCTGATCACCTGGATCCGGGAAAACCTGGCCGCCATCGACGTGGATGAACAATTCCGGAAGATCGCGCATCTCGACCAGCAAATCGCCACGGATGCCATTCTTCCGGCGGAGGAGAAAATGTTATCCCGCATGATCCGGGAGACGGACCATCGCGCCTTCAACTTTGCCCGCATTTACGAACTGGTCAGGCAATACCGGCATTTTCTGCTCATCCGCCTTCGTTATCGCCAGCACGAGGAAGCCGACACGTTCCTCCGCACATACCGCGCGCAATACGAACACGCCCGCGACATCAACGACAAAATCCATTATGCCACCCAGGATATCGTCCGTCAATATGCCGGCAACCCTTCCGAATCCATTCAATGGGAGCGCTGGCTGACCGATGTATATCACGACCATTCCCTCGACGGCAACAACCGATACATGGCCCTGGTGAGGCTCACCTTCCTGTATTTCAATTACCGGCAGTTTGACCGCCTCAAGGACATGTTCGACGACTACGATCAAATCCTGCAGCAAGGCATGTATTATTCGCGGCGCCTGCTGATCAATTATTACAGCAACCGCCTGCTCCTGCACAATTTTCTCGGAGAACTCGATCGGGCCGTTTGGTACGGATACCTTTCCATCCGTGAAAAAAATGCGGATTACCTGCACTATGTCAATACACTCTCCGGTGTATTGTTGCGGCAGCACCGCGACAAGGAAGCGTTGGACCTCATGCGCCGTGCTTATCCCGAGCTCAAACAGGGAACGTCCTTCCACAACCGGCTTTTGTTTGTTACCCATTATCTGCGCGCCCTGGCCGCCGAAGGCCTGTACCGCAACGCGGACAATTATGCGGAATCCTTTCTGCGCGCCTACAGTGATGAAATATTCGATCACCGCTGGCACCATTTCTTTACTGTATTTTTCGATATCCTTTTGCACCGCGACAAAACCGCCCGTATCGTCCGTCTGGCGCGGAAATACAGGTTGGTCCAAAGGGAGGAGGATCTCGCGACGCGGACAGGTAGCCTGCCCGTTCTGAAGTGGCAATACACATTGGCCGCCTGGGCCGAAATGCGGATCAACCGCGCCCAATTCGAAGAAGTCCTCCGGTCCGTGCCCCAGGATGAAAATGCAACCGCAGACCCTGCTTTGGCCGGATTTGTCCTTCATGTCAAGCGTCTGGCGCCCGACATGACCCGCCACCGGGCTTCCGACCCCCGCTGACAGACGGGGAAATGCCCCCGAACGGACCACGACCTGAAGGACTTGCTCCGGGGCACCCCCCTTTCGTGTCCGACGGCAGCGTGTGCGTGCACAAGGGCGATGTGACAGTGGTGCGGTGATTGGAATCGAGCTATCGTAAGGTTATAGGAAAAAATTTTTTGGAAGCCCTTGATTTAATGTAAAAATTGGTTATATTTGCCCCTAAGGTTATGCATTCATTCATCCCTGAAACTTTTTCCTGTGAAAAAGCATGACATTCTCGTTGCCCTTGCCATCACGCGGCGGGGGGGGGGAACTTACAGGTACTCCCATTAAGTACTCGCTTCTCACTTTTTGGCTGATGTTTGCTTCTTTACTCACATTGCAGGCTCAACGATCGTCCCATTTCAACCAACAAATGGGACTCACAGAGACTTCGGCATCTCATAGTGACAGTTGCCTTGGCGGACCCATACATTTGAATAAGGATTCTCGCCTAACACAAGGAGGTATCGCCGATGCCGGGCTGGCCCTGCTGGCTCGTAAACATGCGAAGGGTCAATCCAACATGCACATTCCAGACAAGAGCAATGGCCTTGATTTGTCCTCTCAACAAAGCTTAACTCTCAACGAGGTATGTGACAATGGCGGTTTCGAGGATGATTTTTTGTACTATGAAGGATTTATTTCTACATTCTCGTATGGGAGTGACAGCTGCACTCCTTATAATTATTTGGGTCCATCCACATTTGTTCCCGCATCCTTGCCAACGACGAATAGGCTGGAAATTGTAACCGCCGGCACAGATCCCCTTGTTGGCATCAATCGCACCAAATTTGGGGACAAGGCGCTTCGCATCAA
>JAGFIW010000053.1 GCA_024103195.1 Saprospiraceae bacterium | reverse complement strand
CCACCCGGCATATCCATCAGGTCATCGAGATGGTGCACCGCCGGGATGTGCAGGCGGCGATCGAACTGGTGGCGGACGCCCTGCGCCATCTCGACGCCGGGGAATGGGATCCCCTTTGATTTGGGGCGGGCTTTCAGCCCTTTTCCCTGCATCTGCATTTGGGGATGGGTGGGCTGTCCGGGTGGAAACAGGTATTTTGACGTCAAATCAAGCACCATGTCCTGGACCGAACATCCCGACGGGCTCGTCCGCACGTTTGCGTTCGCTTCATTCCGCGAGGCGTTTGCTTTCATGACGGAGGTAGCTCTGGCGGCCGAGAAAATGGATCATCATCCCGAATGGACAAACGTGTACAACCGCGTATCCGTGCGATTGAGTACCCATGATGCCGGCGGCAAGGTGACAGAAAGGGACCGGCGGCTGGCCTCGGTGATGGATACGGTTTACCTTCGCTACGCGCCATGACTTCCAAACTCCCCGATTCCGGCCCCAGCATATTTGCCGTCATGACGGCAGCCGCTATCGAACACAAGGCCATTAATCTGGCCCAGGGCTTTCCCAATTTCGATCCGGACCCCCGCCTTCGCCATCTGATCGCCCAGGCCATGGAAGACGGCTACAACCAATACGCCCCCATGCCCGGATGGCTTCCGCTCCGGGAAGCCGTCGCCGACAAGATCGGCCGGTGTTACGGCCGTGTTCCTGACCCCGCCTCCGAAGTCACGATCACCGCCGGCGCTACCCAGGGCCTCTATGCCGCCATCCAGGCCATGGTCCATCCCGGGGATGAAGTAATTCTCCTTGAGCCCGCCTATGATTCCTATCTGCCCTCCATCCTGCTGGCCGGAGGCGTGCCCGTACCCGTGCCTTTGTCCCTGCCTGAATTCCGGGTGGATTGGGACCGGGTGCGCAAGAGCGTGACTCCGCGCACCCGCTTGCTGATCACCAACAATCCGCACAATCCGGGCGGTTCCGTTTTTACCGCCGACGATCTGAGGAAATTGCGCGATATCGTTCTCGAAAACCGACTCCTCCTCCTCAGCGACGAGGTGTATGAACACCTGATCTTTGATGACCGCCCCCATCTCTCGGTACTGGCCGATCCCGATCTTTTCGCCCGCTCGATGGTGACTTTCTCCTTTGGCAAGACCTTTCATGCCACCGGGTGGAAAACCGGGTATATCGTCGCGCCGGCGTCGCTGACTTCCGAATTCAGAAAGGTGCACCAATTCAATCTCTTCAGTGTGCACACCCCTTCGCAAGTGGGATTGGCCCGTTATATGGAGGACCAAAGGGTTTGGGATGAGCTGGGTGCCTTTTACCAGGCCAAAAGGGACTTTTTTCTCGGCGCTCTGGCCGGATCCGCTTTCCGCGCTCTGCCCTGCCAGGGTACCTATTTTGCCCTGCTCGATTACAGCGCCTTGAGCGATGAGAACGATCGCACCTTTTGCCTGCGATTTGCCGAGGAATGCGGTGTGGCCCTGATCCCGATCAGTCCCTTTTACCGGGAGGCGCCTCCCGGCATGCGTATTGTGCGGGTGTGTTTTGCAAAAACGGAGGAAGTGCTGCGACAGGCTGCCGAAAGGATGGTCTCGGCATCCTATCCGGATGGGCCGTAAAGGCGATGGCCGCGTTTATTAACGGTCTATGCGAAGCTCCTGAAGCAGGTAGCGCCCACCGGTAGTCCGGAAATAGAGATATACCCTGTATTTGCCTCCCGCATCACTGAGATCGCCGATCACGTAATGGGAATCTTTGCCCTGGCTGTCCCCTGCGTGGGACTGACGGAATGCCGTCGGAGGGTGGGATTTGAAGAAATCCTCCAGCAATCGTTGGGCTTCGGCTTTGGGCGCCATTTTTTCCACGCCCATCAGTTCGATGACGACCGACTGGTCGAAATGGGTAGCCACCGCCGCAGCGTTGCCTTTGCGCAGCGCCTGGCCGACCTCCTGAATGGCGGAAGACTGTGCGCCGAGCCCCCACGGAGCCACCATTGTGATGCAGAATAAAAGGGCCTGAATGTTCATGCGAGGGGAGTTGGACGTAAACATAGCGGGATTAATTCACAACCCGTATCCATTCAACATCCGGATTTCAGCGAAAAGTTCCTCCCTCCCTACCCGACTGCCTGCCGTATCTTTGCCCCATGCCCGTTTTCCGACGTACCGGACTCATCATCCTCGACGGCTGGGGTCTGGGTCCGGATCCTGCGGCAGATGCCATTGCCCGGGCCAACACCCCGGTATTTGACCGTTTGATGCGGGAATGCCCGCATGCCACCCTGACGACTTTCGGCGAAGCGGTAGGATTGCCCGCCGGGCAGATGGGCAATTCGGAAGTGGGGCATCTCAACATCGGCGCCGGAAGGATCGTGTGGCAGGAACTGGCCCGCATCAACAAGGCCATCGCCGAAGGCGAACTGGAAAGACATTCTGTATTACAGCGGGCCTTTGCCCTCGCCCGCGAGGGAGGCCGCACCTTGCATGTATTGGGCCTGGTGTCCGACGGAGGCGTCCATGCCCATATCGATCACCTCCTCGCGCTTTGCGACATGGCATCCCGGGCCGGGCTGCCGAGCGTCCGGATACATGCTTTCACCGACGGGAGGGATACGGGTCCGGAGACAGGGGCGGGGTTCATCCAGCGGCTGGAACAGCATTTGGCCGGACAGGACCGCATTCGTCTGGCCACGATTATCGGGCGGTATTATGCCATGGACCGCGATCAGCGGTGGGGACGTATTCGCCGCGCCTATGATCTGCTGATACGTGGAGATGGCACGCCTTTCCGCACCGGGGCCGAAGCCTTGCGGTCCCATTACGACCGTGGGATTACGGATGAATTTGTCGAACCTTCCCTGATCACCGACGACGGGAATCCCGTAGGTCTCATCCGGGAGGACGATGTGGTCCTGTTTGCCAATTTCCGCACGGATCGCCCCAGGCAGCTCACAAGGGCACTCACCCAGGAGGCCTTGCCCGAGTGGGGCATGCACCCGTTACCGCTTCATTTTTTTACCATGACCCGCTATGACGAGACCTTTCGGGGCGTGGAAGCCATTTTTGAAAAAGACGACCTGCAGGACACGCTCGGGGAAGTGCTGAGCAAAAACGGCAAGTCCCAGCTCCGGCTGGCGGAAACCGAAAAATATCCCCATGTGACCTATTTCTTCTCCGGGGGCCGCGAGGCGCCTTTCCCGGGTGAAACCCGGCGTGTCATCCCTTCGCCCCAGGTAGCCACTTACGACCTGAAACCGGAAATGAGCGCCCCGGAGGTGACCCGGGCTTTGCTGGAGGCCTTTGATGCGGAGCCGCCGGATTTTTTCTGCCTCAATTTTGCCAATACGGACATGGTGGGCCATACCGGCGTCATGGAAGCCGCCATACAGGCTGCCGAATCGGTGGATCAATGCCTGGGGCTTCTGCTGCCGGCCGCGGCGTCGCTCGGCTACGGCCTTTTGATCATCGCCGATCACGGCAATGCCGATTGCATGATCATGCCCGACGGAACACCCCACACCGCCCATACCATGAATCCCGTCCCGGTTATTTGGGTGGATCCCGAACACCGTCCAGCCTCCATCAGGGACGGCAAACTGGCCGATATCGCCCCGACACTGCTGGCAATAGCCGGTTTGGAAATCCCTGCCGTCATGGATGGCGATCTTCTTATCGAAAATGCCGCAGAATGATCCGGAAGCTGTACCTGCTGTCAGGACTGTTGCTTGTGGCTTGCTCCACGCCCGAAGCGGAGGTGACGCCCTCCTATTTCGATCTGGCCGGATGGTTGGATGCAGGGAGGGCACAATTGTCCGCCGGCTCAGCCGTGCGTAAAACCGTCATCCTCAACGGACATGAGGAAATCCTGGACAAGGACGGTTATACCTGGGAAGCCGAGTTGGAGAGCCTGCAGCAATGGGATATCAACCGGGCCGCCTGGCGAGGCGCCTATAAGGTCGACTCGGTTTTCAGGGAGGGGGCCCTGGTGTTGTGTCGCTATGAAGCGCTCGAGGACGATTTGCCGGTAAGACGAATGGACGTCCATTTCCTGACGGGGGTGGCCGACAGTCTGGAGGTGCACACCCGGGTGAAGAATCCACTGCACACCACCGAAGCGCAATACCATTACCGGCGAGGACGGACCTATCACCTGATCCAGGAAAATCACCGGCGATTCGGGAAGGATCAAACATTGGAGGTGCACACTACGATCAGATAGATGACAGCATCCATCATATACCGCGATTACAGGGAGGCGGATTTTGATGCGCTTTTCCCAATGAGCCAAAAGCTGTGGAAAGACATCCCTGCAGATGAACTGAAAAAGCTGCTGCAACATACCGTAGCCCAAACCAAATACAGGGTCTTCATGGCCTTGAATCCCTCTATGGCACCAGTGGGTTTTGCCATTTTTTCCCTGCGGACGGATTATGTGGAAGGGGCCGTGCAGTCACCGACCGGTTATCTGGAAGGCATCTTTGTGGAAGACGAATACCGGCGGGCGGGAATTGCGCGAACATTCCTGGGCATGGGGGAGCAATGGTGCAGGGAGAACGGGTGTGTGCAGATGGGGTCGGACACCTGGATTTCGGATCAATCCTCCCGGCTGTTTCACCGGAAAGTGGGTTTCAGGGAGGAAGAAGAAGTGGTGCATTTCCTCAAGGACATTTCTTAGCAACGGGAATTAATTCCCTGTCCTTTGTTGTGAATACCCCTCCCTCTCAAAACGTGTTGAGCTATTTGTCAGTGCTGATTATAATGCCCGGGCTGGTTATTATTTGAGGCAGACCAAAATGCTTGAGCACAAATGGCGGGAACCTAACGCCGATCCTATTGGGTCGATGGGATTATCCCTCCATCAAGGAATTAAGCGCAGGAGGCTTGTGCCATCCATCTGTTGGTGTCCCATTGCATGCTTAAACGTGAAGACCCCAGTGCGAAGTGGGACATGGTGGGCCGAAATCAATTGACAAGAATCCTCAAATATTCTCCCTCTTAATCTCTCCCCAGCCAGGCCAGGGCGCTTTTGGACAGGAGCCATGTCTTTTTGTCTTCGTCAAAATCCGGCATCCCCTCGATGAGGGCACCGGGACTGAGTTCGCCCAGCGGGAAAGGGTAATCCGACCCCAGGGCCACTTTCTCCTTGCCGAACAGATCGACGAGATAGCGCAGCATGGCAGGGTCGTGCACCAGGGAGTCGAGCCAGAAACGACCTATATAGGCCCGGGGTGGAACGGGGTTGTCCACGGCCACCAGGTCGGGCCGCACATCAAAACCATGACTGATCCGCCCCAGCGTCGCCGGGAAGGATCCTCCCCCGTGAGCAAAGGCGACCCGCAACCTGGGAAACCGGTCGAATATCCCGCCGAAAATCATGGAACAAATGGCGAGGCTGGTTTCAGCGGGCATACCGACCAGCCAGGGGAGCCAGTAACGCCCCATTTTTTCCTTGCCCATCATGTCCCAGGGGTGGACGAAAAGGGCCGCACCCAGCCGCTCGCACGTTTCATAAAAGGGATAAAGCGCCGGATCGTTGAGATTCCATTCATTCACATGGGAGCCGATCTCCATGCCCGCCATGCCGAGTTCTTGCATGCAGCGCTCCGTTTCCCGGCAGGCCAGGTCGGGGTCCTGCAAGGGGGCCGTGCCCAGACCGACAAACCGATTGGGGTGTGCGGCCACCACGCCGGCGATATGGTCGTTGAGGAAGCGCGATGTCTCCCAGGCGTGGATCGGCTTGGCCCAATAATGAAACAGCACGGGTATGGTGGAGAGGACCTGGATATCCACATGGTGATGATCACAATCCCGAAGGCGCGGAGACGGATCCCAGCAGTTGTCCTCGATTTCCCTGAAGAATTTGTCGCCCTGCATCATCCTGGCGCCGCAGGGCTTGTGATGGTCGAGATGGATGAATCCGGGGTATCCGAACTTCTCGCTCCAGCGGGGCATTTCGCCCGGCATGATGTGGGTGTGGATATCAATTTTCTGCATGGGCGGACATCAACACGGGACAAAATGGCACTCCGCTCCATTGGAACCATCCCATCAGCGAAATACCCCATCCTGTTTAAGGGGCACAATTTACACAATAGGGAATTGCGGGCCACTGCCACAAGTGGAGGTTAGGGATCAGGGCTTGACCACACCGCCCGCTCCCGGCCCCCGGGTCGGTCCGGATATCCCTCCGAAGATCAACGCCCCAAGCCGGGGAGAGGATTCCGGGCTGCCGATTTGAATGGCTCCTGCCACAAGGTGAACACGGCTGCCAGGACCGTCAGTCCGGCCAGACGGGAAGGAGGCAGGGGTGCCAACTGGAACAAATCCCGCAGACCCGGGATCACCAACATGGCGGTCAGCAGGGCCAGGGAAAGCAGGACTATGGCCGGTATGAGCGGATTCCTTCGTGTCAGTGTGCGATGAACGGGCATGGTGAACGACCGGTTGGCCAGTGTGAGGAAAACATTCGACAGGATCAGGGTGACGAATACCGCTGTCCGCATGGCCGCGTCGCCTCCTCCTTCGGCCATGGTCCAGGCCCCTGCCAGCAGGCAGCCGATAGTAATCATACCTCCTTGCAGCATACTCCAGCCCAGTTGGCTACCCTGCAACAAGTCCTTGTCACCGGCCTGTGCCGGACGGCGGATCTCTTCTTCAGGTACGGGTTCATTCTCGTAGATGATGGAGCAGGTAGGCCCCATGATCAGTTCCAGGAATATGACATGGACCGGCGTAAACAGCATGTCCGGCAGCCAGGCCATAAGGATCGGCATAAGGACCAGGAGGATGATGGGGATGTGGATGGAGACGATATACCGGATGGCTTTGGTGAGGTTGACGCGGATGCGTCGGCCGATGGCGATCGCATCGGTCATGCGGGCCAGGTCATCATCCGAAAGCACGAGGGCAGAGGCGGCACGCGCCACATCGGTGCCTCTCCGGCCCATGGCAATGCCGATGTGGGCGGCTCGCAATGCCGGGGCGTCATTGACCCCGTCGCCGGTCATGGCGACGATTTCGCCCCGTTCTTTGAAGGCCTCGATGAGCCGGAGCTTGAGGGCAGGGGAAATGCGGGCGAACACGCGGGTGCGTCTTACCATGGCATCAAACTGGGCCGGCGTTGCCCCCTCGAGTTCGGGGCCGGTTCGACAGTCAGGGGACCGGATACCGGTAGACCGGGCGACAGCCAGGGCCGTCTCGGCCGAATCGCCCGTGATCATGCACACATCCACACCCGAACGATAAAAGGAATGGATGACGCGGTCCATGCCTTCCACCGGTGGATCGTGAAAAGTGACCAGTCCCAGAAAATCAAATTGAATGTCCTCCATCCGGCGGGGCACTCCGGTTACGATCGATGTCCCTTTGGCCACGCCGAGGACGCGCCATCCCTGTCGGGCATACCCCTTGCTGCGTTCCAGAATGGTTTGGCGCTCCGCTTCTGCGAGCCGGCACAGGTCAAGCACGCCTTCCAAAGCGCCTTTGCAACCGATACGCAGTTCGCCGGAGGCATGCCGGAAAACGTGGGTCATGGTGGGAGGCGTTCCGGAAAGGGGGAATTCGACGGCCATGCGGAAAGCCGAACGTTCATCCAATGGGAAGGCGCTTTGATAATTGGCATGGAGGGATAATTCCATGGGATCAAAGGGCGCCTCTTCGCTGGCCCACATGGCATATTCCAGGACCTCCCGGGCGTCAGGAGCGGTCTGCATGTCTACTTCCTCGTTGGTCCGGAAATCCCAGATCACCCCGAGTTGCATGAGATTCCGGGTCAGGGTGCCGGTCTTGTCCAGGCAAATGACCGTCGCGGAACCCAATGTCTCGACCGTGGCCGGTGAACGGGCAATAATGCCGAACCGCAACAACCGGTATGCCCCGAGCGCCATGAAGGTGGAAAGGGCCACAGGGATTTCCTCCGGCAGCAGAGACATGGCCATGGTCAGACCTTGCAGAAGTCCCTGCCAAATGCTGCCCGTGACCCAGGCATGCCAGATCCACACAAAAAAGAAAGCCACGCTCCCCGCGAGGACCATGGTGCGGACAAACCGCCCCACACGGATCTGCATGGGTGTGCGTTCCCTGCCGGCGCCGGCCATCAAACGGCCGATGCCGGACAAGACCGTTTTGGCGCCTACGGCGGTCAATGCGATATACCCGTACCCGCGAATGACCATGGTCCCCTGAAAGACGGCGTCGTCCGTCGTTTTGTCCACCGGCCAGGATTCGCCGCTGAGGACGGCTTCATTGACCGACAGGTCTCCGGATGTCAGGACCCGTCCATCCGCCGGTATTATATCTCCTTCACCACAAAAGACGATATCTCCGGAGACGAGATCCTCGATGTCTATGTCTGTTTCGATGCCGTTGCGGAGCACGCGTGCGCGCCGGGCTGTAATCCTTCCGAGGGCTTTGATGGCCTTTTGGCTTCTAAAGTTCTGGAAGACGTCCAAGCCGGCGACGAAAGCGAGGGCGCCCAGCATGGTAAAGGCCTCTGTCCAGGCATCCAACAGCATGTATAGTATGGCCCCCACCACCAGCAAAATGAACATCGGCTCGCGGACAGCCGAAAGGATGTTGGCCAGTAAAAGATTACCGGATCGGGGCAAACAGTTGGCACCGTCCTCTTCCCGTCTGCGTACCACCTCCGCGTCGGAGAGACCCTGGAGGGATGCTGGTTTGTTTCCGGTCATTTCCGTCACCGGCCTTTTCGGCAAACCTACCCAAATTCGCGGAGGATGGCAGGCAACTGTTTATCCTTTTTCCGCACCTTTACCCCAAAAGAACGCATCATGAAATTCCTCCTTTCACCATTGCTTCCTCTTTTATTCCTGTTCCTGCCTTGTCTTTCCACCGCTGTTGAGGCCCGGGATACCGCCGAACCGGATTCCACCGGTCTGCCGGGTGATCATTTTTCACTGGAAGGTGCGCTTGAGCTTTTCAAAACATCTTCAAGCCCGGAAGATTTTGAAAAACGGCTCAACATGGAGGATGGCCATGTCAACAATCTGGATCTCAACGAAGATGGTGAGGTCGATTACATCCGCGTTGTCGGCCATATGGAAGGTGACCTGCAGGTTCTTGTCCTGCAAGTGGACGTCAGTGCCTCGGAAAGCCAGGATATTGCCGTCATTGAAATGGAGCGTAAAGGGGATGACGATGTAGTCCTTCAGATCATCGGTGACGAGGATGTTTATGGCGAGTCCGTCATCATGGAACCTTATGAGCAATACACGGTAGAACCTGATGCTCCACGCCAAACGGAGCCTTCACGGGTGGTGGTCAATGTGTGGACCTGGCCGGCCGTGCGCTACATGTATGCCCCCGGCTATACCGTCTGGGTATCTCCATGGAGATGGCGGGCGTATCCGACGTGGTGGAGACCCTGGCGTCCGTTGCGATGGACGGCCTGGCATGTGCGGGTGACCCCATTCCGTGCCCACCGCTATCATGTCGTCACTACCCACCGGGTCGTACGGGCGCACAAGGTGTATGCGCCCCGTCGCACCCATTCAAAGGTGGTCAAATCCAAAACCACGACCGTGGTAAAAACCAGAAAAGGCACGGTAAAAAAGACCACGACGACCACCAAGGTCAAAGGGCCCAGAGGCAATACCAAGGTCAAGCAAAAGACACGGGTCTCGGGCAAAAAGAGAGGGGGATAAAAATCACCGGCGTCAACCGGGCCACCAAACCCGGACACGGTTGAACACCGGCTGTCGTCATCCCCGTTTTGCGGCGCGAATCAGCACGATGCCGGCGGCGATCATCCAGCCGATTCCTACGGGTACGATCAGGAAACCGGGCTCCGGATGACCGGGGTTGAAAAGGGTGAGGATGGCCACCAGTCCGGCCCCGCCCGCAAGGTATCCCCAGATACGCAGCCAACCGGGTACCCAGTCCTTGTCACCGGCAATGGACAGCAATAAAGGCCCCGCTCCAATGATCAGAAGCGTGGCCAGGTCATCCAGCCGGGCGCCCGTCCACCCGATCAAACCCGCGAGTCTCACTGCTTCGGCAGAAGTGTCCGGTGCGAGATGAACAGCGGGCGCCAACATCAACAAAAATGCCACGATGGCCACGGCAGCTCCTGTCTGGGTACAGGCATGTCCCAAGGCTGCCATTCCTTTACTTCGCGAGGTCAGCCCCGACATCATTTTTCCTGCCGCGGCCATGAGGACGACACCGGCCACCCAAAACGAGGTATTCACCACCAACAGGGATCGGGCGGATTCCAGTTGGCTCAACCATGTATCGATGTCATTTCGGGCCAGGGCGACCCAAAGGTCCGTTCCCGTGGCGCCCCAGCAAGCGGCACCAACCAGCATGCAAATGGCACCTGTCAGGGCACAATACCCAGCTACCGCCAATAGATTTTTCCTGACAAACATGTTTTCAGTCACCATAAAATCATTTGTATTTCCAGGCAAAAATGGCGGGACAGAGAAGATGAAAATTGTACAAATGTTCCATCCTGCATGCGGACGGGAGGTGGGTCAATATCGGAGTTGCCCGGGGAGGTTCGTACGTGCCGTCCGATATTCCAGGGGGGTCATTTCAGCAAATTCTTTAAAACCCCGGATAAAATGGGACTGATCGAAATATCCGTTCTGGAGGCCGATTTCGGTCAATTTGCCCTGGTGGAAGTGCAGGGCGGTCAGGGCGTGGACAAACTGGCCCAAGCGCATGATTTTGCTGGACGAATCGCCAAACCAGTCATTGAAAATCCTGAATGTCTGCGTTCTGGAATATCCCAGGTGCCTTTCCAGTTCAACGGGGTGCCCCAGTTTCTTGCATTGGGTCAGCCTGTCCATAGTGGATGACAGTTTGACGGCCAGGTTCAAGGCTTGCGATTCCCGGATTCGGCGCGTGATCCACTCTTCCAGGAATGCTGCTTTTTGTGCGAAGGGAACCGGGGCACACAGGACATCTTCCAGTTCCGCAATGCCGGAAAACAAATCGGTTCCTTCGGCCGCATTATCCCTCAAATCACTGGCTGGTATGCCCGACAGGGCTTTGACAGCCACGGGTTCCAACTGGACTCCGATGAAATGGAAACTTTCATATTCGAAATAGAGGGGTCGGGTGTGCAATCCCGAGAAAAAACAAAAAGCGGAAGCGGGGGACGAACTTTTCAGATGGCTCCGTTCATGATCCATCCGGAACGGCTTCCCCAGTCGGAATATGAGTTCCACCTTGCCGGAAGGCAATATCTTCCAGGTGGAGGCAATGTCCGATTTCTGCTCCCAAATAAGGCGAATGAGGCCGTTGCCTTTTGTCGGCTGGAATAATTGGAATTCCACAATGGGTAAAATCCTGCCCCAACAAGATACAGAATACCTCCTTTAACAGCATTTTTTCCGTTCAGGAGATGAGGGTTTGGGCATGTGAGGATCTGGCGGATAAATGTCCGTCATATATGACCTTGTATTTGTGATGTGTTCAACCCCTTCAGGGTTGGTTTTTTCCTGTCCCCATAGCCCCGGGTGATACCCGGGGCTATGGAGGTGGACCCCTTCGGGGTCCCGGCATTCCCTGGACATTATCAACGCCTCGCGGCGGAGGTCCTGACGCCCCTCCGGAGGTCAGGATTGAGGCCCCAGGGCCTCAACACGACTTGACACTTTCCTGGAATAAAAAAGGGAACCTCGCGGTTCCCTTCTCTTTGTGGCGGAGGTCCCGCCTCATTCGGTGGGACGACCTTCGAACATTATGTGAGGGTCAACCCCTCCGGGGTTGGATTTCCTTTCCTCTCATAGCCCCGGGCTCCACCCGGGGCTAT
>JAGFIW010000018.1 GCA_024103195.1 Saprospiraceae bacterium | reverse complement strand
GGATGCCGCAGAAGAGATTTGGGCGACATGACCACCAGCGGTTTGCGAAAAGGCCGGTGGATCTGGCGGCGAAGCAGATGGAAGAAGTTGGCCGGGGTGGACGCACTGGCCACGGTAATGTTGTATTCGGCACAACCCTGCAAAAACCGCTCGAGCCGTGCACTGGAATGCTCCGGACCCTGACCCTCGTATCCGTGGGGCAACAGCATGACGAGGCCGTTCATCCGCTGCCATTTGGACTCGCCAGCCATGACAAACTGGTCAATGATCGTCTGAGCGCCATTGGAGAAGTCGCCGAACTGAGCCTCCCAGATCACCAACGAATGCGGAGACGCCATGCCGTATCCGTATTCAAAACCCAGTACGGCAAATTCGGAAAGCAGCGAGTTGTAAATGAAAAAGCGGCCCTGATGGTCAGCGATTCGGGACAGCCGGTTGTATTCCGTGTAGTGTTCGTCATCATACAGGACGGCGTGTCGATGACTGAAAGTACCCCGCTTGACATCCTGGCCGGACACCCGCACATTGAAGCCTTCCAGCAACAGACTGCCATAGGCGCTCAATTCGCCAAGCGCCCAATCCAAGCGTCCTTCCTCTACGGATTTGGCCATGTTGCGGATCAGACGGGTGATCTTGCTGAGGGGCTTGAAGTCTTCGGGTATGTCCTGGATCCGCTCGAGAATGTGACGTAGGGTGCCCATTTCAATCCCTGTTGCCGGTGATTCCAGGTAATCGTCCGGCTTGGTCTGCTTTTTCAGCGCCCTCCAGGCTTCTTCCGGGTCCTGGTACACATAAGGCAGAGGTTTCTGCTTCACCTCGTCGAGACGACTTTGGAGGAAATCCCAATAGGCGGACTCCATTTGCTCCGCCAATTGGCGCTCAAGCTCTCCCCGTTCCAACAAGTTGTTGAGGTACACTTCCCGGGGGTTGGTGTGATCCTTGATGATGCGGTACATCTCGGGCTGGGTAAACTGGGGATCTTCGCCCTCATTGTGCCCGTGGCGCCGGTAGCACACCATGTCAATGAATACATCGGCGTTGAACAGCTGCCGGTATTCGGTAGCCAGCTCCACGGCCCAAACCACTGCTTCGGGATCGTCTCCGTTGACGTGAAAAACCGGCGCCTGGATGGTTTTGGCCACATCCGAAGAATAGGTGGATGTCCTGGCGTCGTCAAAGTCGGTAGTGAATCCGATCTGGTTGTTGATGATGAGATGCAGGGTGCCTCCGGAATGGTACCCTTTGAGCTGACTCATCTGCGCCGTTTCGTACACGACGCCCTGTCCGGCCACTGCGGCGTCACCATGGATCAGAATGGGGAGAATGTGATCGTATTCGCTGCCATACAGGATGTCCGCTTTGGCCCGGGCAAAACCCATGACCACCGGATTGACGGCTTCCAGATGAGAGGGGTTGGGCACCAGTTTGAGTTGCATGACCTTGCCGGAGGCCGTGGTGATCTGGGAGCTGTACCCGAGGTGGTATTTGACATCGCCGTCCCCGAAGCTCAGATCCGGTACGGCAGTCCCCTCGAATTCGGAAAATATCTGTTCATAGGTCTTGCCCATGATGTTGGCCAATACATTGAGCCGGCCCCGGTGGGCCATGCCGATGACAACCTCCTCGACGCGATCGGAAGCAGCCTTTTCGATGATGGCGTCGAGCGCCGCAATCGCGGTCTCCCCCCCCTCGAGGGAAAACCGCTTTTGACCGACGTATTTGGTATGCAGAAACTTCTCGAAACCCACGGCGCCGTTCAGTTTTTCGAGGATGCGTTTCTTTTTTTCCAGCGAAAGGCCAAAGGACTGGAGGGGGCGCTGCTCAATGCGTTCTCGCAGCCAAAGCCGCCGCTCCCGGATGTGGATGTGATTGTATTCGAATCCGATATTGCCGGCATAAATCCGGCGCAAATGGTCCAGGATCTGCTGGAGGGTGGCCTGTTGGAGACCGATCTCTTCGCCGGAAATGAAGACCTGCTGCAGGTCGGCCTGGGACAATCCGTAGTCCTCGAGATGCAGGTGTGGCTTGCGGTCCCGACGTTGGCGAATGGGGTTGGTGGTGGACAACAAATGTCCGCGATCGCGGAATCCGTGGATGATGGCCATGACGCCGAATTCCCGACTGCTGATACCGTCGGCCGGTATCCTGGGCAACGCGCCCTCAGGACTGCCACCGGCAAAATCGAATCCTTCGAAAAAGGTCCTCCAACCGGCGTCTACGGACTCGGGGTCTTCCCGGTATCTCCGGTAGAGGGATTCAATGAAAGTGGGATGGGCATTGGAAACGTAGGACAGGTCGGCCATCATGACGGTGTTGACGAGATTCGGGAAAACGGCGCAAAGTTCACCCTTTCCCCTTACTCCCGATAGAGGAAAGACAAAAAAACCGTCCCTAATGTTTTACCATTCAGATAGATGCCGTATCTTTGCCCTCCGTTAAGAAAAAACCTTATGGCAAATCACAAATCGGCCAAGAAACGCATGCGGCAACTGTCCGTCCGCCGTCTCCGCAACCGGTATTACAAGAAGTCCACCCGGACTGCGATCAAGAATTTCCGCCACCTGACCGATCCGGCGGAGGCCGAGAAGTTTCTGCCCAGGCTTTTCAGCATGATCGACAAGCTGGCCAAGAAGAACAACATCCACAAGAACAAAGCCGGCAATCTGAAGAGCAGCCTGATGCGCCACCT
>JAGFIW010000032.1 GCA_024103195.1 Saprospiraceae bacterium | reverse complement strand
TCGACCCTCAGCGGCGTGTTGCTGTGGCTGGGATTTCCGGACATGCCGTTTACGCCGCTGCTCTTTGTGGCCTTCCTGCCTTTGATGCTGATCGAAGAGGACCAGCAAAATCGATTTGGTCGCAGGTCCATCGCCCGCATGGTCTTCTACAGTTATCACGCTTTTTTTCTGTGGAACGTCCTCAGCACCTTTTGGGTAGCGAATACGGCCTTTGTGGCCGGGGTCTTTGCCAATGCCGTCAATAGTCTGCTGATGACCGTACCACTGGTGGCCTGGCATTGGGTGCGGCGGGCAGGTCAGGACCGCTTCCGTTGGTTGGCGCTGGTGGTGTTCTGGATGATGTTCGAATTCAACCACCTCCACTGGGAACTCACCTGGCCTTTCCTGAGCCTGGGCAATGCTCTGGGGCAGTATCCATCGTGGGCCCAATGGTACAGTTACACGGGGATATTGGGGGGGACCATTTGGTTTTTGGTGGGAAACATTTTGCTGTATCCGGCGGCGCTGGCCTGGTGGCGTGGCGGAAAGCCGGGGCGCCTACCTCTGTGGCAGGCGGGTTGCTGGATCGCGATCCCTCTTGCGGTGTCATTGGGGATGTTTTATACCTATGAAGAGCAGGGAGAACCGATCGGGGTGGCGGTGATCCAACCCAACTACGAACCGCACTACGAAAAATTTGAAGTGGCAGAGCGGGATCAGCTCGACCGTTTTCTGGCATTGACCCGCCAGGTCCTGACCCCTGAAACGCGCTACCTGGTTTTTCCGGAGACCACCTTTGGCGGCTTTGACTTGCGCCTGTTGGAAAACCGGCCGGAGATGCGCGCCTTTAGAGCCCTGCTCGACAGCTTTCCGGATTGTGCCCTGATCATAGGCGTGGATCCGTTTCGTTTTCTTCCACCCGGCGAGGACAGCCCTGCCAAGAGGCCTTATACGAGAGGAGGCGACACCCTTTGGTGGGAGGCGTCCAATATGGCCCTCCAGGTGGTGTCCGGAGCCCCGGTGGACACCTACAACAAAGGCAAGTTGGTGCCGGGGGCGGAGATATTTCCCTATCGTTGGTTGCTGTTTTTCATGGAGCCGCTGGTGGACAAGCTCGGAGGCTCACTGGCCGGTCTGAGACGATCGGAGGAACGCAAAGCCTTTGACCATCAAGGCCGTCGGCTGGCTCCCGTGATCTGCTATGAGTCGGTGTTCGGCGCCTATTGCAACGGATATGTACGCCAGGGGGCCCAGGTGTTGGCGATCATCACCAACGATGGTTGGTGGGATCAGACCCCCGGCCACCGCCAGCACCTGATGATCGGTGCCTTGCGGGCCATTGAAACCCGGCGCGATATCATCCGGTCGGCCAATACCGGTATATCCTGCCTGATTGACCAACGGGGAATCATCCGCCAGCAAACGGCGTATGGAGAAACGGTGGCTTTTGCCGGTCAGGTCCGGCTTCGCGATGGAGAGACCTTTTATGTCCGCTGGGGCGATTACCTGGGCCGGATGGGGGGTTTTGCCGCTTTGATGGTCCTGCTGTATGCCGGTGTCGGAGCGATGCGACGCCGGCTGGCGCGAAAGGGAAGTGCCGTTTGAGGAACCGGCCCGTTCCATTTGGGCGAATGATGCGGAACCCCTACATTTAGCCCGTCAAACATACTCTGTCATGTCCAAGCGCAAAGAGCGTATCGCCCTCAAGGATCAACGCGATTTCAAAAAGTTTCTGACGACCGTGGGCATTATCGTCATCGTGCTCCTCATCGTGGTTTACCTGATTTTCCAGGGTATTGCCCGGTAACCCGTTTCAGGGGCTGATGATGACCTTGTGAATCCCGTGGCCGGAGGCATGGGATACATGCAGATAATACACGCCAGGGCCTTCATCTCCAAGGTCCACGGGCATCCGTTGATTGGCCATGGTCGTCAGGGTACGGACGGGCTTGCCGCCCCAGTCGAAAACCGTCACTTGTACGGGCCCGTAGGCCGCGACGGCCGGAATTTCCACGTAAAAAAGGCCATGGGAAGGTACCGGATAGATCCGGGTGTCTGTTCCTGTCTTTGAAGGGGTGGTGGACACCGGAAATCCCAGTTCGTCGCAATCATTGACCGCCCAAATGTCCTGATTGAATCCGGACTGACATTCGCCGCACAAAATCCTTTTGATGAAGCAACTGGACCGGGCGATGACGGTGGAAGTGGGGAAGGAGCAGTGGTTGAGGCTGAGTGGGCGGAGATTGAGTTCCGAGCAGGTGCCGTTGTTGCCCCACTGGGTGTGGAGGGATTGGGAGCCCCAGGAGGGGAAAAATACCTGGCAATCCAGGCAACTGAGAACGCGGCCGGCGCCGGGGGGTACCACGCAGTCGGCGTCGTCATGGAAATGAATGACGGGCAAAACGGCGCTGCTGTCGGGCAGGTTGGCCCGGACCGAGGCGCCACAATGGTTGATCAGGCCGCGCAGGGTGTAGGCGGCTTCCAGGTCATTGACCCCCTGGTCGAGCGGGCCAAGCATTCCCGAACAGTTGGGACAAAAGGTGTCGGCAGCGGGCTGGTCGAGGAAGGCCGACTGGATGGCTGTCAGACTGCCGGCGCTGACGCCACCGAGAAAAAAGGCGGAGGTATCGATGCCCAGGCTTTCGGCGTGGTAGGCGGCGTATCGCAAGGCAGCCCGGGAATCCTGGACGGCGCGGTAGGCAGCCACGCGAAGTTTGGAGGCCTGTGGACCACAGATCAGGCACAGCAGCAGCGGATTGCCCGGGTCGCAGTCCCATCCCAGGCGGTAGCTCATGGTGGCGGTCACAAATCCACGGCTGGCCAGCCCCTCGCACAGGGTCTTGAGTTCCTGCCGGTTGCCGCCCAGGAAGGCACCCCCGTGGATCAGGAGCAGGAACGGACGTTTGGTCAGGGGATCCAGGGAGGGGTCAGGCATGTAGATATCCATCCGCAGGGTATCGATAGTGGCGGATGGCCATCGGGGCGCCTGGCCGTAAACAACATCCGTGATGCCGATGATTTCCGACGCCGCGAAATAGGGCTCCTGCGAAAAGCGCCCCTGGAGACAGTAGGGGGTGGACTGGGCGGATAATGTTCCCCCAAAGTCATCGTCGGTAATTAACAAAATACAAACTAAGGCGAAAATAAGTTTGAAAGTTTGTGCAAACCTCACGAACTCAGATTGGTTGGAAAGCATGTAAGGATACGTTGAAAAGCGACTTGAATAGTTGTCCAACAAGTAAAAAACAAAGGGGGGAGGATGCATTCGAATGGCTTACATTAAAAGCATCATTCGTTTGAGGGTTTGTTGCTTTGAGGGGAGTAATTTGAGGATCGTTTTAATTTCTCATGTCTGTACCATAATATTCCAATGATTATCGGGATGATAATGGAACCCATCACCAGAAATCCTAAAAGGGCTGAATTGGAGGAAGAACATCCTATAGCACAGGATAAAACTAATAATCCAAAAAAGAGTACTATCATCATTGCAATAATGATTCCTTTTTTTCTTTGGAGAGATTTGTCAACAGACGGGGTTGCTGAATCAATTTTGTGCTTAAAATCATGGACGATTGATCTGTAATAATGCATATTTCCACCAACGATTCCATGTAATTTTATCATGTCCCAGTATGAGGGGCGAGTTGATGAATTTGCTGGAGGGTGGGAAATCAGTGCAGTTGGAAGTGCTATAGCTTTTTGAGACTCTGCGTGTAGGATATCTGTGGTCATCTGGTAATTCCAAACATAGGAAAAAGCCAGTCCGGTGAGGGCCATCAGTCCGATAAATGTTCTTTCTTTTAGGTAAGAGGTCTTCCAGAATTTGAATCTTGACCGGCGAATTGGGGCTAATAGCAATATGATGATAAAAAAGGCAAACAACAAGTTGATGCTGAAGTCAGGAACTTCCAATCCTTGCACACCGCCTGAAATGCCCAAATATCCAGAAAGGGTGTTTAACGCGATATGAATAAGTACGATGAGCGTCCAGGAAGATATCGGGTGTGAATAGGCCCACAAGGAAATGGATTTCATGGCTGATTGTTTGAAAGGATTGTTTCAGAATAACCCTCCACATATCTGGAGGCTTTGACCGGTTATGTATGAAGCCTGATCCGAACACAAGAACAGGGCAGACATGGCAACATCCTCTGGCGTACCATATCGTCTTAGAGGTATTCGGGTAAGAAGGTGCTTTCCATGGCTGGTTCTAAGGGTTTGACTCATGGCAGTGTCAATGATGCCGGGCAGCAGAGCGTTGCAACGTACATTACAGGGACCGCCTATCCGTGCGCATTCCCGCATCAGTTGAAGGGAAGCTTCCTTAGCGGCGGCATAGTTGGCTTGGCCGGCATTGCCGTGGTTGGCAGAAATTGAACTGATCCACAGGATCGCCCCCCTCTTTCGTTGCATCATGCCTGGCAGGAGTTCTTTGACGAATATACGGTGTAATTCAAAATTGACCAGGATTACTTCCTCCCAAGCGGATTCATCCATACCTGCCAGAAGTGCGTCCCGTATCATTCCTGCATTGAGTACGAGCACATCCGGTATACCCGTAGTTTCCTTGATTCGTCCGATCATGTCTTGGACACCTTCGGTATGGCTAGTACTCAGGGAAAATGCATGTATCCTTTTACGCTGATTTTGCAACTCTTTTTGAAGAGCTTGCGCAGCAACCTGAGAGTGGCGGTAGGTGAATGAGACGGTAGAATCTTCTGCTGCGAAGGCTCTTACCAATGCTTCCCCGATGCCTTTCGCTCCGCCTGTTACCAGGACATGTCTGCCTTCCAACCCTTTCATGTCAGGTCAGACTAAACCCTCCGTCCACAATCAGGTGTTGGCCATATACCCAGGGTGCTTGCGTAAGAAGGAAGATGACAGCCTGGGCTACATCCTCAGCGGTGCCCAGCCTGCCAGCCGGTGTGCGCTTGAGTGTCTCATTGATGAGGACATCAATTTCCGGGAATGGAGGCAGATGTTCCTGATCGAGTAATCCGGCAATCACCCCATTGACACGAATCCCTTTGTTTGCCAATTCAACCGCTAAGTACCGTACTGTTGTTTCCAGAGCGCTCTTGGCCACGCCCAGTGCGCCATAATTCATGTTGAACCGCTGACTCCCGGTACTTGAGACCGCGACGACGGCTCCGCCTTGCATCATGAGGGGAAGTACGTTTTGCATGATGTCCAGAAAGGAGCGAGTACTCACATGGAGAGTCAAATCCCATTGATTGGCCTTGACTTGAATAAGAGGCTTGAAAGCGGTTATGGCTGCGCAGTGGACCATATAATCCAGACGGGAAGTCAGTCGATGCAATTCAGCAGCCATTTCCCGTACTTCTTCCACATGGACCAGATTGTACCGGAGTGGCGATATTCTGACTCCCGTTGGCGCCAATTCTTCCGCCAATTCCTGGAATGCTGCGTCGTTTTGATGATAGTGGATAAAAAGGGTGTCAACATACTCCGATGCGAGGAGTCGGCAAATGGCACGTCCAACGCCCCGACTTCCTCCGGTAACCAAGGCTGTACGAGATTCAGGGGGATTGGTCATTGGAAGCAGATAGTTTGAATAGGATGAAATCGAGCATACTTTCTACCGTGAACAACTCAGGTATATCTTTTTCCGTGAGACCTCGGTTTCGGGCGGCTTCATCAAGTAATGTACGGATCTCTTCATTCCGGAATTTGAAACCATATGTTTTTTCCACAGCAAACCGAATGTCGAGTATGTCGATGGACTCCGCTTCAAGATCCAAAAAAAAACGACTCTCCGGGCTAATGGCATCGGCAGGAATTTGCAGGGATCGGGCTACAATGTCTATAAGATTGTCAAGGACGGCTTGTCGATGTAAGGCAGGCATGTACTTCAGGTTTGGATGCGACTGAAAATCAGGCAAGCATTCTGTCCACCAAATCCAAATGAATTGGAAAGGACATGGTTTATTTCCAAAGGTCGGGATTCTCCGGTAATATGGTTCAGTTTACATTTTGGATCAGGATTTTGGAGGTGTGCCGTTGGGGGCAGGAGGTTGTTCCTGATGGCGAGGACACATGCAACGCCTTCAATGGCTCCAGCACCAGCAACGAGGTGACCAATCATGGATTTGGTGGAGCTCACAGGCACAGTGTCGGCGTTTTTACCGAAAATGGACCGTATGGCATGGGTTTCAACGGGATCGTTCATGCGCGTGCTTGTCCCGTGTGCATTGATGTACCCGATTTCCTCAGGGGTCAAGCCGCCATCCTGAAGGGCTTGCGACATGGCCAGTTTGGCCCCGCGGCCATCCTCTGGCTCGTCCGTGATGCGATAAGCATCAGATGCTGTGCCGTACCCTCTGAGCTCTGCAAGGGGATAGCCGCCTCTTTCGCGGCAAAATGATTCTGATTCCAGTATGAAAAATGCTGCTCCTTCTCCAAGCATAAAACCATCTCTGGTTTTGTCAAACGGGCGGCTTGCGGAAGCATATTCATTGTTATTGGTGGATAATGCCCCCAGCAAACTGAATGAAAGCAAACTTGAGGGATTGGTTCCGGAGTCTGCCCCTCCGGCTATCATGACATCCTGTATGCCGTATCTGATTTTCAACATAGCCTCACCCAACGCCTGTGCTGATGATGTACATGCCGTGGTATAGGTGAGGCAATGGCCCATGGCGCCATATTGGATGGCAAGGTGTCCACAAATGGCATTGGGGATGGTCCGCACAGGCTGTAAAGGGTGCATGTTATCTAGTAGTACGGACCAAAATTCTGCTTCGCTTGCACGGGAGGGTGGATGTTCCTTCAACCAAAATGAGGTGTTGTAGCTCAGAGCTGCAGAATCCTTATCCACAAGACCTGTGCCACCGGCACCAACACTGATGCCAAGGCGATGAGCGGGCAACTGGTCATC
>JAGFIW010000287.1 GCA_024103195.1 Saprospiraceae bacterium | reverse complement strand
AGCAGGGTGTGCGAACTCAGCACCCTCAGCCATGAAGGCCACTTTTCTCTGGGCCAATGGGAGGACACGGTGCATCGCGGATTTTCCGCCGACCAATACGCCTACCTGCCCATAACCATCCTGATCCTCTCCGGGCAACTGTTCGTCTGGACCGACCATTCCCATGAACAATTGCTGAGAAAAGGGGACCGAATCCTTGCCATCAACGGTCAATCTGCCGAAGAAATTCTCGCACAGCTTCGCAAGGTGACCCCCTCGGACGGTCATATCTTTACGTATGCAAACCGCAACATCGAGACCGGATTCCCCTGGCTGTATTACCTGCACATCGCCCGACCGACCTGGTTCCATATCGAGTACATCTCATCCAGCGGCGAACGGAAAACCGCCAAAATTCAGGCCCTGGTCCAATCGGTGCAACAGGCCAATTATCGAAAACTTTATCCGACGACAGCAGAAACTGCAGCTGACCGGCAAAGCGCTTTTCATGACCTTCGGTTTGAAGCCAACCACGCCGTCCTGAAGCTTCCCTCGTTTGACCATCGGTGGATAGCGCAGCACAAGGTCAAATCCGGTAAAATGTACGCGGAGATTTTCAGGGAATTGGCCGCGAAGAATGTCAATACCCTGGTCATCGACCTGAGAAACAACACGGGGGGCAGGAATGAATTTGCCGATGATATCGTCCCCTTCATCATGAAGCCCTCCGCTGCCGATCCCTTTCTGAAGAAAACCGTATCCTGGAAAGGCAAAGAAAAAACGTACCGATGGCCCAAGCCTTCCCGGTACGCCTTCGGGGGACATATCTATGTACTGGTCAACGGAAAAACCTATTCCGCCGGCAGTATTCTGGCCAGGTACCTGAAGGAACACGCCGACGCCACCATTATCGGGGAGGAAACAGGAAGCCGTTACGAAGGATTTGCCGCGGGATCCAGTGAAAGCGTGACATTACCGCATTCGGGATTGCGCATCGGGATTCCCCGTTATCATCTCCTGTTCCCGCCATCGAATAGGCAAACCACCAGCAACCGCGGCGTCCTTCCTGACCATGAGGTGGTTTACACGTTCAGGGACATTCAGGACAAGCGGGATCTCGAATACGAAAAAGCCCTCGCTTTGATCAACGATACCTCCCGCTGAGTTCCGCCCCGGGGAAAACCATTCGGGCATTTAACCCAAATCGTGCATTAGAAATGCACGATTTGCCCTCCGGGCGGACGAAACCCGCTCTGACTGCGGGTTTGTCCGGGTTAACCCAGACATTGAGCGTGAATGAATTTCTTCCAGACAAATTTTAGTTTAATTCATTCACGCTCAATCGGGCGTAGGATGCTGACAAGCAGCGCTTCGTCGGCACGCTTCGCGCAAAAAATGCTAATGCATTTTTTGGGTTTACTTTCGAAGCCATAATCCAACCGTTCATGCCCGATCCGCATCCTGTAGCGCCTCCTGGCCAATACGTTCTGTGCTGGCTCGCCACGGCCGATCTCAGCGGCCATCCCAATGTCTCTCCCAAGGAAATGTTTTGGTGGGAGGATGCCACCACCCTGCTCATTGCCCACCTGGCCTCTCCGGTCAGCGTGGCCAACATCCGGGCCAATCCGCACGTGTGTGTCAGCATGGTGGACATTTTTGTCCAGAAAGGCTTCAAATACAAAGGGACTGCCTCGGTCATCGCAAAGGAGGATCCCCGGTTTGCGGCCAAACGGCAGTGTCTGGCCGACCGCTTTGGCGATCAGTGGCCCATCCAGGCCGTCATCGAAGTCGTCCTCACGCACACCGCCCCCATCCTGGCGCCCTCCTACCTATTTGTACCCGGTACGACGGAAGCGTCCCAAATCGCCTCGGCCATGGCCACCTACGGCGTCAAACCTGCCTGATGGACGGGGTAGCGGATGGGCGGGACCGTTTTTCGCGCTCGTTTGTACCTTTCGTCCATACATTTTCCCCTTATTACGGATTCCGCCTCATGCCCGCCTCGCCCGACCTGAAAAAACTGCCCGAGATCCTCCAACAGCGGTTTGTGCAACACCGGCACCGCCACCCCGGTCTGTCCTGGGAGCAGGTACTGACCCGTCTGGAGGCGCATCCCGAAAAATGGCAATCCCTCCTCCTGATGGAGCAAACCGGCGGACAGCCGGATGTGGTCGGCCAGGACCCGGCATCCGGAGAGATCCTCGTCATGGACTGCGCCCCGGAATCACCGGCCGGCCGCCGCAGCCTGTGTTACGACCACGATGCCTGGACAGCGAGAAAGGAACACCGCCCCGCCGACAACGCCATGGATGCCGCCGCCGCCATCGGCATCACCCTGTTGACCGAGGACCAGTACCGGCACCTTCAATCCCTGGGGCCGGTGGACACCAAGACTTCGAGCTGGATCCTCACCCCCCCGTCCATCCGCCGCCTCGGCGGCGCCCTGTTCGGCGATTATCGCTACGGTCAGGTTTTCTTCTATCACAACGGCGCTTCCTCTTATTATGCCGCCCGGGGATTCCGCGGTCTGTTGCGGATATGACCGGACCCGGATGAGACCCGGCCCGGATATCAGTGCCCATCCCGTATCCATATACCACGCTTTTCACGTCACCCCGACATGCCATGGAAAAAGTAAACCTCCGCGAAAAATTTTCGCTTTTTCAGGACCATTGGTCGCCCAGGATCGTCGGCGAGCTGAACGGACAACATGTGAAACTGGTCAGGATGAAAGGTGCCTTCATCCGGCATCAACACGATCATGAAGATGAGCTGTTTTTTGTGGTGGACGGATGTCTGCACATCGAATTCAGGGATAAAACGGTCACCCTGCACAAGGATGAATTCCTGATCGTCCCGAAAGGCGTGGAACACCGGCCTTATTCCGAAGAAGAAGCCTGTGTCCTGCTGTTTGAACCGGTCACCACCCTGAACACGGGCCAGGTGCAAAACGAGTGGACGAAAGAGAACCCGGAGCACATCTGAATTTCCATTTTTCCAGCCGCACGCACAGGGCACCAACAGGCACACCATATCGGAGCCTCCTCACCCGCAAACAGCTTTGTCGTCCGTCTCTCCCATCATCGGCGGATATCATGTCATCGGGAATTCACTTTCCCTTTCACTGACAACCCCCACAGCCCCGGGTACATCAGCAGTCCGTTGACGGCTATCCACAGGAACCCCAGCTTCAGGCCGCCAAACCACTGGGCGGCGTTGGCATTCAGGGCATAAATCAGAACCGGCGATAATCGCTACGGGCAGGTTTTCTTCTGTCCCAACGGCACTTCCACTTACTACGCCGCCCGGGGCTTCCGGGGCCTGCTGCGTCTTTGAAACCCGGCCCGCCAGGTCCCTCACACCCCCCTGAGCAGCATCACCCGCCGCCGTGATGGCGGTCACCGGGTGAGGTAGTCCTTACCCTCATCTTTGGGAAGAAAGTCACCCGAAAATGTCTGTCTCCATTCTTTCCCGTCGGACGCTGGCTCACCCCGGAATTTTCAAGGGGCTTTTGCCGGCTATGACCGCCCTGGCTGTCGGCGCCTGGATGTATATCGCCCTGCGTCCCGGGTCACCGGTTTTTGCGGGATGGTTGCGGGAGTGGGGATTGGGCAATGGCCTGTCGGCCATACGCAGGGAAACGCTGCCCTGGGCTTCGCGGGTACCCGACATTCTCCTGTACTCCCTGACCACCGGATTGTGGGCCTTCGGCTATACCCTGCTCATGGCGGTCATCTGGCAGACCTCTTCCCGCCCTGCCTACCGGCGGTGGGCGTATAGCGGCCTGCTCCTGGCTCCCGCCTGGGAAGCGCTGGAATGGAGCGGTGTGGTGAGCGGCACCGCTTGCCTCAACGATATCGCCATGGGCATGGCCGGTGCGGGAGTTGCCCTCCTTTTTGTTCCTCACCAAAAAATCATCCTGTCATGAAAAACACAATCTCTTTGCTCGTCCTTGCGGGATTCGTCCTGCTTGCCCTCGGTAGCGGAGACAGTCCGCCGGTTGTAAAATCCGAATATCTGGGTGAAGGCATTTACAAAGTGTCCACTACTTATTTCTATAAAGTGCCCAGTAATTTTGGAGGCGCCGCACAGGTCATCCAAAGCGAGGTCATCACCGGCGCCTACAATGAATACGGGGAATGGAGCGGACCGGTCAACGTCAAGCATTCCAAAAACGGAGATCCGGTCACCGGACAGTTGATCGAGGAAGAAACCGTCAACATGGTGAACGGTGAAAGGCATGGAAAATCCGTCCGCACAAATGTCAAAACCGGACAAGTCACCGAATCATGCTTCGACATGGGCAAACCTGTTCCCTGTACCAATCTGCATGAGCCGGAAATCCGCGGACTGACGGCATTTGATTACCTGCTGGAGGCTCATCCTTCGTTTTTGTCCCGATATGACTCCAGTGAATACCTGGCGGGATTCACCTCCGGTTATCTCGACGCCCTCCAGGACCAGCTCGCCACCTATACCTTCCCGCCGGAAGAGTTCAACAACTATTACGGCGATGCCGTCTCCGACCTCAGCGATGAGGGTACCTGGGAAACGACGGAGGTCTTTCTGGGCGATGCTCGTGTCCCCTGGGAGGTACAGGCGGGCAAACGCTTTGAATACAGAAAGGCCCAGGTAGAACGCTATTGGGGCGGAAATGGCGGATCGCATGACATCGTCCTTGCCTATTATCCCCACCTCGCGGAAGAATTTGCCTTCCTGGGTGTGGAAGCGCCGGAACTTGAAGCCTTCTTCAATGACTTCGACGCCCGCCTGGATCAAAAGAAAGGGAATATGTCCACGGAGGATCCCTATTTCCTGGACAGCCTCGACCAATGGATTTATCAGGTCATGGACGCGTATCTCGACACCGGCCTGAGCCCGGAAGATGACCCCGAAAATCAGGTGCGGAATGCCCTCTACCGCCTGCCCATCCGGGATATCGGGGCCGTGCTGCATACAGGGATCTCCGTGCTGCGCAATTCCTTCGAATTTGAAGCCGAAGTGTTGGCCTATCTGTTCCTGGCGCGTCTCCAGGAAGCGGACCCAATCCTCAACGCGGTAAAAAAAGCATGGTTTGTGGACAATGAAGTGATCCGTCCCCCTGTCCTGGTCACCCAATCCATGGGCGCTACCGCCGCCGACAATGCCACAATCCGCGGTCACCTGATCGAAGACGGTGGCACGGTGATCCAGGAGCGGGGCATCGTCTGGGATACCGTTTTCCTCCCGGATGTCAATACCCACAAAATGGCGTCAGGCACGGGCATCGGCGAATTCACGGTCACATTGACGGGACTCCAACCCGGCAAGCGATATTTCGCGCGATCCTACGCGTTGCACACCGATGGCCCGACCTATGGCAACACCGTTTCCTTCACGGCCGGAGAGCCCTCCTCCATCCAGGGATTCGGCCCGGTTTATCTGGATCTCCGGTTGGCCCCCAATCCGGCCACCGCTGAAGTGCGCCTCCAATGGGAGGGGACGGAAGGCATGCCGTATGACATCAGCCTTTGGGACTTGCAGGGTCGCAAGGTATTGGCAGTAACGGGTCGCGGCACGGAACGGGTGCTCGGCCTGGAAGGCATCCGGCAAGGGGTCTATGTGGTCACCGTGCGCCAACAGGAAAGGAAATTCTCCGCACGCCTGGTCATCGATTGATCGAGGCCGGACGGCGCGCAAAAGGACCGGAACCGCAATGGTTCCGGTCTTTCTTTTTATGGCGGAGTCCGGCCTTCTGCCACCACGGAAAAAGGCCGGGATATGGCCCAAAGGCCCGCAAACATCAAGACGCCGTTGACGGCGATCAGGAGGAATCCCAGTTTCAATCCGCCAAACCACTGGGCAGAGTTGGCATTCAGCACATACGTCAGGACCGGCGCTGCCAGCGCCACCGGAATGACCCAATGGTCGAGGACCCGTCGCCGGGTCGCCAGCCCGAAAGCGAAAAGGCCCAGCAGCGGGCCGTAGGTATATCCGGCGATTTCAAACAGTTTGGTGATCACCGCTTCGTTGTGGATGGCCGAAAAGGCGAGGATGACGAAAAACATCAGGACGGACATCCCGATATGGACGATCCGACGGGTGCGCACCGCATGTACACCGCTTTCGGCGCCGGTGTCCACCCCCAGAAAATCCACACAAAAGGAGGTGGTCAGCGCCGTCAGGGCCGAGTCGGCGCTGGAATAGGCGGCCGCGATCAGACCGATGATGAAAAAGATGCCCACGGCTGCCGGCAGATGTTCGAGCGCCAGGAGCGGGTACAGCTGATCGGTGCGCTCCGGGACGGCGATTCCGGCGAAGGCGGCATAATGATGCAAAAGCGCTCCCAGGCTGAGGAATAGCAGGTTGGCGACCACCAGGATCAGGCAAAAGGTGAACATGTTTTTCTGGGCGTCCCTGAGGGACCGGCAAGCCAGGTTCTTTTGCATCATGTCCTGGTCCAGACCGGTCATGACGATGGTGATGAGGGCTCCGCTGAGAAACTGCTTGAAAAAATAATTGGGGTCTTCCCATCCGCCGGACCAGAAGAATACCCGGCTGTGTCCGCTTTCCCGGACCGTCCGGATCCAATCCCAGCCACTGTGCCCCATGGCTTCGTTGATGAACACGATGGTGAGTGCCACCGCCAGCAGCATGAAGACGGTCTGGAGCACGTCGGTAAAAATGATGGTCTGCATGCCGCTGCGACGGGTGTACACCCAGATCAGGAGGATGCTCACCAGTACGGTGACCCAAAACGGCACGCCCATGGGCCCCACGACAAACCGGTCGAGCACCATGGCCACCAGGAACAACCGGAACGCGGAGCCGATCACCCGGCTGAGCAGGAAATAAGCCGCGCCCGTCTTGTAACTCCAGAATCCGAACCGCTCCCGCAGATACCCGTAGATGGTGGTCAGGTTGAGCCGGTAATACAGGGGCAACAAGACCAGGGCGATGACGGCATATCCCAACAGGTAACCCAGGACGACCTGGAAATAGGAAAAATCGCGGTTGAGCCCTTCCGTCCCCACCACGCCGGGAATGGATATGAAGGTGACCCCGGACAGGGAGGCGCCGATCATCCCGATGGCAATCCATATCCAGTGGGTGCGTCTCCCCGCCAGGAAAAAAGTCGCATTGTCCGTCCGGCGGCCGGTCAACAGGGAGACGAGGTACAACAACAGAAAATAGCCGGCGATCAGGACGAGTATCCCGGTAGGAGACAGGGTTTGGCTCATGCGGGGGTTGATTGGCGGGCACCAAAGTACGCCACAAGGTCAGGAACACGTCATTTCTTCGTTAATTCTGCTTCAAACCGCCGTAATGCTGGTAGGGAGGACCAAAAAAACTTAATTTTGCGCCGTTTTTGTTCTTGTTTCCATAGCCTGCCGAGACCTTAACAATTCTTTATCGTCCATTCTGCCGGATCCGGTGTTTCGATGGAAACTGCCGGCATGACCGGGCCATAACCGACCGAACATGAGATTTTCATTGTCTTTCCTTCTTTGCGGGTTGTTTTTTCTCAGCGGCTGCGCCTCAAGGACCATCGGAGCCACCACCAGTCCTGAACAGGTGGAACCCCCCGAGGTGTCTGCCAACCCGGAATGCATCACCTTCTCCAAATCGGTGTATCCGGATGACGCCATCAACGCGCATGCCGTTTACCGCACATTCCTGAGATCGAATGATCTGGAAGCCGCTTTTCCGCATTGGCAGCGCGCTTACGAACTGGCCCCGGCTGCCGACGGCAAACGCTCCTTCCACTATACGGACGGGGTGCGTTTTTACAAAGACTTTTTCTACAAAAGCCAGGACGAGGACGAGAAAAAGGGATTCGTGGAAAAGGTGAGGGAGCTCTACGAAGCGGGTCTCCACTGTTATCCCGGCGAATACCATCTCTACGGGATGTACGCATTTGACCTCTACTACAGTTTCCGGGCCTATGCCTCTGATGCCGAGATCTATGACTTGTTCAAAAAAACGCTCGACCACGATGGTGAGCGCACCGGCGCCTTCGTCCTCAATCCGTTTACCGACCTGCTGATATCCCGCTTCAAGGCCGGTGAAATCCCGGTGGAAGAGACCCGCCGGTATGTGGACCTCATCCGGCGCACGTTGGCTTACGGCCTCACGTCCAGCAACGAGATCGACAACTTCAAGGTGGTGGAGTCCTATGTACCGGCCCGTCTGGAAGAGCTGGAAACCGTCGAGGATTTCTTTCCTCCCTCCTACTACAAGGAAAAGTACATGGCCGAGTACGAACGCGACTCTGCCAATTGTGAAGTCGTCCAGACGGTCTACAGCCGCCTGCGGTGGGGGAAAGTGGATGAGGCCGACCCTGCCGTCCAATGGCTGGGGGTCCGCATGGCCACCGACTGCCGCATCGAGGAAACGTTTACCATGGCGCAGCAAGCGCTGGATGCCCTCCAGGCCGGTCGCTACCGCGATGCCGTCAAGGGCTTTGAAGATGCCGCCGCCGAAACCGACGACATCGAGCGGAAAGCCCGCTACAACCTGCTCATTGCCAAGATCCAATACGCCCACCTGAAAAGCTATGCCAGCGCCCGGACTTATGCGCTGAAAGCCGCCAAGCTGAAACCCAACTGGGGGGAACCCTATATCCTGATCGGCAAGCTGTACGCCTCCTCCGGCCCGCTGTGCGGACCCGGCCGGGGATGGGACAGCCAGGTTGTGACCTGGGTCGCCATTGACAAATGGCAATACGCCAAATCGGTGGACCCCGCCGTCAGCGACGAAGCCAACAAACTGATTGGGCAATACGCCGGGTTCATGCCCAGCGTCGAAGACGTGTTCCAGCGCAATCTCCAGGAAGGCCAGTCCTACACCGTAGGATGCTGGATCCAGGAGACCACACGGATCCGCGCCTCCAAATAACCGCCCCGGGACCCGCATAACGGACAGAAAAAGGCCGGCTGACAAGCATCGTCAGCCGGCCTTTTTTCACAGGGAGGGCTCGTACCCGATCTCCCGGTTCAGCCTTTGGCCTTCTTGGCCGCGGCGACGAACGCCACAAACAGCGGATGCGGGTTTTCGACCCGGCTTTTGAGTTCGGGGTGAAACTGCACCCCGACAAACCAGGGATGGCTGTTGACCTCGACGATCTCGACAAGGCCTGTATCGGGGTTGATGCCGGTCGCCACCATACCCGCTTTTTCGAGGGCGTCCCGGTAGGCGGGATTGAATTCAAACCGGTGGCGGTGCCTTTCGCTCACCTGTTTGGCGCCATAGGCCTGCTGGGCGCGGCTGCCTTTTTTGAGGTCACACAGATAGGCGCCCAGCCGCATGGTGCCCCCTTTGCGGGTCACCTTCCTTTGCTCGGCCATCATGTCAATGACCGGGTCGGGGGTGAGGGGGTTGACTTCCGTGGAAGCCGCTTCTTTCAGCCCCAGGACATTGCGGGCATACTCGACGACCGCACACTGCATCCCGAGGCATATCCCCAGGAAAGGGATGCCGTGTTCCCGGACATAACGGATGGTTTTCAGTTTGCCTTCAATGCCGCGTTCCCCGAAACCGGGGGCCACGAGGACCCCGTGCAATCCTTCCAGCCGCCGGGCCACTTCGTCGTCGCCGACCTCGAGCGCTTCGGAATGGAAGGGGATGACCTGCACCCGGCATTCATTGGCGGCGCCGGCATGGACAAAGGACTCGTAGATAGATTTGTAGGCGTCCGCCAGTTCGTTGTATTTGCCCACCAGTCCGATCCGCACTTCCGACAAGGGATTTTTGAGTTTGCCGAGGAATCCTTTCCAGTGGGTCAGGTCGGGATTGCGCGCGCTGGAGAGCTGGAGCTTTTGCAGGACGATGGCGTCCAATCTCTCCCGGGCCATGTGGAGCGGTACGTCGTAAATGGTCTCGGCATCGACAGCTTCGATGACCGATTCATAATCCACGTTGCAGAACAGGGCCAGTTTGTGGCGCAATTCATCGCCCAGGGGGTGTTCGGTGCGGCAAACGAGGATGTCCGGCTGGATCCCTGCCTGCTGAAGCTCCTTGACGGAATGCTGGGTGGGCTTGGTCTTGAGTTCGCGGGCGGCTTTGAGGTAGGGGATCAGCGTCAGGTGGATGACGATGCAATGGGTGGGACCGGCCTCGCGGCGGAATTGGCGGACGGCTTCCAGGTAGGGGAGGGATTCGATATCACCGACGGTGCCTCCCAACTCGGTGATCACGATATCGTAGTCGCCCTGGCGGGCGATGAGCTGGACATTGCGCTTGATCTCGTCGGTGATGTGGGGAATGACCTGCACCGTCTTGCCCAGGTAATCGCCGGCCCGCTCCTTGTTGATGACGTTCTGGTAGATCCGTCCCGTCGTGATGTTGTTGGCCTGGCTGGTGGAAATATTCAGGAAGCGCTCGTAATGCCCCAGGTCGAGGTCGGTTTCGGCGCCGTCGTCGGTCACATAACACTCCCCGTGCTCGTAAGGATTGAGCGTGCCGGGGTCCACATTGATATAGGGGTCAAACTTCTGGATGGTGACGGTGAACCCGCGGGCCTGCAGCAGCTTGCCCAGGGAGGCACTGATTATGCCCTTGCCCAGGGATGAGGTCACCCCGCCCGTAACAAACACGTATTTGGTCATTGGAGATCTTGTTACGGGATACAAAGGTAGTGATTCCGGCGCGACTCGTCTTCGGGTCAGTCACCGGTTCCTCAGGTCCGGAGAATGCTGCTTAGCTTCGCTCCGTCATGTCCGATCTGATCCTCAATGTGCTGACCTTCGCCGGAGCGCTGGGCTTGTTCATCTACGGGATGAAGGTCATGAGCGAGGGCATCCAGCGGGCGGCAGGAGCCCCCTTGCGGGCTTTCCTCCACGCCCTGACCCGCCGCCGGATCGCCGGTCTGTTCAACGGATTTTTCATCACCTCCATCCTGCAATCCTCTTCGGCCGTCACTGTGTTGACGGTGGGATTGGTCAACGCCGGACTGCTGACCGTTCTGGAATCCATGGCCTTCGTCATGGGCGCCAACATCGGTACCACGGTCACCGGCTGGATCGTGTCGGTCCTGGGATTCAGGGTCAAACTGCAGGTCCTCAGCCTGCCCCTGATCGCCATTGCCCTGCCGCTGCTTTTCGTCCGCGGGGGCAAATGGTCCTTCTACGGACAGACCCTGATTGGCCTGGCATTGCTTTTCCTGGGCCTCCAGTTTTTGCAGGGCTCCTTCCCCGACCTCAGCACTCAGCCCGCCCTGCTGGAGTTCCTGCGGAAATTTTCCGGTCTCGGATTTCTATCTGTTCTGCTCTATATCCTGGCCGGCGCGCTTCTGACCGGCGTCGTCCAATCCTCCAGCGCGCTGGTGGCCGTCGTCCTAGTGATGTCGGCCAACGGTTGGTTGTCCTTCCCTCACGGAGCGGCCATGGTACTGGGGGCCAATATCGGCACCACCGTCACCGCCAACCTGGCGGCCGTGGTGGGCAATACGTACGCGAAGAGATCGGCGCTTTTCCACTTCCTGTTCAATGTGATCGGCGTATTGTGGATGATCCCGGTGCTCCCCTGGTTTTTGCAAGGCACGGACTGGTTGTGCCGGACGGCATTCCTCAGCACATCGGCCTTTCTCTCCGCGGATGCCGTACCCCTGGCCCTCTCGGCCTTCCACACCGCCTTCAATACGGTCAACGCCCTCCTCCTGCTCTTTTTTGTGCCCCTCCTCCACCGCTTGCTGGTAGTCCTCCTGCCCGTGAAAAGCGAGGAATTGCCCGTCTTCAAACTGGCCTGGCTGGACACCTCGGTCAGCACGGCCGATTTGTCGCTTTTTGAAGTGCAGAAAGCCGTCGGACGCATGGGCAAGACGGCAGCCGGGATGATGCCTGCGCTGCGCCATTTCTTCCGGACGACGGATCCCGATGAACAGGCGGAAGGGCTGGCCCGCCTGTGCGATGCCGAAGCCCTTACCGACCGGATGGAAGCTGAAATCATGGAGTTCCTGGAAAAAATGTCCGTCCGGGAGCTCAGCCGGGAAGTGTCCGTGCGCGTCAGCCTCTACCAGCGCATAGGCCGCGAACTGGAGCGCATCGCCGACGTGATCTACGGCATCGGCCGCACGCTGGACAAGAAAAACCAGGACCGCATCTGGTTTACCCCCTTGCAGCGGGAAAGACTGTCCCGCCTCCTGGAGCTCGTCGAACAAAGCCTCCAGTTGATGGAAAAACATCTGCATTTGTCGGAGGGAGAATCCCCTACCCTGGCCCAGGCCAGAGACATCGAAGACCGCATCGACGAATGGCGCCATTTTGTCCGTGAGGAACATCTGGCCAACACCCAGGATGAAGAATATCACATCGCCGCCGGTTTGATTTTCAATCAGATCATCACCTCCCTGGAGCGGGTCGGTGATCACGCCTACAATATCACGGTGGCCTTGTCCGACCCCTACCATCAAACCGGCAACTGATGCGGCTCCCTTTGCCGCCAACCTGTACCTTTACCCGTCCTCACGGTCCGGTTCATGGCACACAAGCATCCTCTTTTCATCGCCCTGGAGGGCATTGACGGCTCCGGCAAAAGCACCCAGGCCGAACGGTTGTGTCACCGGATGAAAGAAGCCGGATACCCCGCGATCATCACCCGCGAGCCGACCGGCAGTCCGATAGGCCGTCTCATCCGCGATGCCTTCAACCACCGGCTGGACCTGGATGACCGGGTCATTGCCGGTCTTTTTGTCGCGGATCGCCTGCATCATTTGCTGGCCCGGCCGGACGGCATCCTCGCCACACTGGAAAACGGCGTTTCGGTCATTTGCGACCGCTATTACCTTTCCTCCCTGGCCTATCAGGGGGCGCACATGTCGCTGGACTGGGTGATGCAGGCCAACGCCCAGGCCATGGATTTGCGAAAACCCGACATCCACCTTTTTCTGGACATGCCTCCCGAAAAAGCCATGGCGCGCATCTCCGGAAGCAGGGAAGCCCTCGAAAAATACGAGTCCCTCGCCAACCTCAGCCGGGTGCGGGAAGCCTACCGGCGCGCCATGGATCTGCTGAAAGACAAGGAACGGATTGCCGTCATCCCCGCTGATGGGACCGAAGAAGAGGTCGAGGCCGGCATCTGGTCCCGCATATCCCCTCTGCTGTCCTGAAACCCGGTTTTTTCAACGATAAGCCGTCCGGTACAGGTCCCTTACCGTATGCCATGCCGGTTTGGGATGGCCGTAATAATCCACGATCGACCAGGTAGCCCCCGGCCAGGGCTCATTGAATTGCCAAAGCAGGGTGCCGGCACAGCGGGGACGGTCGGCCAGATGGGCCCGGATGGCCGTCTCCAGGGCGCGGCGCTGGACTTCATGCCCGGCCCCGATCCAGGTGCGCAGATCCGTACCGTCATCCAGGTTTTCCCAGGTCAGGTAGCGCTGGTAGAGTCCGGGACCTTTGTAGGACCGGAGACGGAAAAGGACTGCCTCCCGCCCGGGAAAAAGGTCTTCGGGTGCCGTGCACCGGAGCAGGCTTTCCCACGTCGGCCATGACGGCATGCCGTACTCGGTCATGAACCGGGGGATCCGGGTGCGCAGGCTGTCCAGCGGCATTTCGCCGTGCCATACGCCCCAGAAATGGTTGTTGCCGTGATCCAGCTCCTCCCTCGTCCCCCAATTGGACACCGGCGATGAAGGCAGATAATCGGTGCCGGGGTGTTGCCGGGCGATAATGGCCGGCAGGAGTTCGTGAAAAAGGGTCCGGTAGTCGGCCTCCATCCGCTGCCGGATGTCCGGCGTGTAATGGTAACTGGCAGGCCAACCCCAGTTTTTCCAGGCTACTTCGATTTCGTTGTTGCCGCACCAAAGCGCCACCGAGGGATGCCGCCGGAGCCGGCGGACCTGGTCTTCCGCCTCCGCCGCCACATTCTGGAGGAACGGGTCGTGGGCCGGATACATCGTGCCCGCAAACATGAAATCCTGCCAGATCACCAGGCCCAGGGAATCGGCCAGTTGGTAGAACAGGTCGTGCTCGTAAATGCCGCCTCCCCAAACGCGGAGCATGTTCATCCCGGCCCCGGCGGCCAGACCCAGAAGGTGGCGGTATTTTTCCTCCGTGATCCTCCCGGGAAACATATCGGCAGGCACCCAGTTGGCGCCGGCCAGGAACAAGGGCTGCCCGTTGACGACAAACCGGAAAGAGGTGCCCCACGGATCAGGCAGGCGCTCGAGCCGAACGGTTCGGATACCGGTTTTCCAGGCGAGGCGGTCTTCGCCGGCCGGAGAAGAAATGCGGACCTCCACGGGATACAGATAGGCGTCGCCCGTGCCCGCAGGCCACCACAACCGGGGATGCGGCAGCCGCAAAGGCAGCGCAAAAGTCGTGAGGGAATCGGTAGCCTCCAGCCGGGTACTCCCCGACCACTCGCCGATGCGCCACGAGAGATGATGGGTCCATCCCTGGCCACCCGTCAGGGTGCCGTGCAAAACGACCGAAGCCGAATCCGGTTCTACAGCCACCGTCTCCACCCATCCGTCCTCCAGAACCGGGCCCGTGCGGATTTCCAGGCGGACGGGTCGCCAGATCCCGCATCCCGGCATGGAAGGAGCGATATCCCAGCCGAACTGGTAGGGCGCTTTCCGGGTAAAAACCGATGGTTTGCCCGGATAGGGATCGCTGTCTGCCGGATAGGTAAACGGCA
>JAGFIW010000005.1 GCA_024103195.1 Saprospiraceae bacterium | reverse complement strand
CAAACAGGGTGGGGTATACGATGCCGTTGAAATCGGAGATCCACTGACCGGCATGATCTTCGATCCTGCCTTCAATCGTCACCGTCTGCAGCGCCTTGATGGTGTCCGGTGGCGTTCCTGGAAGGGCGGGCAAATCTTTGCCGTTGAGACGTGTCATGCTGACCTTCAACCGCGGGTAGGCCAGGACCTGTGCCGGGTCGCCCAATAGCAGGAATTTCCGGTCATTGAGACTGTTGCCCCGCTTGTTTTTCGCGCTGCGGAGAATCTCCCCGATAGGCTGCTCCCAGGTCAGATTTTCGGCAAAGAGTTCCTGCAAGGCGCGATTGGCGAGGTCCTTGTTCTGACTCGCATAAACCGGTCGCACCGTACTGAAAAGGGCGATTCCGCCCCCGTTGGCATTGAGCAATACCTGCTCTCCTCCGGACTTGAATGCCGGATTGTCGAAGGCGGCGAACGTGCAGGTCGCTGTCAAAAACAACGGCATGCGATGGGGATTGCTCCAACTCTGGATGTCCTCCAACTGCACCACCCGCTCCTGCGTCCAACCCGATGGGCCGCCATGTCCGAGGTAGTTGACCAGTAAGGCCCCGCGAAAAACGGCATTGTTGAAGGCCTTGTTGGCATCCGGGTACCGCTGCCCGCCAGGCGTGGCCAACTGCTTGTAGGCATCGAGGTATATTTTGTCCACATTGAGGTCCGGCTGCCAGCCCAACGTGTTCACAGCCAGCACATCCGCATCGTTCACGTGCAGGTTGTTGTCCTCGTCATCTGCGGTGAAAACAGCCCGCAAACGCCAATCGCCAAATCCCTCAGGTGCAGTGTCGTATCGGATGATCTTGTCCACGACCGCCTGGGCTTCCTGGGTGGTTTCCACCGGAAGGCGCCCGATGGCAATATCCAGGGACTGGCCCGTGAGCTGCCCCCCCTCGTTGTCGCCCATGAGCCCGTATAAATCGTCCGTGGGCAAGGCATTGATGGGATCCAGTGACTCATCCGTTTCGAAAACCGGGATGCGGTCTGGATCCGGGTTGAGCTGCTTGAGATTGCGCGCGTCAAAGGAGGCGTCCCCGAAAAGAAGCAGATAATGGAATCCGCTGTCCCGCAGATAAAGCATGCGGGCCAGGTCGCGAATGGCCATGGGGTCTTTGGACCCCGAGGAGAATTCATTGTACACCTGATCAATCCGGACCGTTTCCACCTGCAATCCACTGAATGACCGCCGATGGTCGGCGAGTTGCAGAGCAGCCTGTTCCAGATCGGGGTGGTACACCACCAACATGTCCGCTTCCAGGATACCGTGGAGATTTTGCGGCGCCACCTCCCCGACATAAGTGGGGGTGGGCAGATTGCCGGCCGGGTCAAAGGCCGCCCAGACGGCCAGCGATTCCGCCGGTCGGGTGAATCGGATGGCAGCGCCCCCGGCTTCAGGGGTGTAAGCCTGCTCAACCGGAGACAACGGGTTGGTGATGTCCCATAACCTCACGCCGGCAGGTACGGAGGGGAGGCGGTAGGTCACTTTTTCCTCACCGATGATGGAGAGATCGCAAAAACGGAAAAAAGCCGTCGCATCCATGGAAAGCACCCGCCTCATTTGCAGTTCCAGATAGTCGATCCACCCGGTGGCACTCGTGCCCGATGCGGTGTAATTGACCACCACGGTGGGAGGAAGGAAGGCAGGTGTCACTTCGCCCTGGATGCTGCCGGTCGTGGCGTACAAGGCTTCAATATTGCCGAGTTGAGTGCCGTTCATGGTTCCCGTCTGCAGCTGGTCGGTGCCGAGTTCCAGCGAAAACCGGTTGCCGATGTCGCTCCTTGAGGCAAAGGCAGCCCTCACCTGGATGGGTTGATCGGGCACAAGCCCCTGCAGCCGGAAACGGGATGAATAATCGGCGGATTTGACGGTCGATGAAAACCGGTCACCAAACCAGCGGCTTCCCGATCCTTGTGTACTCACAAAGTCATCCAGGAGATTGACCAATTCGTCTTCCAGCCGTTGGACATCGTCATAGCTCTCCGTGAGGATGGCGCCCTGTTCGTCGAGGGATTCACGGGAAGGGATGCGCAGACCGTCGATGGCCTCCACTTTTAGGAAATAATAGCTCTGTGTATCATAAAGATGAACGGGGCGGGTCAGCTTCCCGGAGGCCACATCGGTTTCCACCGGGTGAGGTCCATGCGCGTAGAAGAGGATATAATCACCGGCGTCAAACACCCCGTCATCGCCGCCATGGACAAACAGGGCATTTTCGGTCAGGTCATCCGGACGGGCCACCGCATTCGAACGCGGCAACATGGCCCCTCCATTGCCATATAAATGGATGCGTCGAGGGTCGATCTGGTCCACGGGCATCTTGACCGTATTCTTCAGAAAATCGTAGGTCATCCGGTAAACGCCTTCCTCTGGGATGGCCAATTTGTAAATCGTTCCCGTGGCCAGGACCGATTCTTCTGTGTCGCCACCCCTCAGTTGGACGGTTGGTACCGGCAGTGGGGCCCAATCCAGGATCAGCCTTCCCGCAACAAGACGTTGGATCTGGCCTGCTACTTCCCGCATGGGTACTGCAAATCCGCTGATGAAGTGCCTATGGCGGTCCTGGGTGGTATGCGCCGAGACCGTTTGGGCTTCACGCAACAATGCAATCAGCGTGGGAGTCAGTGGTCCCGGGTATGGTTCCCAATTCGTGTCTTCCCAACGACAGGACACTACCCCTTCCCCCGAAACGGGAAGATGGAACCGGAATACCGGGAGTTCCGGATGTTCCGGGTGGCGCCCTGCTCCCTCGAAATCCGGCCACATTACGCCCGTGGTATCTTCTTGCACCAATGGCCAGCCCGGCTGGACGGTCACGCCATAAGGAGTTTGGGCAATGGCGACACCCGAACATACAAGGAGTGCGCCAAGAGCAGGGAAGCGGTAAAGCATATGGAGTTGGGTGTGTTATCCCGTCAGGGACTATATTTGTAGGATGGATCTCTACCTAAAGATAGGCAATGCAGGTGATTTCTAAGGCTGTAACTGCCATGGCGGCATGTGTCGTATGGGCCCTGTGCTTTGTTAACACGCAGGCCCAGGATCCTGTTTTCTCCCAGTACTACCATGCTCCGCTGCAATCCAATCCCGCTTTCGCCGGAAATACCGATTTGCCGCGCATTGGCGTGCATTATCGCAATCAATGGCCGGGTCTCCCCAATGCGTATGCCACCTATATGGTGTCCGCTGACCAGTTTTTTCCCGCGCTCAACAGTGGATTCGGCCTGATGGCCATGGGAGACGTGGCGGGAGACGGCATTTACAAGACCCTGGCATTTAGTGGTATATATAGCTACCGGTTGGAAATTTCCGACGGACTGTTTGCCAAAATGGGCATAGAAGGTACCTACCTGCAAAGGTCCCTTGACTGGAACCGTCTGGTCTTTTATGACCAATTGGACCCGGTGACAGGCCCCAATGACCCCGCCGGCAATCCCAATCCCACCGGTGAGCTTCCGCCGGAAGACCTCGTGCGGGGCAACCTCGATGTTTCCACCGGATTGCTGCTGTACAGCGATCTGTTTTATGCCGGAATCAGCCTCAACCACCTAACCACCCCGGATGAGGGATTCCTCCATATCAACGACAATCTGTACCTCGGCCTGCCCATGCGCATGTCCGCTATGGCCGGTTTCCATTTTGGCTTCGACAATAACCTTCAGGGTGAGACGTTTGTATCTCCGAATGTCCTCTATACCCGTCAGGGTGGTTTCTCTCAATTGAATGCCGGCTTTTACGGACAATTGGGACTCATCTTTGCCGGAGCATGGTACCGCCACGCAGGAGACAATCCGGATGCGGTCATTGGCCTGGTTGGCGTTCAACAGGGGATATTCAAGATGGGATACAGTTATGACCTGACCATTTCCGGAGCCTCTGGTTTTGGCGGCGCCCACGAAGTTGCCCTGATCCTCAACTTTGACAACAGCGAACGCGCCCAAAGACGGCGGAAAGGCAGCAAATACAGTGACTGTATGAAGATGTTCCGTTGAACATGAAGGGGTGCCCACCCCTCCTGCAAGAGTTGTCCATTCAATTTTCGGTTAAAAAAGTTGCCGGATTTTGAAATTGGATTATATTTGTTCCTCATTTTTTCAGAAAAACGGACTACGACAATGAAGGCTTGGAAAAGCATCACCTTTGTGGTGGCTGTAAGTGCCTTAGTGTTAGGCGGTTGCAGCAAGGGGGAAAGATCCTCCACCACAGGCTGGAAGTACAATGACGCCAAATGGGGCGGCTTTGAAAAACTGGACTATGAAGGCCAGGCCACCGGGCCCAACCTCGTTCTGATTCAGGGCGGTACCTTCCTGATGGGCCTCACCGACCAGGATGTCATGTTGGAATGGAACGCCATTCCCCGCCGCGTTACCGTTTCCTCCTTCTATATGGATGAAACCGAAGTGGCCAACACGGATTACCGCGAATACCTGTTCTGGCTCCTCAACACCTTTGGCGAATCCTATCCGGAAGTATATCGAAATGCCCTGCCGGATACCCTTGTGTGGCGCGAAGAACTCGCCTACAACGAGCCTTTCGTCGAAACTTATTTCCGGCACCCCTCCTACGACGACTATCCCGTCGTCGGCGTCAACTGGATCCAGGCCAACAATTATTGCCAATGGCGGACCGACCGGGTCAACGAAATGATTCTGATTGAAAGGGGCATCCTCAATCCCAATCCCGAGCAAAAGGATGAGGACAATTTCAACACCGAGGCCTATCTGGCTGGCCAATACGAAGGCTCCGTACGCAAAAACCTCAAGGATATCCGTACCGGCAACGAGCGCAAAGTGCGTTTCGAGGACGGTATCATGCTGCCCGCCTACCGCCTGCCGACCGAAGCCGAGTGGGAATATGCCGCCCTGGCCCTGATCGGCAACCAGGTCTCCGAAAATGAAGAACTGATCACCGATCGCAGGATCTATCCCTGGAACGACAACACGGTCCGCTATCTCAAGCGGAACAAATACCAGGGCGAAATTCTGGCCAACTTCAAGCGGGGAGATGGTGACTACATGGGTATGGCCGGCAAATTGAACGACCAGGCCCACATTCCGTCCGCCGTCCGCACCTTCATGCCCAATGATTTTGGCCTGTACAACATGGCCGGCAACGTGTCCGAATGGACCATGGACGTTTACCGCCCACTGACACCGGAGTCCCTCCGGGATGTGGAAAATCACGATCTCAATCCCTTCCGGGGCAACCTTTTCCAATCCAAGGTGCAGGATGAAGACGGCAAACCCGTCGAGAAAGACTCCCTCGGAAGGCTGCAATACCGGACAGTGGAGGACGACGAAGTCGCTACCCGTGAAAACTACAAGCGGGGCAACGTCCTCAACTACCTCGACGGTGACCAGGAATCCTTTGCGAGCTATGACTATGAGAACAACTCTCTCATCAGCGACAAAGCCCGTGTCATCAAAGGTGGTTCCTGGCTGGATCGCGCCTGGTGGCTGTCTCCGGGAGCCCGTCGGTTCAAGGAAGAAGACAAATCCGACCGTTCACTTGGATTCCGTTGTGCCATGACCCGTACGGGAGGCCCTGTCGGCAACGAGGATACGGCCGGCAACAAGTTCAAGACCAAGCAGAAAAAGGTCAAGCGCCGCTACAAATAATAGCGTGTTTGACCTCTGAAACAAAGGCCCCTGCTGTACCGACAGCAGGGGCCTTTTTCTTGCCCGGCATCTGCGATTTTCCGTCTGGCTCAGCAGGCACGGGGTCTCCCACACAGGGCCATTGGTGCCGTAATGAACGGTCATGCCCTCCAGCCATGCTGCCGGGAGAAAGGCCATTTTCAGATTAGGAATAAAGTATCGTCGCGGATGGCCACAAATCCTCGAACAGCGGCCGGGATTGGATGGCCCGTCTAGTCCCTACAGCTCGTAGTTGGGACTCAGCTCCCCTTTTCCGCCGGCACTGGTCTCGTAGAAATCACGAATCACCCGGACCACCTCCTCAGTGTCATCCGTGATGTGAAAAAGATGCAGGTCATCCGGATTGATATTGCCTTCGGCATGGAGCAGGGTGGTTTCCAGCCAATGGCGCAAACCGTTCCAGAAGGACGCGCCGACAAGGACGATGGGTACCCGGGATATCTTGCGGGTCTGAATGAGCGTAAGGACCTCAAAGAGTTCGTCCATGGTCCCGAAACCACCGGGCAGGACCACAAAGCCCTGGGCATATTTGACAAACATCACCTTTCGCACGAAGAAGTAGCGGTGATTGATGCTTTTGTCCAGGTCAATGAATGGGTTGTGGTTCTGTTCGTGGGGGAGGTTGATATTGAGCCCTACCGACAGACCTCCGTACAGGGCGGCGCCTTTGTTGCCGGCTTCCATGATGCCGGGCCCTCCGCCCGTGATGATGCCGAATCCTTCTTCGGTAAGTCGCCGTGCAATTTCTACCGCTTTTTGGTAGTAAGGGTGGTCAGCGTGGGTGCGGGCGCTTCCGAAAATGGAAATGCACGGTCCGATATGGTTCAGTTTTTCAAAACCGTCCACAAACTCCGCCATGACCTTGAACATGGTCCAGGCATTCTCGCCTTTTATCCGGCTCCATTGCTTCATGGGGACAGGGTGTGTCCCTGCGGATTTTCCGTCTTGGTCCATCATTTTACCGATTGGATCTGCCGGGCAGATCAAAAGCATATAACGCCCGGATGAGGTTCAAAGGTATTTTGGAAAAACCGGATAACACCCTACACGAACGAGCTGATCTGATTGGCCAGACGGTCCTGGGAAGAACCGGTTGGTACCACATAATGCTCGACATCACGTTGGGTAATGCTTTTACCGCTGAGAATGATGAGCCGTTCGACCACGTTGCGCAACTCCCGGATGTTTCCCGTCCAGGTGATCTGCTGGAGAGCCTGAATGGCTTCAGGGGAAATGTCTTTGTTGGCAATGCCGTATTCCTGGCATATCTGGCCGATGAAATGCGTCACCAGGTCAGGGATATCCTCGATGCGTTCGTTGAGCGAAGGCACCTGGATGATGATCACGGCCAGCCGGTGGTATAGGTCCTCCCGAAATCTGCCTTCCTGAATCATTTTGCGGAGGTCCTTGTTGGTCGCGGCAATGACACGTACGTCCACCGGTATCTCCTTGTCTCCACCGACACGGGTGATCCGGTTTTCCTGGAGGGCGCGGAGCACCTTGGCCTGGGCTGAAAGGCTCATGTCGCCGATTTCATCCAGAAAGAGCGTTCCGCCATTGGCTTGTTCAAATTTTCCGATCCGCTGCTTGACAGCGGATGTGAATGCGCCTTTTTCATGGCCGAAAAGCTCGGATTCGATCAACTCCGATGGAATGGCGGCACAGTTGACTTCCACAATGGGATGCGGATGCCGATGGCTTTTGGCGTGAACCCATCTGGCGACGAGTTCTTTACCGGTACCGTTTTGTCCCGTGATCAGAATTCGGGCATCCGTGGGCGCAACGCGTTCAATCGTGTCATGGATCAATTGGAGAGCCGGCGAATGACCGATCATTTCCTGGGTCTTGATACGGCCCACCTTGCGTTGCAAGGTCCTTGTCTCCACAATCAGGGACGATTTGTCCATGGCGTTGCGGATGGTAATGAGGAGTCGGTTGAGATCAGGCGGCTTGGCAATAAAGTCAAAAGCACCTTTCTTGACGGCCTCTACGGCCGTGTCGATCGTGGCATGGCCGCTGATCATGACGATCGGTGTATCCGGGGCGATTTCCTGGAGCTTTTCCAGCGCCTCCATCCCGTCCATCTTCGGCATTTTGATGTCGAGGATGATCACGTCATAGGAATCCTGCTTGACTTTGGCCAGACATTCCAGGCCATCAGCCGCCTCGTCCACCCGGTATTTCTCAAACTCGAGGATTTCCCGCAGGGTCCTTCGAATGCTTTGCTCGTCGTCGGCGATCAGGATCTTGGCCATAGGAGGGATATGAGGGATTGTTATCGTTGAAATGCGTCAATAAATATACGAACAAATTCTATGTGAATCAAGTTTTGTACTGCATCGTGTACTCGGATGGCGTCCAAAATGTTTCATCAGCCGGCAGTTTTTTGCCGATGGCAAGCGATCCAGGCCGTCAGCCCGGCGCCGATGGACAAGGCTGATTCGTCGAGGTCAAAATGGGGCGAGTGAAGGCCGGGTGCCCCCTCTCGGCCTGGTGGCGCCGTCCCCAGTCGCCAAAAACAGGCGGGTAAAGCCTTTGAATACCAGGCAAAGTCTTCGGCCCCCATTCGCGGCTCGATATCCACGACATTTTCATGACCGAGATAATCGACGGCCCAGTCCCGGGTTTCCCGGGTCAATGCCGGGTCATTGTACAGGGGCGGATTGCCTTTTCGGATTTCCAGGATCCCCTTGCCGTCCATGCTGCGGGGAATGTCTGCCGTCATTTTTTCCACGAGGGCATGGGCCTCCTTCCGCCAGCCCTCGTCAAAGGTGCGCAGGGTGCCCTCAATGTGGACCCGGGTGGGGATGATATTGGTCGCACCTCCTTCTGACCAGATCTTGCCGAAGGTCAGCACGCAGGGCACGAGAGGGTTGCTGCGCCGGCTCACTACCTGCTGGAGGGTGGTGAGCAGGGCCGCACTGATGGCGATGGGATCCACATTCAGGTGCGGTTGGGCGCCGTGGCCGCCTTTGCCTTCGATGGTGAGATACAATTCGTCGGCAGCCGCCATGGCCATACCTTCCCGGAAACCCACTTTTCCCGCAGGCAATTCGGGAAGAACATGAAGACCGAAAATGGCTGTTGGCGCCGGAGAGCGCAACACACCCTCCTCAATCATGGCGGCGGCGCCGCCGGGGCATTTTTCTTCTGCCGGCTGGAAGATCAGTTTGATCGTGCCAGGCCAGTGTTCGCGCATTTCGTTCAGGATACCGGCGGCACCCAGCAGACACGTCATATGGGCATCATGACCGCAGGCATGCATGACCCCAGGCCGCACGGAGGCAAAGGGCAGACCTGTTTGTTCGGAGATAGGCAGGGCATCCATATCGGCCCGCAGGGCGGTGACGGGGCCTGAACCCTTTCCCTCGATCAGCCCCACTATCCCGTGCCCGGCCCAACCGGTATTGAAAGGTATGCCCATATCCAGAAGACGGGAGGCGATATAGCGTCCTGTCTCCGCCTCCTCGAAGGACAATTCGGGGTTCTGATGCAGGTGACGTCGCATGCCGACCAACTCAGGAGTTCGGTCTTTCGCGAGGTGGCGAATGCGGTCCATCAAAGAAAATTCAGGCATGGGCGCAGTTTATGGACGGTCAAGCCGGCGGATGTTTCTCATGAAAATACGAATATCGCGCACCAGCTCGTAGTCGCGGGCATACAGGAAACTCAGATGATCGGTGACAGCCCGGTCCATATGCACATCGGGGTGAATGGCTTCAGGGCGGAAAATGCCCGGGGCGAGTTGGGGCAAGTGTTCAAGACGGGCTTCATAAGCCACCAGGGTCCTCGTGCCGGCCATCAAGGCAAAAGCATGCCCCAAATACCGTGAGGGCGAACGCTGAAACCAGAGCAGGACAGGGGCCAGCAGTACCATGAGGAATCCCAGAAGGACGTCCAGCAATCGCTTGTGGCGTCGCATGAGAGGATCGGCGATGCGAAACCTGATATCCAGGGTATAGGGATCCCCGGCGGAAGAAGCGGATGTACTGCCGATAATACTTTGTCCGCCAGCCGGCAGAATCCGGTAGTCGGGACCGGTGCCAATCGCATCCATCCAACCGATGATTTGAGCTGCCCGCACATCCCTTCCGCAAAACAGGATCTCGTCCACATCGAAGAGCCTTACAATCTGGTCGAGATCGCGCATGGACCCGATGACCGTCTCTCCGGTCGGACCATGGTCGGGGTCAATCCGTCCAATGAGATTTTTTCGACGATCCATGCGCAGAAGCAGTTCTTCGGCACGCGTGCATTCATCGGACTTGCCCACGACGATCAGGGCGGCATGCCGGTGAGGATGCGCAAACAGGTGTCCCGTTCGAAAAAAGTGTACGGTCATCCGGAGCAGCAGTGTACCTGCCAATGCGGCGGCTGTGCTGATCAGGATGATGGCCCTGGAGGTGCGATAGGGGTCATCAAGAAACCCGTAAATGGCGGCCACGCCCAGCGTGCCGGCCAGAATGCCCCTGGCCGCCGACCACAGATCGAATGGCCGGTCCCAGGCGCCACTCAGGTACAGACTCAGGAGCCATATCCCGGTATATAAAGGTGCGTTGACCAAATGGAAGTAAGACGGATAGTAGTCCGGATCGTTGAAATAGTATTGGGCCCAAAAGTCCTTGATGAGGAGAATGGAACCATAGAGTATGGCCGTGTCGGCAGCCAGCAGCCATCCGCGCCGCAGGAGCCTGTGTCCCACCGAAAGGGAAGCACGAAAGTAAATGGCCCATTGGATCAACGCGATGTACACCTGGCGGCTGGGTCCATGGAAGTATTTCCGGGCAAACAGGATCATGGCCTGGTAAAAAATGCGGATGTACTGCAGGGATCCTCTACGCGTACTTTCTCCCTTGTAGTGAATGATGGTGACATCCGGAAAGTAGTAGTTGACAAATCCGGCCTGCTGGATGCGAAAGGACAGGTCGATGTCCTCGCCATAAATGAAAAACTGCTCGTCCAGCAAGCCTGCACGGTCAAGGGCTTCCCGGCGCATGAACATGAAGGCCCCGGCCAGCACATCTACAGGGACGGTTTGATGTTGGGACAAATGTCCCAGATAATACCGGTTGAAGATCGATGACCGGGGAAAAAGACGAGACAACCCGAACGCTTTGCAGAAGGCGGCAAACGGGGTGGGGAATCCTCTTTTGGACTCGGGAAGGAATTGACCCCCTCCGTCGATCATTCTGGCGCCGAGCGCCCCTGCTTCGGGATGGGCATCCATGAAAGCCAGGCATTTGCGAAAGGCGTCTTCCCCTACAACCGTATCCGGATTGAGCAAAAGGATGTATCGCCCCGACGATTGCCGGATGGCTTGATTGTTGGCCACGGCAAATCCGGTGTTGTCCCTGTTGGCCATCAGGCGAACATGGGGAAAACGAGAACGGACCATGGCTACGGAATCATCCACCGAGGCATTGTCCACGACGATGATTTCGGCCTGGAGTCCTTCCAGCGCCTGTTGGACGGCATACAGTGCCTCTTCCAGAAAATGACGGACGTTGTAACTGACCAGAATTACGGAGAGATCCATCAGTTGTCCTCCTTGAGGGCATAAGGGATCCTGCCCATGATCGACCGGCCCAGGGTGATTTCGTCGGCATATTCCAGTTCGCCCCCGAAGGCAACACCTCTGGCAATGGTACTTATGCGTACAGGGGCTTCACGCATCAGCCGGGAGAGATAGTATATGGTGGTTTCGCCTTCAATCGTGGGAGAAATAGCCATGATGACCTCCTCGACAGTATCCTGCCGGACACGTTCGATCAGGGATTCGATATGGAGTTGTTCGGGACCAATGCCATCCAGAGGATTGATGACACCGCCCAATACGTGGTAAAGTCCCCTGTATTGGTGGGTATCCTCGATGGCCATCACGTCACGTACGGATTCGACAACGCAAATGGAGGATCGCATCCTGGAGGGGTCCGCACAAATCGGGCACAGGGGCGTATCCGACAGATTGTGGCAGGAGGAACAGGTGCGGATGTCGCGGCGGAAGCGATGGACGGCCTCGGAAAACCGGCGGACCTGGTCTTCCTCCTGTCGCAACAGGTGCAAGGCAAGTCGCAAGGCGGTCTTTCGTCCTATCCCCGGAAGGCCGGCAAAGGCATCCACGGCTTCCCGGAGCAACTGGGGCAGGTGATTCATAAGGCAAAAATAACCCGCCTTCTTCGATATGGCCTTGTCGGTTGGTTGGCTTTCTTTGAGGACAGGTCTGGCCTTCCAGTCCTCAAAAAGTTGCATTTTTGCGATAAAGAAATACTCCGCAATGGCAGAAGTGATCCGTATGCCGCGCATGAGCGACACCATGGAAGAGGGCAATATTGTCGCCTGGCTCAAAAAAGTCGGCGACAAGGTCGAACCCGGCGATGTCCTGGCCGAAGTAGAAACCGACAAAGCCACCATGGAACTGGAAAGTTACCATGAGGGTGTCCTCCTGTATATTGGTGTACCCCAGGGACCCGTGCCGGTCAACGGACTTCTGGCCATCATCGGCAAGGAAGGAGAGGATTACAAGGCGCTGTTGGAAGAAGGTCCGGCCAAGACCAATGGCCAGGCCGCAACGGCCGA
>JAGFIW010000229.1 GCA_024103195.1 Saprospiraceae bacterium | reverse complement strand
GCCCCTCGTCGCAGTCCATCCGGAAATGCACGCCCAGTGCAACTCGGGCATAGGCGTCTTCCTCCGCCATAGAGGTAAAGGTGTTGAAACTGCGGGGTGTTCCATTGAACTCCGTCCGGTCTTTATGGCATTCGTCGGTGAAGGCATACTGATTGCCGAATACCTGGGCCAACACGGCACCGCCGGCGCCGCCAAATCCTGAATGGCCGGAGGGATAAGCCGGGAATGGCGGCGTCAGGCTTTGCTGACCGGTGTAGGGGTGGTGAAGGATGGTTTCCCAATCGGGTTGCATGACCCGGCGGATGTAGGTGATGGGCCTTTCCAGGTTGTAGTGGTATTTGGAATTCCAAACCGCAACAGCCACATCGGACAAAGCCATTCCCATCCGGGCGTACATCTCTACGGCCCGGTCCAGGGCGGCCCCTTCTTTTTCCAGGATCTGGGTGCCGATGGCGAGGAGACGGTTGGGAGGGGTGAACGTGACATCCTCGAAATCGTCACTCCAGAATTCAGCGATCCATTTCCCTTCGTGGTCCTGCCCGGCCCGGATGCGATTGACCCATTCCCGGGTCTCGTTGGCCTGCTTGTAGAATTGGGATTGGGGATCTTCGCTCCAGGGGATCGGAGCCTTGGCAACGAGGTCGCTGCCGTACATGGCAAACGTCCGCACCTCTCCCCAGTAAGGGAACAGGGCCCTCGTATAATCGGGCCAGGTGGGTTGCCAGAATCCGGGTCCGGTCGGGGGCTGGTAATTCACGGGGAAAGGATCCAGATAGCTTTCATGGCCGGCAAAATCCGTGGTGGACCACTGGTAAATGGCCTCGGCAACGGCTTGTCCGAAAGCAAGGGAACGGGCATTGACCGCAGGGACCGTTTCCAGGGCCAACTTGTTGCCCAGTGTCAGGTCCAACTCCTCCATCAAAGCCTTGTCGGAAGCTTTGATGTGCGGATAGGACAATTGCATCATCCGGTGGTAGGCCGCATGAACGGCGGTTGGCCAATGGTACGTCTGATCCGCCTCGGGGGAGGGTAGAAACAACCCTGGATAATGGCTGCCCAGACTGCGATAGCCCGGCATGCCGTGGACCGCCGCTTCATAGCCCGCCAACCCGAAATAACCAAACATCCGGGAGGCCGCCGGCGGCCGGTATCCGGGCGCATAGCGGTCGATCTTCTCCAACAGCCTGAACCAGGATACCGGTACTTCGGCGGAAAAATCGCGGGCCAGTGAAGGCGCATCTACCTGGTCTTTTCGACAACCGGCTACGCCCAGGATCATCAGTGCCATCAGCCAGATGCTCCAAGTTTGCATTCGTTTCATACAAGACAAAATTTAAGGTGATCATATGCGCGTCAAAAAGCGGTTTTCGGGAAAGGGGTTGGTTCAGGCCGATATCGTCGGCATCTGGGCCGGCGCGGATGCCGCATCCGTTGGGTGAGGCGCTTCATCCTCAGGGCCGTCAAGGTCTTCAATGTGCAGATCCGTACGTGGCGCTTTCAGCGAACGGAATCTGGATACCATGAACCAGGCCAGCGGGATCACGCCTCCCAGGAAAAACAGGGTGGCTCCTATACCCCGTAGCCAGGTCAATCCCTCGAAAGTCTTTCCGCCGATGAAGGCCGCCGATCTTCCGTACCACAGCCCTTTTTCGACAACCACCTTGAACTGGATGGCGCCCGCAGGGAACAAGTCCAGGATGACCATCAGCATGAGCCCCGCATTGATGGACCAGAAGACGGTCATGATCCATTTTTTGTGCCAGCGCGCTGGTTGGAGGACCATGCGGGAGGCGAACAACAATGCGGCGATGGAAATATTGCCGTAAACCCCCATCAACGCCGCATGGGCATGATTGATGGTGAGGTAGGTGCCGTGTTCAAAGTAATTCATGATGGGCAGATTGATGATGATGCCCATGACGCCGGCGCCAAAGAAATTCCAGAAATTGACCGCCACCAGGAACAGAAACACCTCCGGAAATGCAAAATCGCGGCGCAAATCCTTGTGTTCCACATCGCCCACCGCAATCCGCGGCATGTTGCGAAACCGCCAGGCCTCTACCGTGAGGAGAATCAGGGGTATGAACTGAAGTGTTGAGAACACACTGCCGAGCGCCATGGTAGCGACCGGCTTGGCATTCCAATAGAAGTTGTGACTGATCCCGAGCAAACCGGTGCCGAGAAACAGAATGGTGGCGAAATAAACGACGCGTATGGCTGCCTGTCGGCTCACCAGGCCCATCAGTACCAGGAGATAACTGACGATAACCGTGATGAATACTTCAAAGAAGGCTTCCACCCACATATGGATGACCATCCAGCGCCAGAAATCGGCGATCACAAAATTGGTTTCCGGACGGGCCACAAATCCGGACAGGAAAAGCAGGGGGATGCCGAGGACACTGTAAAATATCCAGTTGGGCAGGTTCCATGGCTCCTTACGGACGAAAGCAGGCCGAATGCCCCGATAAATGACCACGCCCCATAAGACGAATACGGCCATCAACAGGACCTGGAAAACACGGCCGAAATCCACATATTCCCACCCCTGGTGCCCCAGCATGTACCACCATTCACCCAGCAATCCGAGGGGACCGAGCACCATGCCGGTCAGAGAACCCCCTACCAAAAGGAACAACATCCAAAACAGCGTCTGGATAAGCGGAAGTTGGCCGGGGATCTCTTTCTTGGCCAGAATGGGAAGAATGAATATAGAGGAGGCGATCCAGCAGGTGGAAATCCAGTAGAGCGACAACATGATATGCCAGGTACGGGACAGATTGACCGGGATCTCGCCGTGCAGCGGTAGGCCGAAGTATTGCAGAAAATCGACAAAATCGTTGATCGTGACGATCCCGCTGGTCACTTGAAGAAAGAACAAAAGAGCGGCCACCATGAAGAATTTGTAGGTAGCGCGTTGCGAAGGTGTCGGGCGAAAGGCATCCACCCGGGTGGAGGTGAGCAGGTCTCTTTTGGGAGGGGTGAAAAATTTGTTGGGCAATTGGTTGTATTGCCCGATGAAATACAGGACGATACCACATCCCAGTACAAAGCCCAACAATCCGAGCACGCTCCACAGTATCACGGGAGAAGTAGGGGTATTCCCCGCTTCGGGGTCAAAGGGCCAGTTGTGGGTATAACTGAAATCACTCCCAGGTCTTTCCACGGCGCAGACCCAGGCACCCCAAAAGAAAAAGGAAGCCAGATCTTCCACTTCTTTCCGGTCGGAGATGAATCCGGGAGGGGGAAAAGATTTTTGGGTATTCTGGTCAATGAACAGGTCGGTGTAATATTTTTTGACGCGGTCCAGCGCAAAGACCTGCGCTTCGGTCAGCATGATCAGGTCCTTGTCTTTGTCATATCGGTTGGCCTTGAGCTCATCCTTTGTCCTTTCGGCCAGGACCTTTCGTTCTTCGGCATCCGGCGCGACGCCTTTTTCGGATTGAAACCGAAGGGCGTGGTGTTCGGTCACAGCCTGTGTGGTAATGTGCAAGGCTTCTGCCGTAAAATCGGGTCCGCGCTGGGCGCCGTCGCCAAAGAAACTGCCGTACTCCATCAGGGCGTATTTATGGAATACCTCCTGCCCCCTTGTGATGGCGCCCTTGTCCATGACGACCGTGCCGTCCGGCCCGGCAAATGCCGCCTCGGGCGGGGCGTCGAATTAAGTTTGTGAGCCGATCATGCCGTCGCCGGCGAGGCTGAGGATCAGAAGGCAAGTCAGCGGCCCCCTCCAGTTTCGGGTATTCTTCCAATTGCTGATGGCTTTGGGCGGGGATTGAGGTTGGTTGTTCATAGGACAGGATTTGAGGGCTTCTGCAGCCCCGGGTCATCATTCTATTTACGTTTTAAGAGTCATTTGTCTTTAATAAAACCAAAAAAAATCAGTCGGCCAAACGCACCTTGCCAACCCGGATCTGTTGGCCCAGTTCTTCCAGACTGGTGGTCTGGAATTCCTTTTTCAGGGCCGCTTTGGTTTCTTTCCAGAAAGCGTGGACAGGACAGGGTTTCCTCTCTCCGCATCCCGGCAGACCGAGCAGACAAGTGTCGAAGAAATCATCCCCCTCCATCATCAGCACGAGTTCTTCGAGGTACAAGGTACCGGGATCCCGGGCAAGGGCCACCCCGCCATTGGGTCCCCGATAGGAACGCAACACGCCCTTTTGCGTGAGCTCCTGCAGGATTTTGGTCAGAAAATGGAACGATATGTCCAGTTCGTCCGCCATTTCACGAATCCCTGTATAACCTTCCCGCCTTTCCTGTGCCGCCAGATACAGCAGGGCCCTGAGCCCGTTGATGCTGGCCTTTGACAATACCTGCAAGCTTAAATCGGATTTCGGATTACGAAGTCCAAATATAGGGCCAGTTTTGAACTTGTGTCAATACCGGCAAAAAAAAATGGCAAAATCCTTCCTCAGAGGCTCTCCTCCACTTTGCGCATCATGGCCGTCTCCATGACCTCCGCTTCGACCATCATCTTTTGGCCTTTTTGCAGGAACGGGTCCAGCCAGTCCTTGTCTTTCAGGCCCGATGCGTTGATCCGCACATTCATCCAGGCGCCCCGCATGGCAGCCCTGGCACAAAGAAGGCCAACACCAGCATCGCTGACCGAGTTGGGATTCCCTTCCTGGATCATGTCTTCCAGGACAGGCAGAAGCGCATGGGCTTGTTCCATAACCCGGAATGGCACCTCAATCGCCATTTTGGTCGCTTCCTGAATGGCCGCCGTCCGGATCCTTTTCTCCTCTTCCTGCCCCTTGGGGAGGGCAAAGGCCTCCATAATGGCATTGAAAGCCCGGGTGTCTTCATCCACCAGCCGGAGCAGGCGGTCATGGATGGCGCGGGCTTCCTCCGCCCTATCCGAAAACCAGCCCCAGCGGGCGTCCCAGCCTCGTTTGTGGGACGACAAATTGGCGACCATTCCCGCCAGCGCTGCTCCCAGGGTGCCTACATAGGCCGAAACGGATCCACCGCCTGGCGCCGGCGTATCCGCCGATGTGCGGTCGGCAAAGTCCTTCAGGGACAAAGTGGCCAACGGATGGGCCTCCTGGTCTTCCAACGTGTACTCGATGATTTTTTTCCGGGGATCGAATGGCCCCAATTCATCCAGCCCCATCGAGCGGACGGCCAAACGGATGATCTCCTCTTCCGGAATCCCGGCGGAGCGCTCCTGTTTGCGCAGGAAATGACGACCGGCATCGAGCATGACCTGCCGGGGAACCATGCCCACCAGTTCCGATCCCGTCACTCTCATGCCCCTCGCCTGGGCCGATGCACAACATGCCTCGAAGGCCTCGTGCAGGGAGGTCTCGCGCATATTGGTCAGGTTCATCGATACCTGGGCTATTCCGTATTCTTCGATATACCACCCGATGGCCTTGACGGATTTGCAGGTGCCGGGCTGCCGGCGTGGCTCGCCGTTCTCGTCGGTCAGCACCTTCCCCGTGAAGGGATCCCCCTCCCGCAGAATGCGTCCCTGTTCGCGCACGTCAAAAGCGACGGAATTGGCACGGCGTACCGACGTGGTGTTCAGGTTGACGTTGAAGGCAATAAGGAAATCCCGGGCTCCGATGACGGTAGCACCGGTCCGGGGCAGAAAGGTGGCTGGCCCGTAGTCCGGTTTCCAGGCCGGATCGGCCAGTTTGACCGGGAGGCCCTCGTACTCACCTGCCCGGATGGCTGCCAGGTTTCGCCGCTCAGGCCGGGTGGCCGCCGCCTCGTACATGAAGACGGGAATGCTCAGTTCTTCACCCACCCGTTGACCCAAACGGTGTGCCCAGGCCGCCGTCTCTTCCATGGTGATGCCCGCCACCGGGATGAGCGGACATACATCCGTGGCCCCCATCCTGGGGTGTTCTCCGCTGTGGACCTGCATGTCGATATGTTCCGATGCCGTGCGAATGGCGCGGAAGGCCGCTTCTGTGACGGGTCCCGGCGCTCCGACAAAAGTCATGACCGTG
>JAGFIW010000226.1 GCA_024103195.1 Saprospiraceae bacterium | reverse complement strand
GGAGCGCCTTACCGGGTCCTGGGCCATGTGACGGAAGGCAACTTACGGATAGACGATGAAGACTTCGGTCATGTCGATACCTGGAAAGACCGCTATGACGACACTTTGCCGGCCATTATGGATCTCACGCCGGCTATTGATGAAGTTGTCTGAATGGGCAATGCCAGACCCGATTCTGCGTTGTCACGGAGTACGTTTTGCCCATGTGGTACACGTAGCCCTTCCATCAAAATGTCATGTTCCATGTCCAGACTGAAAACCAGCCTCCTCTTATTCACCCTGCTTGTTTCTGCGGTTCTTTCCTGTCAGCAGATTTCCAAATCCTATCAGATTACCGGCGAAATGGAAGGCGCCGAAAACCTGACGGTGGTGCTCGACTACATTTTCCCGGACGGAAAAACGGAGACCAAGGCCAAAGAGACCATTGGGGCGGAGGGAAGTTACCGGCTTCTTTTCCCGGAACCATTGCCCCAGGGTATTTACCGGATGCGCATCGGGAATCGCAACTTGTTTTTTGCGCTCGACGGAAAGGAAGAAAGCGTACATTTTAAAGGCCAGCTGGCAACCCTTGACCGGTGGCAGGTAGAAGTGACAGGCTCGGCGTTGGCGGAAGAGTATATCGGGACCCTGCGCCATCTCGCCAATGAGACCCAAGGCAGCGCCGAGGATACCGAGAAGGCAGTCAGAGGTGTCAAGGACCCGCTGGTGGCCATGCATCTGACCCAGATGATCTTCCGCAACGATCCGACCTATCTCGAGCTCCATCAGCAGATTTCCGACCGGTTGGTACAGACTTATCCCGAAAGCCCCTATACCAAAGAATTTGGCCTTTTTGTCTCCAACGTGGAAAAATCCCGGGCCCGGACCCTGCTGGCCCAAAAGGTGAAGGTCGGTGAAGAGGCTCCGGACATCGTTTTGCCGGGACCTGACGGCAAGGTGCGCCGTTTGTCCGATCTCAAAGGGAAGGTGGTTTTGCTTGACTTCTGGGCCAGTTGGTGTGGCCCCTGCCGGAAGGAAAACCCTCATGTTGTAGAGGTATATGAGAAATACCGGGATCGCGGATTTACGGTATTCAGCGTTTCGCTGGACGGGGTGGACGAACGCACCCGCCTGCAACTCGGTGGCGATGAGGCCAAGATCAGGGATCGCGTCGAGCGATCCAAAATGATGTGGGTCCAGGCCATCGAGGCGGATCGCCTGAGCTGGGATTCTCACGTGAGCGACCTCAAAAAATGGGACGCAGAGCCCGCTGCCGTGTACGGCGTGACGTCCATACCCAAAACCTTCCTCATCGACCGTGAAGGCAAAATTGCCCGGATCGACACACGGGGTGTCCTCGAATCCGAGGTCCTCAAACTTCTTTAAACAATATCCTGTAGAGTCCAGGCATTCAGCAAGATACCTGAAGCTATCGAAACATTCAGGGATTCGGCTGCGCCCTCCCGTCTTTTCGGAATGGTCACTTTGAGGGCGTCCGACATCCGAAGATCAGGGCTGATCCCGTGGGATTCATTGCCCAACACGAGGCAGGTTTTCTCCGGCCATCTGAATGAATCCAGGGCCTCACCTTCCATGTCGGCCACCACCGGAATGAAAGGTGAGGAACCCGAGGCAAGGTCCACCAGGGTTCCGGCATGAAGCCGCACCCGGAAAAGGGAACCCATTGCCGCCTGTACGACTTTAGGATTGGCCCATTCCACCGTGCCGGGTCCCAACACGAGGTCGTGGACACCAAACCAATCTGCGGTGCGAATGATCGTGCCCAGGTTGCCGGGGTCCCGGATGGCATCCAGATACAGGAGACGCGTTGTGCCGGCAGACAAGGGCGGGGTATCGGGAAACCTCAGCACGACCAGGATTCCCGGCGGTGTGGAGACCTGGGATATTTTTTCCATGGTGGACTTGTCCGTGTCCACCCAGGCACAACCGGGCGGCAGGGCATAATCGCGGGCATCAAATCGGGAGGGATCGGCGATAACCGAAAGCGCCCGGTCGGGCCAGGCCTGGAGGGCCTCCCGGACGACCTTGTCCCCCTCCGCTATGAATTTATGATACTTTTGTCTCTGCTTCCGGTCCGCCAAGGAGCGGATAAAGCTGACCTGATTCCGCGAAAGCATGATAGCGCCCGATTTCACGCGAAGATATGCGGACTCCCGGACGGATCGGAAAGCGGCCTTTCTCGCCTTGGTCCTCCTGGGTCTGACCTGTGGCGGTTGCCAGGTGTTCCGGCATGTCCCGGAATCCCGGTATCTGATCGAGGATCAGGATGTCGTTGTTGAGCCCGGTGAGGAGGATACACCGGTCAGGGAATTGGAAGTCCAACTGTCCAACCTGGTAACCAATCCTCCCAACACCCGGGTTCTCGGCATGTTTCGCACCTACCTCTGGTTTCATTACCGACTCCAAAAGCCGGGGAAGGAAACCCGCACCCGGCGTTTTCTCCGGGAAAATCTTTCCGAACCTCCGGTATATCTGGATGAAGGAGTCCTTGCCAATAATCTGGAGGGGATGCTTATTTTTCTGAAGAACCGGGGTTATTTTCAATGCCGGGGTGAATACGAGGTCACCCTATCCGGGAAAAAACCGCTGGCCCGGGTCACTTACCGGATTTCCACCGGCAGGCCATTGCGTATCAAATCCATGGAAATACGGTCTCCGGACCCCGAAATGGCACAATGGCTGCCTGTCCTCAACAGGCAAACCACACTCAAACCGGGGATGATCATTCAGGGAGACACCTATTCCAGGGAGGTAGCCCGTATCACCGATTTTCTGCGCAACCGCGGGTATGCTTTTTTCTTCCCCAATCAGATCACCGCCTTACAGGTGGATGTCGCGGATACCTCCCGGTACGAAGTCCCTGTCTTCCTCGAAATCCTCCCTCCGGCCGACGGCAGGGCTACTCAGGCTGTTCGCATCGGCGATGTCGTCATACAAACTGCCGAAGGTCCCAACCAGCCGATCATCCTGGATACGGTGTATCGGGGTATCCGCATCCGGGATGCCCGACCGGAGGGCTTTGTCCAGCCCGACATTTTGTACCGGGCCCTTGACGTCCGTCCCGACTCCCTGTATGCTGAATCCCAATATGTAAGGACCAACCGGCGGCTCTCCTTACTGGGCATATACCGCTTTGTCAACACCCGCACGCGGGAAGACAGCCTTACCGGCAGGGTCAACATGGACATTCAGCTCACCCCTTCCTACCGGATGGCCGACAATTATTCGTTCGATGTCAACAATACCACCGCCATCGGAGACAACTCCAACGTGCTCGGACTGTCCTTCAACGCCGGGCGTACCTACCAGAATTTGTTCCGGAGAGCCATCCGGATGGAGGCCAATCTCCAACCCAGTATAGAAGCCAATATCGCGCCGCTCCAGTTCAATGCCATCAACGCCGGCGCCAGCGTGAGGATGCAATTTCCCTTTTTTGAAGATTACTTCAGGGTGTGGAAACACTCCCGTCTACGGCGATGGTATCCCTGGCTCTGGCAGGACGCCCGCAGTTACGCCGGAGCCAGTTATACCTACAACAATCTCCTCAATTTCTGGGAGACCCACTTCATGAATGTCCAGTACGGGTTTGATTACAACCCCAAACCCAACCTGCGGCTGAGTCTGGACCACTTTCAGATCGATTACTACCAGAACGCCCTGTTGGCCGGATTCAGGGACAATGCCCCACCGGGTTCAGAACTGGCTTTCCAGAGCCAGTTTCTCACCGGTTTTCTGTTTCGCGCCATCAAAGGCAATTATCAGTCATTGCCCAACCGGTACGGTGAATCCTGGTCTTTCCGGGGGGGATTTGAACAATCAGGCCTCGAAATCCTGGCCCTGAACAGTGTTTACCGCATATTCAAGCCGGACACGGCTCCCTGGACAGCCGGCGATATCAGTTTTTCCAAATACCTCCGCGGGGATGGTCAATGGACCTATTCGCGCAACTTCGGCAAAGGCCGCACAGCCGCTACCCGGTTGTACACTGGACTGATCATTCCGTTGGCCGACACCCGTACCAGCCCCTACATCAAACAGTTTTCGGCCGGAGGCCCCAGCAGCATGCGCGGCTGGCTCAACGGTCAACTCGGCCCGGGAGGCACACCCCCTACCCGAACCAGCCCGCCCTATTTCCAACGCGGCGACCTGAAACTGGAAATCAACGCCGAGTGGCGGCAAAAGATCTTCTGGCTGCTGGAGGGCGCGGTTTTTCTCGATGCCGGCAACATCTGGAATCTGCGGGAAGACCCCGATTTGCCGGATGCCGGACTCAGGAACATGCATCAGGAATGGGCCTTATCAGGTGGCATGGGCATCAGGCTCAACTTCCAGTTTTTCATCCTCGTTTACGACGTAGGCGCCAAGATCCGCTACCCTTACGAAGTGAATGGCTCCCACTGGGCGAGACGCCTGGACCTCAACTTCCAGAATCTGCTGATCAATTATCCGTTTTAGCAGGGGACCCGGTTTTCTTTCCCGGTTTGCGGGAAGCCGCCTTGTCAAACTCCCGGAACAGTACTTTTCGCCCATACAGGTGGCAAATCGGGCAGGTATAGGGATTATGTCCCCTTGCCGGGCAGTGTTCCCGCCCAAAGAAGATGATGCGGAGATGCAGGGTATTCCATTCCTCCCTGGGGAACAGGGACATGAGGTCTTTCTCGGTCTGAACGACATTTTTTCCTGAGGAAAGGCCCCACCTCCATGCCAGACGATGGATGTGCGTGTCCACGGGAAATGCCGGTACGCCGAATGCCTGGCTCATGACCACCGATGCCGTTTTGTGTCCTACGCCCGGCAGGGCCTCGAGTTCTCCGATGGTATCCGGCACCCGCCCTCCGTATTGATCTCTCAGGATGCGGGATAGGCCGTGTATGGCTTTGGATTTGGCCGGTGAAAGGCCACAGGGACGGATGACCTCCTCGATCTCGGATACATCCAGGGCAGACATGGCTTCCGGTGTCGAGGCTTTCGCCCATAGCAGAGGAGTGATGCGATTGACCCTTTCATCCGTACATTGGGCCGACAACAAGACCGCTACCAAAAGGGTATAGGGATCCCGGTGTTGCAAAGGGACGGGAGTCTCTGGATAAAGGGCGGCCAAAATGGCGCCGATGTGTGTTGCTTTTTCTTTACGGGTCATACCGACAATGATTGCAGGAAGGCCATGGTGTCCACGCCATCGGCATAATCCGTCAGGCCGGGAACCTGGGTCTGCCCCGGAGCCACCACTTCCCATCCGGAAACCGGACGTGTCGAAACGACGCATTGGATTTCCATCCTGCGGGCATCAAGGTGTCGCAGAAGGTCATCCGGGTCGTCATACCGGATCAAATGGACGACGGAAAGGGGTGAAACGAGACGCGGGTCCTCTCGCAGCAGAATGCTCGCTCCCTGAAAAAACGGCTCACGGGACAGCAGCATGATGGCCAATTGATAATCGAAGTTGTTGCGCCAGGGGCCATGATCCATAAGTCCGGCAAATGTTTCTGAAGCCTTGAGGAGAGGTCCCGTATCCGCCTCGCGGGGAAGGAAGATGGCCGACACATTGCGGCAACCCATCCCGAAATACCTGAAAATGTCCTCGCAAATACCACCCAGGTCATCCGGGGATTCATCTCCCCACAAGACGGCCACGCCATTTCTGTTGCGACGGATGATGCCGGGGTAGCGTCCGAAATAATAATCGAAATAACGGGCGGCATTGTTGCTGCCTGTCGCCAGAACGGCATCGAAACCGCTAAGTCGCCCTGTGACCTCGATCGCCTCGTCAAATCCGTCATACCGCGCCTTCAGCCAATCCAGGATATGCCCGGTCAGGATCTTGTCCTTTTCAGACGGTTTGACTTGCAGGCGATGGCCCGACATCAGGACACACAACAGATCGTGGAATCCGACAAGGGGTATGTTGCCGGCGAGTACCATGCCTATCGTCTTCGGATCCCGAGGGCGATCCGGGACGCGGCAGGCTTCCGTCCAGCGGACTAGCGCCGCCCTGTCCAGAAATCGGGTGTGAATACCGTGGATGGCATGGTGCACATTTTCCGCCGTAAACCATGGATTGTGCCAGCCAGCCTCCTCAACGGCCTGCAGCAAAGCCGGCCCCGGTTGTTCCAGGTATTTCCCCAGGTCGACAAAGGCATCGATACGCTCACCCAACCTGCTCATGCCCGGGAAGATTTTTCCGCGACCCAGCCCCGCCACAATTCCAGGGCCCGGGCGAAGTCAGCCGGTAACGGAGATTCGAAATACATGTCTTTGCCCGTGGTCGGGTGGACAAATCCCAGGGAGCGGGCATGGAGCGCCTGCCGGGGAATGGCCTCGAATGCCTGTTGGACAAACTGGCGGTATTTGGCATAGACAGTGCCCTTCAAAATGCGGTCCCCCCCGTATTTGGCATCGTTGAACAAGGGGTGACCGATGTATTTCATATGCACCCTGATTTGGTGTGTGCGGCCGGTTTCCAGTTGGCATTCCACCAGGCTGACATAATACAGGGGCTCGATGACCGAATAATGGGTAATGGCCTCTTTGCCGTGATCGCCTTCGGGAAAGACTTCCTGCATCTGGCGGATGCGAGGGTGCTTGCCGACATGTGCGTGTACGGTGCCTTTGGCCGGGTCGGGCTCACCCCACACCAGGGCCAGGTACCTGCGTCGGATGGAATGTTCGAAAAACTGTCTGGCCAGGTGACTCATTGCGTATTCCGATCGGGCAACGACAAGCAGCCCGGAGGTGTCCTTGTCGATGCGATGCACCAATCCGGGCCGGTCAACGATCGACCCCGGCATGACAGGGAGCCGCTCTTTTTCAAAGTGCCAGGCCAGGGCATTGACCAGGGTACCGTCAAAGTTGCCGATCCCCGGATGAACGACCATTCCGGCCGGTTTGTCGATCACGATGAGATCATCATCCTCGTACACGATCGTCAGCGGGATGTCCTGGGCAATGACTTTGCCCAGTCCCTCCAGCGTGCGCGGCAAAACGACCCGGATATCGTCTTTGGGTTTGACCCGGTAATTGGCTTTGACGGTTTCGCCGTTCACCCGTACGGAGCCGGCCTTGATGGCATTCTGGATTTTGTTGCGCGAAGCGCGTTCCAGGCGGTCGGTGAGGAACCTGTCGATCCGGAGCAGACCCTGACCGGCATCCACACGGATGCTGTAGGTCTCGACATATTCATCCCCTTCTTCCCATTCGGGATCCCTGGTCTTGTCCTCCTTCAAATCGAATCCGTAGTTTTCGGGCTCAAAGGTACACCATCCCCCCTATGGACCCCGGCTTTCACACTCTCTGCGTCAGGCGCCTCGATGTCCCGGCGACCAATCCCCCCCAGCAATTGCCCCTCTACCTGAGCTCTTCGTTTTCTTTCGATCAGCTCGAGGATTGTATTGCCGTCTTTGAAGGAAGGAAAGAAGGCTATGTGTACAGTCGGTATGGCAATCCGACCATTGAAGCGCTGGCCACCCGGCTGGCCCAAATGGAGGGCTATGGCCTCACGGATGAACCAGCAGCCTTGATGACCGGTTCAGGCATGGCCGCCATCCATGTCCTGATGCTCAGCCTGCTGCCCCGGGGTGGCAAAGTCCTCACGCAGTCCAATCTCTATGGCGGAACCACCGAATTGCTGCTCAAAGTGATGGACGGGCTCGGGATCCAACCGGTCTTTGCCGACTTGTCCGATCCGGATCAGACCGAAGAAAGACTCAAGGCCGATCCGGACATTCGGGTCCTCTATATGGAAACTCCGACCAACCCCGGTCTTCAATGCATAGACCTGGCGACAATGGCCGCCATCGCCCGGCGATACGATTGCCGGACGGTGGTGGATAATACCTTTTGCACCCCGTACTTTCAAAGACCGTTGTCGCTGGGTATTGATTTCGTCATCCATTCCACCACCAAATATCTCAACGGCCACGGAACGGGTATCGCCGGCGTGATCATCGGGCGCGACCGGCCATTTGTGACCGGGAAGGTGTTCCAGGTTCTCAAGCTCACCGGCGCCACCTGCAATCCGTTTGACGCCTGGATGGTCGCCAACGGGATCAGGACCTTGCCGATCCGCATGGAGCGACATGCCTCTAATGCCCTGGCCCTGGCTCGCTGGCTTATGGGGTGCGACGAGGTAAGCCGGGTCAATTATCCCGGCCTGGATTCACATCCCACGCACGGGATTGCCCTCCGGCAGATGTACGGATTCGGCGGGATGCTGAGCTTCGAAGTTGAGGGTGGAAAGGAAAATGCCATCCGGGTAATGAACCGGTTGAAGGTAGCCCGCATGGCGCCCACCCTGGGCGATGTGGACACCCTGGTGTTGCACCCGGCGACCAGCTCTCATCTCCGTATTGCGAAAGACATCCGCGAAAGCCAGGGTATCACGGAAGGCCTCATTCGCGTATCGACCGGATTAGAGGGAGAGGAGGCATTGATCGCCGATTTTGCCCGGGCCTTAGGCGCCGGATAGACGCCCCCTGCGTCCGAACTCCACGGCCGCCATGTCGCAGAGACGGCCATTGTCCAGCGTAAACGTGAGCATGGTGCGTATCAGGTGGAACCCATGATGACCGGCTGCGCCGGGATTGAGATGCCAATGACCGGTGGCGGGGTCTTTCATCACCCTGAGGATATGCGAATGGCCGCACACCAGGATATCGGGGGCATGTGCCGTAACGAGCTTTCGCACATGGGCGTTGTACCGTCCGGGAGTCCCGGCGATGTGGATCATGAGCATCTTCAAACCCTGTCGCTCGACCATCACCATTTCCGGACAGGTACGGCGCATTTCGGCATCGTCGATGTTGCCATACACGGCCAGGACCGGTGCCGTCCGTGACAGGGCTTTCAGGACATCGGCATGGCCGATATCGCCGGCATGCCATATCTCGTCGCAGGTGGCAGTCACTTCGAGAATTTCGGGCCCCATGTAGCCGTGGGTATCCGAAAGCAGGCCAATCCTCATTCGTCGGGAATCTGGAGAATGATTTTTCCGGTCTGGGCGCCCAGGGCCATGCGGTGATAGGCATCGGCGCCTTTTTCAAGGGGAAAAAATTGGTCCAGAACGGGGGCTATGCGATGGGTGGAAATGAAAGCCATCATGGCTTCAAAGTCCTCCGGGGTGCCCATGGTGCTGCCCAGGATATCGAGTTGTTTCCAAAACAGGGGTTGAGGCAGCCACTTTTCGACGGCGCCGGCGGTACCGCCGTAAACGACGATCCTCCCTCCGGGATTCATGTACTTGAGGATGGCAGCCGCAAAGGGACCTCCTGCGCCGTCAACGACCAGGTCGAACCCTCCGGATGTTCGCGCCAATTCAGGCCATTGTTCATTCTTGTAATTCATCCCGGCAGCGGCACCGCGTTGTACAGCCTCCCGGATTTTGCCATCATCACCTGAAGTCACCCAGATCTCCATTCCGGCCGCCAGGCCAAACCGGAAAACCCATTGGGCCACGCCTCCGCCGATACCTGTGACGAGGACCCGTTCACCCGGACGGGCACGGCCGCGGGTGAACAGCGCCCGGAAGGCGGTGACGCCGGCCAACGGAATGGCGGCAGCCTCCTCCATGCTCAGGTAGGCGGGGACGGGATAAACCTGGGAGGCGGGCACGCTGACACGCTGGGCGAAGGTGCCATTGGACGGCATGCCCAGGATGTGGAATCCGGCGCCCTGGGCAGCCGGATTGGATCCCCAGTCCATGCCGGGATTGATGAGGACCGGGTCGTTACCGATGTATCCGGCGCCGTCGCTCCCTGGTGTAAAGGGGTACCGGATGCCGGCATAAAGGCCTTGGCGGATCCATACGTCGCGGTGGTTGAGGGCTGCTGCGCGCAGGCGGACCTCCACCCACCCGTCGGGGACGGGATCGGGGTCCATCCGTTCCGGGACGGGGTCCCGGTCTTTTCCGTTCAATCGCAGGGCGAGCATGGCAGTGACCCACGGAAAGCCACCACCATTGGGGCTGTCCGCACAGAGCCAAAGGTAGGGTATCCATGAAGTATCAACTGTTTTGGAACAAGACTCTTCCTGTAAGTGGCCGATGCAAAAAACATTTACACAACATTTCACCGACCCACCTAACTTTGTAATTGTGCCGCTGTATCAGGCAGCATTTTTGGCCTGAGAAGGCTCTTCATCCATGATTCCAATGCCATGAAACCCTACCTTTCCCTCCTTCCCCTCTGCTTCTGCATGCTCCTTATCTCTTTCCCGGCATCTTCCCATGTCACGGGAGGCCAGGACCCCACCGCCTGTGAAATCGGACTGATCACGGTGGAAAAGGGAGATTGCACTTCGGATACCACGTACACCATCACGATCGACTTCGACTATGTCAACGAAGGCGCCGACATGTTTGACCTTTGGGCCAACGGGGTATTTTTCGGCTCTTATGCCTATACCAGCCTTCCACTCACCATTCCGAACTTTCCCAAAAGCGGAGGCTCGCATGACTGGCTGAAAGTCTGCGATGGCGACATCGGCAATTGCTGCCGGATCAAGGAATTCGCCACACAGGAATGCGGAGGCGGCGGAGATTGCGAGATCGGAGGACTTGTCGTTGAGCCGCACGTTTGTGAAGACGGCTACTTCTATGTCGATCTGGACTTCCAGTATGCCAACGTGGGCGACGAGGGCTTTATCGTACTGGGCAACGGCATGAATTACGGCACCTTTGATTATGAGGATCTTTACATTACCCTTGGTCCTCTGGAAGGTGATTGTGTCACGGAATGGGAGTTTGTTGTCAAGGATGCCCAGTTTCCCGAGTGCCAGGCCGTATTCGAGCTGGGGCCGGTTTGCTGCGGTGAAGAATGCCTGATCAACGAGCTCGTCGTGGATATCGGTGATTGCACCTCGGATTCCACCTATTCCCTTACGGTGAATTTCAACTACCAAAATGTCCAGGGCAACAGTTTTGATCTATGGGCCAACGGAGAATTCTTCGGCTACTACCAGTATGCCCAACTACCACTCACCATCAACAATTTCCCCAAGAGCGGGGGCAGCCATGACTGGCTCAAGGTTTGTGACAACGACAACCCCGACTGCTGTGCCATCATCGAGTTTGCCTCTCCGGAATGCGGAGGCGGCAACGAATGCGAGTTGTCCAACCTGACGGTTGACATTGGCGACTGTACCTCTGGTTCCACCTATGCCATCACCGTGGACTTCGATTACCAGGGCGTACAAGGCAGCCATTTTGATTTGTGGGCCAACGGCAACCTGTTCGGCTACTATGCCTATTCCCAACTACCGCTTACCATCAACAATTTCCCCAAGAGCGGGGGCAGTCACGACTGGCTTAAGGTTTGCGACAACGACAATCCCGATTGTTGTGCCATTATCGAATTTCCGTCTCCGGAATGTGGGGGTGGTGAGGACTGCCACATCATCGAGTTTGTGGCTGAAGTGTCCGAATGTGACAGCAATGACCAGTTCTTTGTGCATATTGATTTCGGTGTTCAAAATCCCGGCAGTGACAGCTTCAAGGTGCAGGGAAACGGGATGCTCCACGGGATCTTTGCCTATGCCGACCTGCCTGTTACCATTGGCCCCCTTAACGGGGATTGTGAAAAGGAATGGGAGTTTGTGGTGCGCGATCTGGAATTGCCCGACTGTGCGGCCGATACCGGCATTGGTGTGATTTGTTGCGGAGAGCCATGTGTCATCAACGAAATGGCCGTGGATGTGGGTGACTGTACCTCCGATTCCACCTACAACCTCCATGTCGCCTACAACTATCTTCCCGGGCAGGGTGACAGTGTGGTCGTGTATGCCAACGGGCAGTATTTCGGCATTTATCCCTATGGCTCGCCTCTCTTCCTGGCCGATTTCCCGAAAAGTGGCAACAACCATGACTGGATCAAAATCTGCGACAGTCAAAAACCGGATTGCTGCAAGATCAAGGAATTTGAAAGTCCGGACTGCGGAGGCAATATGGACTGTCATCTGGCAGAACTCGAATGGGTGAAGGAATGCGACAATGACTCCGTGTTTTACATCCAGATCAATTTTGTCCCCCTCAATCCGGGAAGCGATAGCTTCAAAATCGTGGGGAACGGCAACAACTACGGATTTTTTGCCTATGCGGACCTGCCCGTTGTCCTCGGTCCTCTGGCGGCAGATTGCATGACGCCTTACGAGTTTGTCATGCGCGACAAGGAATTGGAGGATTGCGAAGCCGTCATCGAATTGGGGGAAGTTTGCTGTGATCCGGAGGAGGAAATTCAGTTCCTGAGCTTCAACTGGGCTTTGGGCGAATGTGCTCCTGAAGGCACTTATGAAGTGACCGTGGATTTCAAGGTGGATCATCCGGAGGCCGATCTGTTTTCCGTTTGGGTGGATGGCGGATTCCGGGGCACCTTTGCCATCGCCGAATTACCGCTCATTCTTCCGGGAGTAGCCTACAAAGGTCCCCTGGCGAAAAACAAGTTGAAAGTCTGTGCCTTTGCGCCCGGTGCACAGGGTTGTCACCACCAGGCGCTGAGTCCTCCTTTGTGCGTTGGCGGTCCTCAGCCTCCGGCCAAGATCCAGTCCCACCAAAATGCCGGTCAGGCCTTCAGGGATGAGGATTCGGATGTTGTCATCCGCTTCCGTCTACATCCCGGTGCACCGGAAGTCGGCATACCCTGGCCGAGTCATGCCTCCGCACCGGAATGGATGGGGGTCCATGATCTGAATGGAAGAACCGTGTATTACGGCCCGTGTCCCACCGAATCGGGGCGCGTATGGACACTTCCTTCGGGTGCGTCCGAATCCCTGCACGGTGTACTTATTGTCCGGATCGGATCCGGCGACCACGTCGCCACCCAGAAGATTATTTTGCTGGAATGATCTTGTGATTTGCGCTCTCTGAGAAGCCCAATAAAAAACCGCCATTCGTTGAATGGCGGTTTTTTGTTGGCAGGGGTGACGGTGCGGGTAAAAAGAAAGACCTAAAGGGGAATGTTCCCGTGTTTTTTCGGCGGCAAACGGTCCACTTTGTTCTCGAGCATGCGAAACCCGGCAATCAATTTGCGGCGGGTGTCTTCCGGGTGGATGACTTCATCGATAAATCCGCGGTTGGCAGCCTTGTAAGGATTGGCGAAGGTTTCATTGTATTCCTCCTCCAGTTCCTTCATTCGGGATGCCCGATCGGAAGTCTCATCGATTTCTTTTTTGAAAATGATCTCGATGGCCCCTTTGGCACCCATGACCGCAATTTCGGCGCTGGGCCATGCAAAGTTCAGGTCGGCGCCGATATGCTTGGAGTTCATGACATCATAAGCCCCTCCATAGGCTTTCCGTGTGATGAGGGTGATCCTGGGAACGGTTGCTTCACTAAAGGCATATAGCAACTTGGCCCCGTTGGAGATGATGGCATTCCATTCCTGGTCGGCGCCCGGCAGAAAACCGGGTACATCCACCAAGACGAGCAACGGAATGTTGAAGCAATCGCAAAAGCGAACAAACCGCGCCGCTTTTTTGGAGCTTTTCACGTCAAGGACACCCGCCAGGCTGGCCGGTTGGTTGGCGACGATGCCGATGCTCTTGCCGGCAATACGGGCAAATCCGATGACGATATTGTCGGCAAAATTCTCCTGGATTTCCATGAAGCTCCCGGCATCCATGACCTCGCGGATGATGTCCCGCATGTCATAAGGCTGGTTGGGATGTGCCGGGATCATGGTCGTGAGGGCCGGTCGCTTTTCCTCACCTGTAACAAAGGGCTGGTCGGGCGATTTTTCCTCACAATTCTGCGGCATGTAGGACAGCAGGCGGCGTATTTTGTCGAGACAATCGACATCATTGTCGGCGGTCAGGTGGGTGACTCCGCTTTTGGAGGCGTGGGCAAGCGCACCACCCAGCTCTTCGCTGGTTATGGTCTCATTGGTCACTGTCTTGACCACGTTGGGCCCGGTGACAAACATGTAGGAAGTTTCCTCGACCATCAGGATGAAATCCGTCATGGCGGGTGAATAGACCGCTCCGCCTGCACAAGGACCCATGATGGCGGAAATCTGGGGAATGACACCGGAAGCCCGCACGTTGCGGTAGAAAATGTCCGCGTATCCGCCCAAAGAGCTCACACCCTCCTGAATGCGCGCGCCTCCACTGTCATTGAGGCCGATGACGGGAGCGCCATTGCGCATGGCCATGTCCATGATCTTGCAGATTTTTTCGGCATGGGTCTCTGACAAAGAGCCTCCGAACACCGTAAAATCCTGGGCAAATACATAGACCAGCCGTCCGCCTATGGTTCCGTATCCGGTGATCACACCGTCTCCGTACACTTTCTGTTGGTCCATGCCGAAATCGGTAGCCCGGTGGGTCACCAGCATCCCGATCTCTTCAAAAGAGCCCTCATCCAGCAGGAAGTGAATGCGTTCACGAGCAGTGAGCTTGCCTTTCTTGTGTTGCTGCTCAATACGCTTCTCCCCGCCCCCTTCCAGGGCCTGGGCTTGCTTTTCCCGGAGCAGTTGCAATCGGTCCTGCATGGATTTTATTTTATTTGACTGACGGCCTGGCGATAGGCCTGGGCATTGCGCGCATCACCCATGGCTTCATAGATCTGTGCCACCAATTCGTAGGCGCCCGCAAACCGGGGGTTATGGTTGACGGCCTGTTTGCCATATTCCAGAGCGGCACTCAGATTGCGGCGTTGGAGTTCCAGGGTAGCCAGATAATAGTAGGCGAAAAAATTGTTGTCCTGAAGGCGGACCGCTTTCTGGAAGGCGTCAATGGCCTGGTCGATCTGGTTCTGGTTGGCATGGTACAGACCGTAGTAGTTGAGGGCGGTAATGCTCTCCGGTTCGATGGCGAGGGTTTTGTCGAGGGCGTCACGAGTCTTGTCCCATTGGCCGGTATTCAGGTAACAAAAGGCCAGGGCCGACCATGCCACTTCATCCCCGGGCACACGGGCTACGGCCTGCTCGAGGAGCGGTATGGCTTCATCGAAACGATTTTGCTTTTGCAAAGAGATGCCTTCGAAGGCTGTTTGGTCCTCGTTGCGCATGATGGCCAGGACGGGAGTTCCGCTGACATCAATGGTGTGAACGGTATTGGGTGGAGGCCAGCTCCCGGCCCGGATGTAGGATCCGTCCACAAAACGGGACTGGAACAAGCCGTAGTCCCAGGCAGCGTCGTGACGCTGGCGGTATCGCACGTAAACGGGTTTGACTTTGCCGCCGTAACGATGGACATACTTCTCAAGGGGATAGGCAAAATTGGAGGCTACCCGCACCTCATTTTCCATGCCGGGATAAATGACGCCCTCGGCCTCCAGCCATTCCAGGCCCTGCCTGACCGACAGCCCCCAATAATCGGTCTCGTATTGTCCCAGGGCCCCCTTCATGCCTCCCTGGATCGGATTGAAATACACGTATTGAAGCCCTGGATTGCGCACCATGTGAGTGATAGGATCCAACGCCAGCACACCGGCCAGTCCCAATACGACTGGTGTGAACCATGGGCGTTCCGGCCAGGCAGAACCCAATGCCTCCCATCCCATGGCGGCCAGAACCACCCCGGCGGTGTAGGGGAAAATGAGATGGCGCCACCCGTCATACAGCGTACTGTCCTTGTAAATGACATAGACGAACGGGAACAGGAAGGCAAATCCCAGCAACAGTATGGGCAGGGTCCCGAATCGTTGGATCAGGCGGCGCAAAAACCCCAATCCAAGCAACCATCCGGCCAGGATGAAGAGGGGTACGGTGACCAGGACCCACCGAGGAAGATAGTCCCATGGCAGGCTTTGGGCGAAGACCATATCCCCATTGAAGAGCAAACGGATGTTGACCCCGTAATTGGACAATTCTGCTAGGGATTCGCGGATATGGGCCACGGGAGATTGCAGCGCAAATGGCCAAAAGGCCAGGGTGATGACCAGGCCACCGGCCACGGGAATGAGCCCATACCACAGGTATCTGCCCGCCTGACGGGATTCCCGGGTCAGCCCTGAAAGCCCGTACTTTCCGATGAAGTGGAGGCCTCCGAACAGGCCCAGGATCGCCACCAGCAACAAACCTCCCGACCGCACCCCGATAGCCAGACCAATGCCCAACGCGAGACCGAGGAGGGTTTTCCATCCCGGGCGGGGCATTTCCTTCAACCACCGCAAGATGAAATACAGGGAGACCACATAACCGGCCGCGAAGGGAATGTCTTTGGGATTCATGACCCCGTGACCCACAAAGCGCGGAGACAAAAAGGCCATGCCCAGGGCCAGCAGTCCCAGCCGCCAGCCACCCAACAGCATTCCGGTCAAACCGATGAAGAGGATGCCGAGCCATCCGAACAAGGCGTTCCAAACGTGCCGCACTGTATGGTAGCCCGGTTGATCCGGCGAGTCCTTGCCCAGGAGGCGATTGGTGGCGCCACTCAGCACTTCGAACACCCCCCCGTAATAATGCATCTTGGTCTGTGGGAGGTTGAGCGCGGTGGTGTCGGAACCCCCTGTGCTGTACCAGGATATGAGGGCTTGCTCGTATTCGTTTTGCATCCGGTCATCTCCATTGATACCGGTTTGCAGGGCCGTAAACAGCATCCACATCAGGGCCACGGTGGCCAGGCTCCAGAAGGCGATGTGCGCCCACCCCGGTCCGGATGGCACATCCTGGCTGGAGGCCATTTGCAACCAGGAGACACCCGGGTCTTTTGATGCGCGGGTTTCGGTGGGTTTTCGGGACGTCTTGCCCCTGGATTTGGGTGCGGCCACAGCGGGTAGATTTAGGTGAACTGATTGGCGGCGCGGATGACGGCGGCCACCTCATCATCCGTCATTTCGGCAAACATAGGCAGGGAGACACAGTGAGCGGCGAGGTATTCACTCTTCGGGAATGCCCCCGGGGCATATCCTAAAGAAGCATAGGCCTTCTGCAGATGGCAAGGTACGGGGTAATGGAGGGCCGTCTGGATGTCCTGGTCTTTCATATGGGCGATAAAAGCGTCGCGGTCATCCACGGTCACTACAAAGAGATGCCATACCGGGTCAGCGTCCGGATGCACCTTGGGCAATTTGATTCCGGGCGCGTTGATTTCTGTCAGATAGCGGGCGGCAATAGCCTTGCGACGGTGGTTCCATGCGTCGAGATATTTCAGTTTGACCCTGAGGACAACCGCCTGGAGTCCGTCCATCCGCATGTTGTAGCCCAGCTCATCGTGATGGTAGCGCTGTTCGGAGCCGTGGTTGCGAAGCCGGTTGATGTGTTGGATCAGATCCTCCCGTTGGGAGGTGATGCCTCCACCTTCCCCGTAGGCGCCCAGGTTCTTTCCGGGATAAAAGCTGAAAGCGGCGATGTCGCCCAATCCTCCTGTTCGTTGGCCTTTGTACCGCGCCCCATGGGCCTGAGCGGCATCCTCCACAAAGTGGAGACCGTGCTTGCGGGCGATGGCCCGGAGCTCGTCCACCCGACAGGGTTGGCCGTACAAATGGACCCCGATGATGGCTTTGGTTCGCGTTGTGATCAGGCTTTCCACCGCTCCGGGATCCAGATTGTAGAAATCGTCACAATCCGCGAAAACCGGTGTAGCACCGCAATAGCTGATGCCCCAGGCGGTGGCGATGAAGGTATTGGCGGGCAGTATGACTTCATCTCCGGGACCTATTCCCAGGGAAAGCATGGCGAGGTGGAGGGCGCTGGTACCGGTATTGACACCGGAAGCAGCTTTGGTATCGCAGTAACGGGCAAAATCGTTTTCAAAGGCCGTGACAAATGGACCTCCGGCAAAAGCTGTTTGGGCAAGGACATCCTCCCAGCCGGCTTTGACCTCCTTTTCGATGCCTGTATATTGTCGATGCAGATCCAGGAATGGTATCATGGTTGGTTTCCTTCTTTGTGCTGACGAATGATTCGTGCCGGGTTGCCGGCAACAACGGCATGGTCGGGTACATCCCGGGTGACGACACTACCTGCGCCGACCATGGCACCTGTGCCGATCCGGATCCCTCCAAGGATGGTGGATCCCGTACCGATGGAGGCACCGTCGCCGATGTGGGTTTCGACGACCTCCCAGTCGGCTTCGGTCTGCATGCTTCCGTCGGGATTCACGGCTCGGGGATACTTGTCGTTGATAAAGGCTACATGATGCCCGATGAATACGCCATTGCCGATATGGACCCCTTCACAAATGAAGGAATGGCTGGATATCTTGCAGTTTTCCCCGATAAAGGCTCCTTTCTGTATTTCCACAAAAGCGCCGACTTTACTCCCTGCACCGATGGTGCATTCGTAAGCATTGACAAAATTGAAAATGCGGACATTATCCCCTACCCGGACGTTGCGCAGGCTTTGCCGGGGGGTATCGACATTGAGTATCTCCATAGCGGGATCAGCGATTTTCAGAGCGGGATTTCCTGTCCGCGCCTGGCCAGGGAACGGTCAGCGGCTTCCAGGATTTCCACGACTTCCAGGCCGCTAAGGTAATCAGATACCGGATGACGCCCGTGCAGGACAGCGTCTCTGAAATCGAGGGCCATCTGGCTCAAGGCTTCATATTGCGGCAGCTTGGGTACGAGAATATCGCCCGTCCTGTAATCCACCAGGATACGATCACGGTCGCTTTCCGGCAGCACGGTATAACCTTTGTCGTAGATACGGATTTTCTCGGTGGTTTCCAGATCGTTGAACACGATCATTTTCTGGTCGCCCCCCACGAGCATCTGCCTGATCTTGACCGGCGATATCCAGGAACAATTGAAATGGGCGATCCTGTTTTCGGGATAAAACAGGGTCAAATAGGCAATGTTTTCCAGCCCGTTGTCCGTGTGGCTGACACCCACGGACTGCACGCCAAGCGGTCGTTCCCGGAGGAGATGACGGCAGATGGAAATATCGTGGGGCGCCAGGTCCCAAAGGACATTGACATCGGTTTGAAAAAGGCCCAGGTTGATTCGGGTGCTGTCGATATACTGCAAATGCCCCAGAATCCCCTCCTCGACATACTTGCGGATGGCGCGCACCGATGGTGTGTACAGATAGGTGTGGTCCACCATCAGTACTTTACCGGCACGACCGGCCAATTCGATCAGGCGGTTGGCTTCTTCCACGGTGGCGGTCATCGGTTTTTCCAGGAGGACGTGCTTTCCCGCTTCCAGGGCTGCCTGGGCAAGGGGGAAATGGGTGCGGACCGGTGTGGCAATGACGACAGCGTCCACATCCGCCGCCGTCAAAATGTCGGTCAGCCGATCGGTGGTTTGGATGCCTGGCCAGGATTTGCTGACGCGTTCCCTTTGTCGCTCCTGAACATCCAGCACCCACGTCACCCGGCATTCCGGTGTTTGCTGGAAATTGCGTACCAGGTTTGGACCCCAGTAACCGTATCCGATAATGGCCACCTGCATCATTGAGAGGATCGTTTTTTCCAGCGGTAAAGCGCCACCGCCTTGTAAAGACGAAAGAGCTCCCGCAGGACGAGAAAAATGCTTTTCAGGGACGCGCCTTTGCTGACGCCATGCCGACGCGGCAAATACCGGGATTGGATCTCCAGAGGTCGAATGCCCGACACCGCCAGTTTGGCGCAAATCTCGCTTTCAATGGCCGAACTGTGCAACC
>JAGFIW010000207.1 GCA_024103195.1 Saprospiraceae bacterium | reverse complement strand
TTTCCATATCGGAGGGCGCTCCTCCTTTCAATCGGGTGATCAGGCATCGCAACGTACGGCCATGGGTACAAATCAGGATGCGCTTTTCCACTTTTGACCGGAGGTCCATAATAAACCGGTCCACCCGGTCAATCAGGCTATGGGCGCTCTCCCCGCCGGGCAGGCTGGCATGCAGGTCCCCCCGGGCCCAGGAACGGATCATGGCATCATAGCGCGCTATGTGTTCCGGCGTGCCCGGTTGGCCTTCGTGTTCTCCCCAGGAGATCTCGTCGATAAGGGTGGTCTGGATCCAGGGAATCCCGGTTTCCAGGAAAGGGGTAACGGTTTGATGGGTGCGTTTCAGCCGGGAGGTGATGACCAAATCAAAAGGAGGCGTTCCGTATTTGCGGTACAGCAGCATGGCCTGGCGATGTCCGGCCGCATTAAGGTCGGTGTCCACGCCACTCCCCTGCACGATGCCGAGCCGGTACAGTTCCGTTTCGCCGTGACGGACAAATACCCATTCCTTTTCCATCATGAAGTGGCAATCACAGGCAGATCCACATAACCCCGGAATTGCTCGTCTTCCTCAAATACATACTCTGCGTAGTCCGTGATCACCTGGTACAGCGTATCTCGCTCCACCGGATGACGGCCGACTGCCCTGATCAGGCCGACAAGGTCTCTCGTACTGAGGGCGGGGTGCTGTTCTTCCGAACCGGCCATGGAATAAATCCGGGTAGTGTCATCAATGGTCCCATCCATGTCATCCACGCCATACGCCAGCGACATCTGCGCCACGGTACGCCCGATCATGGGCCAGTAAGCCTTGATATGGTCAAAGTTGTCGAGAAAGATCCGGCTGACGGCATAATTGCGCAAGTCTTCAACGGTGGACACTTCCGGCAAGTGCGCCATCTGGTTGTCCTTGTTGCGGAATTTGAGCGGAATGAATGTCTGGAACCCTCCAGTTTCATCCTGCAACTCACGAAGCAGGGACATGTGGTGGATTCGGTCCTCGTACGATTCGATATGCCCGTAGAGAATGGTGGCATTACTCCTTCCGCCCAGACGGTGCCATGCCTGGTGAATGTCCAGCCACTGCTGACCGGTGCACTTGTCACCGGCAATTTTCTTCCGGATTTCAGGGTGGAAAATCTCCGCGCCTCCGCCCGGCATGGAATCCAGGCCAGCGGATTTCAATCTTTTGAAACCTTCTTCATAATCCACGCCGGCCTTCTTGAAAATATAATAGTATTCCACGGGGGTGAGTCCCTTGATGTGCAAGCCCGGCCGGTGGTCTTTGATCCGACGAAACAATTCTTCATAAAAAGCCAGATTGTACTGTGGCATGACGCCTCCGACAATATGGACTTCCGTTACCGGCTGATCGTCATATTTCCGGACGATGTCCATCATGTCGTCCATGCTCAGCTCCCATCAATCCTCCCGGTTTTTGATCAGGCGGGAGTAAGAACAAAAGGCACAGGTATAAATGCACACATTGGTGGGCTCGATATGGAAATTGCGGTTGAAGTAGGTCTTGTTCCCGTGTTTCCTTTCCCGCACCCAATTGGCCAGGGTTCCGGCAAAACCCAGAGGTGCTTCGCGATACAGGACAAGGGCTTCCTCATCCGTCACCCTGCGTCCCTCGCGGACACCTTCTGCAATCCGCCGAAGGGAGACGGGCAAGGCGTCCCAACCTGGCAGGTCATGGGATTGGATATCCATCAGCTGACTCATTCGGCAAAGATAACACCCCGGCAAGTCCCTGGTTGACAGAATCGGCATGGGGAATTGTTGTTTATTTGTGTAAAACTCTTCCCGTGACCCTTCCCATTTATGTCGTCGATGCCTTTTCCGAAGGACCGTTTACCGGCAATCCGGCTGCTGTCATCCCTTTGACGGAATGGATCCCGGATGATCTGATGCAAAAGATCGCCCAGGAAAACAACCAGGCAGAAACGGCCTTTTTACTCCCCATGGACAAGGCCTGGCA
>JAGFIW010000182.1 GCA_024103195.1 Saprospiraceae bacterium | reverse complement strand
CCGCGAATGGAACCGCCAGCGCTTCGTCGCGGCCGGCAAGGGCGATCCGCTGAGCCGTTGCCAGTGGGTCGATATCGACACCTATCTGGTCAACGACAACCTGACCAAGGTGGACATCGCCATCCTGGAAGGCTGCGCCTGTCATGTTGTCCGGGAATACGGACTGCTACCAGCCTGCCGAGCAAAAGTACGAGCTCACCCGACGAATATTGCAATTGTGCTGGAAATACCGTCACCCGGTCAGTATCATCACCAAAAATGCCTTGATTCTCCGTGACCTGGATATCTTAAAAGACCTGGCCAGGCATAATTTGGTTCATGTGGCCATTTCCGTGACCACGCTGGATCGGGAAGTTCATCAGGTGTTGGAGCCCAGAACAGCGACACCGGCCCGAAGATTGGAGACAATCAGGACTCTCACGGAGGCAGGAGTCCCTGTCATGGTCATGATGGCACCCATCATTCCGGCCATCAACGACAGGGAAATTCTTTCATTGGCCAGAGCCGTGGCACGGCATGGTGCACAGTATTTTCAACACATGGTGGTCAGGCTGAATGGGGATTTGCCGGAAATCTTCGAGGATTGGTTGGATACATGGTTTCCAGACAGGAAACAAAAAGTACTGGCCGGGATCAAATCATTGCATGCCGGACATTTGGGGAGCCATGTTTTTAGGAAAAGGATGAAAGGGGAAGGTGATTTGGCCCATCTCTATGCGCAACAGGCAGCACTGGCAAGGAGAAAGTTTGACATGGATCGACCTCTGCCCATCCTGAATACCGAAATCCATGCAGGCTATAAAACCGGCCAGATGGACCTTTTTCAGGCCATGGATTTGGGTAGATAGCTATGCACCGCACTTTTTGACCCAAGAATGGCATTGATCATGTCCCGCCTTTTTCCGGCTCGGATCTCGACATCCCTCCTCAGAAGGGGTGTAGTACACTGGTCTCCCGGTTCAAACTTTCAAAGCCGGCCCTATAGGTACAACCAGGTCTGGGTCATTTTCCCGCACATTGCCAATTCTTGATCCGATCGGCCATGCCTGCAGCCATTCATCCGGGCAGGGTACCAGGAGGGAGGCAAGCTCTGTGGGCGTCACGTCGTTGGCCAACCACAGCCTTTCGGTCTCTGGTAAAAGTATTGCCGGCATCCGGTCATGGATTTGGGCCATGATATCATTGGGGGCAATGGTTATCAGGGTAAAGGAATGGATGATTTCTCCTTGATGTGATTTCCATTCCTCCCAAAGTCCGGCTACAGTGAAGATGTCTCCATCCTTCACCCGGATGTGGTAAGGTTGTTTGGTACCATCCGACTGGCGCTTCCATTCATAAAAACCGTCAAAAGGTACAAGGCATCTTCTTTTACGAAAGGCTTCACGAAAGGCGGGTTTGTCGGCTACGGTTTCAGCACGGGCATTTATAAGCTTCAGGCCTGTTTTTTCATCCTTTGCCCAGAAAGGAATGAGCCCCCACCTAAAGAATTGCAAATGGTCGGGATCCTCATTGGTCAAAACGGGATGCCAATGGGTGGGAGCTATATTGAAATTGGGGAGTGGATTGTACCGGGCAATATCCTCCTGATAGAAACTCGCATTGAACCTTTGTTCCAGTTCTTTTTCCTGCTTGGTAAGGGAAGCGCGACCACACATATAAGATTTATTTTGGTCCTTAAAGGGCACATTAATGACCTGTTAGAGGCGCAGACCACAATATGCCTGCAAAGTAGGGATAGTCATTCAACCCATGTAAGGTACCCGCAGACCCGGGTTTATGGGTACATCAGGGTGAACGGAAGGGGAATCCGAGTCAATGGGTGGCGAATTCCCTGATGGCGTTGACCAGGAGATCAAGATCCTTCAAACTGGTGTAAACATGAGGCGTAATCCTTACTCCTTTGATATTTTCCCATTCAATGGCTACAGTGTGGATTCGGTATCGCGAAAATAGGAACTCGGCCACCTGGGAAGGACTTTTTCCTTCCATTTGTAAAAGGGCTATGGCGCCCGACCACCCGGGATCCAATGGGGACCCGATGGATACTCCTGGAATCTGCAGCGCTCTGGATGTCCAATAGTCCTTCAGATGCCACAATCTTTTTGACTTGCGGGATGAGCCAATCATTTCTTCAAAATCAATGGCCTCACCAATCGCATGTTCGATAGGCAGGCTTCGAGTCCCCAGAGACTCGAATTTCCGGATGTCATCACTATCGGGTTGCGGTGCCGCCATGAGCGGCCAAATGCCGGAAATTTTGTCCTTTTTGATCCAGAGCATGCCGCTTCCAAAAGGAGCACAGAGCCATTTGTGCAAGCTGGTGCCGTAGTAATCTGCTCCGAGGTCAGGGATGCGGTATTCCAAATGAGCAAAGGAATGGGCCGCATCGATCAAAACTTCAATGCCCTGTTGGTGAGCAGCATCGGCAATTCTTCGGGCAGGGAGAACTTGCCCGTTCCAATTGATGACATGGGTGATTTGAACAAGCCTGGTTTTGGAGGTAAAGGCTTTCGCATAGGAATTGAAGAGATAGTCTTCATCCTGGGAAGGCAGCTCGAGGTTGATCCATTTGAGGACGATCCCATCCCTTTTTTCCCGCTGTTTCCAGGCATTGATCATATTGGGATAATCCTGGCGGGCAAGGACAACTTCATCGCCTGCCTTGAGGGGCAATCCGAAAATGACTGTCTCCAGCGCTTCCGAGCTGTTCCGATTGATGGCAATCTCATCTGGGTCACACCCGGCCAATCCGGCCAACCGGAGACGCAACGGCTCGCGGCCTTGATCCAGAATTTGCCACATGTAATAGGTTGGTCCCTCGTTACACATCTCGTAAAACCGGATCATGGCCCTCTGGACAGGTATCGGTTGGGGACTGACACCTCCATTATTGAGATTCAGGATTTGAGGTGAGGTCGTGTAGGCTTGTCTGACCTGAGACCAGAATGTTTCGTCCATGGGTCCTCCCTCGTTCTTGCGGAGATAATCCTTTATCCCGTAAGAGAGATCCAGCCACTGTTCATGAGCCATAAGTGGCCCCAAACTCAAGGCACCCAACGCTGTAGCGGACTGTCGTAGGAATTGGCGGCGATGGGTCATAGGCTTGGGTGTATATGGTGACCAAATGTAACAATCCACCTGAATATGCCTGCTTCGGAGGCTCAATGGACATCCGGCCGTATCTTGCGCCCGGCAATAGCAACGGTTATGCGAACACTTCTCCTTTTTATTCTGTGTGCGGTTATTCCCTTGGTGGGCTTTTCACAACCTCCCTTCCAGAAGTTG
>JAGFIW010000170.1 GCA_024103195.1 Saprospiraceae bacterium | reverse complement strand
TCCATCCATTTTCATCAATATTCCTTTGAATTTGCGCGATGGCGCGTCCGGCCACATCCACGGAATGGACTTCTGCAGCCCCTGCCTGCAAGGCATAAATACTGAACCCCCCGGTATAGGCAAAGGCATTGAGCACCGTACATCCGGCGGCATAACAGGCCAAAAGATTCCGGTTCTCGCGTTGATCCAGAAAAAAACCGGTTTTCTGGCCCCCGGCAAAATCGGCATGAAAGGCCAGACCATTTTCCCTGAACAGGGCAGTGCCTGTTCCGCTCCCGCGGAGATATCCGTCTTCCAACCCGGCGGCATATTGGGGGGGCAGGGTACGGGAGGATTTGTCATATACCGCAGACACCGCCAAATCCGGCAATGCCATCAGGGCATCGGCCACCAAAAAACGCTCGCGGTGCATCCCGATCGAATGGGCCTGAAAAACCGCCGTTTCGCCGTAGATGTCCACGATCAACCCGGGCAGGAAATCCCCCTCGCCATGGACCAACCGGAATCCTGTGGTCGCCGTCGCAGGTCCCAGCCCAAGGCGGCGGCGAAGGGACCAGGCCTCCTCCAGGGCATGGAGGATCACCGAATCCTCCGGTCCCGCTGGCCCGAAAGCCAGCACCTTGACCCGGATGCTTCCCTCGTGATAATGGCCCCAGGCCAATGGCTGACCGGAGGCGTCCGAGACACGGACCCGGTCGCCGTCGGCCGGGCGACCTTCCACACGAGCCACGGCCCCGGAAAAAATCCATGGATGAGCCCTTCGCAAAGGCTCTGTACGCCCCTGCCGAAGGATGATGACAGGAATGTTTGCCTCAGTCATGCGCGGGGGTGGGAACAGACCCGTGGAGATGAACATCGCGCTGCGGGAAGGGAATTTCAATGCCTTGCTCCCGGAAACTCCGAACAATACGGAATCGCAAATCGCTCATGACAAATTCATTGGCCAGGAATTCATGCGTAAAATAATGGAGCTTGAAAATAAAATGGTGCTCCCCAAAGGCCTGAAAAGCAACACGAGGTGCCGGTTCACGCGTCACGGCCGGATGCCCGGCAGCTACTTCCAGCAATATGCGCTCGACTTCGTCCACATCGGCATGAAAGCCAACGATGACATCTACCTGAAAACGGGTGCACATTTTATTATGGCTCCAGTTGACCACATTTTCCGAAACCAGTTTGGCGTTGGGAATGATGATTACTTCCTTGTCACGGGTTTCCACCTCAGACGTCCTCAATCCAATGCGCACCACACTACCTATAATCCCGTCCACGATGACGACATCATTGACCTCGACCGTTCTTTCGATCAGCAAAATGAGTCCGGACACCATATCGCGGAAAATTTGCTGGAGGCCGAATCCCAATCCGACAAACAGGGCGGCTGTTCCCGCCCAAATGACATTGAGCGAAATGCCGAGGGCCTGAATGGCAAGGAAAATACTGATGGTGTAAAGAAAATATTTGAAAAGGGTCACAAAGGCGTATTCCCTGCCTTTGTCCAACTTTCGGCGACGGGCATACCGATGGAATCCCTGAACGAAAAGAAAACTGATCAAACGAGCCACCAGCAGGACGACAATCGCACTGAGCACATGACCCAACGTCAGTACATTATCTCCCAAATGGAGAAGCTCCCTCTGTAGGAATTCTCCCATAACGGCGTAAAGGTAAATCCTAAAAAACAGACAGAGGCCTTAGCGGCAGACGAAACAGGTCAAAGCGCACGGTCCAGGAAATCCTGCTTCCGAAAGAAGGAAGGGCAGCATCCATGAGCCGGCGAAGGGGTCGGTTTTGCCACAAAGGAAAAAAGACCTCCATGCGTTCCTCCCAGAGGCTCAATTTGACACCTGTGTCCCACCAAAACCGACCGGCCGGGTGCACGCGAATGCCATCCGGCCGCCGGTCCGACCACCAACCGGCATCCATGTACAAACGCAGCGGAAAATAGGCCGGCAAATCGAAGGGCAATCCGGAAGACAAATTGATGGTCACCAGAGCGTGATTGCTTTGCCCCTCTGACACGCCGGGACCCAGAGCGGTCTTGAAACCTCCTTCGCGCGGATATATCTGATGGCGACCATCCCCGGCACTCCGCGCCAGGAATACATCGTCAAACCGGTAGTCATTGTGGGCCTGGAAAGCCATGGCCAATGCACCCCGGGCGTCCAGATGGGACAGGCGTCCGGCATTCCGACGGGTGTTCCAGGGAAACCATCCGGCAAAGGCGCGCGCCTGCAGCCATTGATGCCGGAAAAAACGCCATCGCACCTGTCCCTCCAGTCCTGCCTTGATATATCCCTGTCTCCGTCCTTGATCATTGCGGTACGTCTGGCCTTCCACATCCATCCCGGCCTTCCAGGTCCACAGGACGCCCGGCATCTCCCGGGACAGGCGCACGGCGAGAATCCTGTCCGTGGTCGTGCCGGGATGGCCGGACATGGTATCCCCCATCCCTACGGACGCCCGTTGGATCCACCAGGCGTGGAGCCCCACCCGGTCAAGGGGTTCGGTATGGGACCGGCCGGCCCGGCTTTGCCATTCCAGCGATGGCGATACCCGCCACCAACGATGTGAGGGATCAAGGTGATGAAAGGAGGCGGCGCGAACGGCCAACCGTAAAAACCCGGCAGGGAGCAAGGCATAATTATCCACATGGGCCGACCCATTTATCACCCATTCCCCGGACCGGGTCCCGTATCCGACCCCGGCAAAATATCCCACCGGCTGGTGATGCACCCTTTGGTTGTGGATGGCCAATCCAGGCATCCACCCATCGGCGGCGTTCCACCCCACCCACGGCAAGAGGTAACCCTGCAGCCGCTCACCGGTCCGAAAGCCGAACAGCCAACTGATCCGGGCACGCCGGCATCCCAGGGGCCCGCCGCCGGCTTTCCGGCCATCATTGCCCTGCCTGAGGTCCGGCACCAGGGGATCGCGGACGGAAAAACAGCCGGCATCCGGCCAACCGGCCAGCAGGACCACGGTATCCGGGCCTTCAAATCCGGGGAACAGGATCTCCGTTTCTGCCGGACCGGTATTCCCTATGGTCAGACGCCAGGGCAAGCCGACGGTCGGTCGCTGGTACACATGCACCTTCCAACCTTCCGGTCGGCGCTCCACCTTGCGGATACCCAAATCCCTGGCAAAGGGCCGCCTCAGGGCATGATCGAACAACCAGGTCAGGTCTCGGTCGAGACTTTGCTCGAGGGACCGGCGCAGGTCTTCCGGTTCGGGGTGACGGAAAGACCACTCCCGGGCGTAATCCCGTATGGCCTGTAAGAAGGCTTCCTCCCCGACTTCCCGCGCCAACAAGCCGAATACCCTGGCCGGTACCGTATAGGCGCCAAGGGAATAATCCAAATCCGAAGCCAGGCCTTCCACGCCGCAGGAAGGTATGGGTAGCGATCCCGACAGAGCGCGATCCATCAGCAGGATCTCGTCCTGGTCCACGCCTGCCGAGGACAATGGGTCGGCGATCCCAAAACGGTTTACATACCGCTTTTCAAAAAAAGTGTTGAGCCCTTCATCCAGCCAGGGATGACGCCGTTCGTCCGAAGCCAGGAGCCCGTAGAACCAGTTGTGCCCGATTTCATGGGCTATAACGGTCTCCAGGATTCCGCCTGACAATCCCGCCTGGATGAAGGTCAGCATGGGATATTCCATTCCCCCCGAAAAGGACTTTGCACCCTGGACGGCTGTTGCATGCGGCCAGGGGTAAGGCGCCACTTCACCATCAAAGAAAATCAGTGATCGCGCCACGGCTTCCAGGGACGTTTGCCAGGCACTTGTCCGTTCGGGCGTGTGGCACACCCGGGCCGTCACCTGTCTGCCGCCGGAAAGAGTGACCGGCCGTTCACGCATCAGGAAAGCCGATGAAGCCGCCCAGGCGACATCCGGAACCCAACGGGCTTCAAAATGCCAGGTGCGCCATCCGTCCGGTTCAGGAGGCAGACCGGGTTGGCCGAGGCTGCTCCGCGTCAGGGCTATGGCGTACCACCGGGAAGTGAGGGTATCGGCCGGCCAGCCTGTCGCCGTGACCGTCATAGTATCCGGGACCGTGAGATGCAAATGGTAATCGCCGTAGTCATGGCAAAACTCTCCCCATTCGAGGTAAGGGGTGAGCCGCCATCCCTTTCCGTCATGCCGGGCGAGCTTGGGAAACCAATGGGCCATTTGCCAAATCTCGCCGTCGGTCCCGAGTCGTGATTGAAATCCGGGCAGCCGCAAAGACCAAAGGGCTTCTATCCCGATGGAATCTCCCGGCGCCAGTGGCGCTCCGAGGGGCACCCAGGCCAGGTCGCGATGATCCTTATCCAAATGGTGCGGAAGCACCTGGCCCCGTGAGCGGAACGTCAGCGAAGCATAACCGATTCGCCTTTCAGCGGGGGTAAAATGAAAATCCGGATGGCCGAGGGCAAGCTGTTGGCGGGCATAGGCACTGTGCCGGTCATCCAGTGCGGCTGCCCAAAGGTGATACGGCAACGCCGAAAGGGTATCGCCGGTCCGGTTGTGGAAGGTGAGCGCGAGACGGCCTTCAAGGATGCCTGTCTCGGGATCCAGCCGTGCCGAAAGGTCATGGTGTTGACCCGGAGAATTTTGCGGTACGCTCCATTCCTGCGCCCGTGCCGGCCAGACACAAAGCAGGGCGAGCAGACAGCAGGTGATACGGTACATGGCCAATCCGGATGAAAGGACGAAATTAGCGCGATGAAGCCTATCCTAGTCCTGGCATTCATCGGGATGTGCGGCCTTTTGAATGCCCAACCCATC
>JAGFIW010000235.1 GCA_024103195.1 Saprospiraceae bacterium | reverse complement strand
CCTTGTTGCCGCAGGCATCGATCGCCGTGTACCGGAACAGGTACTGATGCGGAGCCGGCTGCACCGGCAGGTCAAACACGAAGAACCCGTCGGCATTCATCTCCTGAACGATGACGATGGAACCGTCCGGCAGCGTTGTCCAGACATAGAAGGTCATCTGGTCGAGCGTGGAACACTCGTCGGTCACCTGGATCCAGGGCATCATCACATTGGCCGTGCAGCCCTGGTATCCGTTGGACTGTGTCTTGCCCACCTTGATGGCATGCTCCTCCGGGCAGAACAGGACCGGCGGGGTTTTGTCCATGACCTTGATGACCTGGTCGTGGGTGCCGATTTCACCGGTGCACATGTCGTGCAGGGTCCACGTGCGGATAATGGTATAACTGCCCTGACAGACTTCCAGGACCTTGTCGGTATATCCGGACTGCAGGCTGCCACAACCTCCCCCCGATGGCGAGCCGGTGATGTCTGTCCCCGGGTAGTCGGTCGGACAGGTCAGCGCGGGTTCGTCGAGGTCATCGTAATTCAGCGGGAGTTCGACGGTGGAAAGGCTGGGGCGGCGGATGTCGATCCGTTGCAGGCATTGGCTGGTGTTGCCGGCCAGGTCGGTAGCGGTCCAGTAACGGAAAATGGATTGCGCCACACCGGCGTTTTCGGCACAGGTGTAGTATTCGAGTTCTTCACTGTAGTCTAACCCCTGCCCGATCGTATTCATGTAGGGCTCCGGGGTGCAGTTGTCGGTGACGGGAACCGGATCGGACTGACCGGCGTAGAACACTTTGAGTTGCGGTCGCGGGTTTTCGCCCGGGAAGGCCTCACCGGTCCAGAAGCCGTTTTGACCGGCGGGGACCAGCCAACGGCCCGGGTTCTGGTTGATGGTGATGACGCCATCCGTGGTCGGCGCCGTTCCCAGGGTGGCGACCACGCGGGTCCCGAAACCATTGCCGTTGTTGATGTAGACCGCAACGCCGGCCGTGTTGCCTGCCGTCACCGGATAGTTGGTGTGGAAGGGGATCTCGAACAGTTCCACGGTGGGGAATCCGGCGGTCACATTGATGTCGAGGTTGCCTACTTCGGTCCAGCCGGCCGCGCTGTTGAGGTTGCCGGCAAAGGTGCCGTTGCGCATGAAAATGCGCACGTTTTTCATACCGGCCGGGTCACCGGCGAGGGCGGCCTGGATCTCCAGCCCTGTGATCTGCACGGTGTTGGCGGAGATATTGTCGATCTGGAAGGCATAGCCGGTCCAGTAATTGGTATAGGGCACGTTCTGTTCAAGCGGGGTGGCCTGCTGGAAGAAGAAGGGCGCCGGGGCCAGCGGGATATCCGCTCCGCATGCGAGTTCCAGGTCGGCGCAGACCAGATTGGGGGGCATTTTCTCCTCTACGATGATCTGACCCCAGCACTTGTTGCCGGTGACCGGATCGGAGACCAGCACCTTCCATGGACCTCCTATCTGGGCGCTCCCTACGAAGGGGCTGGAGGGCAGCGGCACGTTCTGGGCATTGAAGATCGTCACTTCGTAATCGTCATAGCATCCGTACGGTCCTCCTTCGAGGACATCGTCGGCCCCCACCTCTGTCAGGCAGTCTTCTCCCAGCGATATCTGGACGTTGTCGTTACACACCAGGTTGGTGACCGGATTGGCGTATTCGTACATTTCGATGGTGAAGGAGCATTCGCTCCGGTTGCCGGAAGCGTCAAACCCTTCGTAAGTCACCGTCCACGGGGTGTCGTCCTTGCAAAGCTCTTCGCCGGACAGGGGACCTCCAATCTGTGTCACTTCGCCCTCGCCGCCGAGTTGGTAGTTGACGCGGAGATAGGCCGCCCGGGGCTGGAAGGCGATGCCGCCAAAAAGACCGGCATTGGCGCCCGCGCCATCATAGATGCGGATGTTTCCGTCGTTGGATTGCAGCGTTCCGCCGTTGTACATGATCCGCCGGTTGAGGGTGGATCCGTTGTCGATCACGTAGTAGATCGCGGCCGTCTGGCCGGCAGGAATGGTAAAGGGGGTGGCAAATGTGATGTTGACATCCGAACCGCCTCCGGTCACGAAGGCGCCGGTCACGGTGTATGCATTGTCATCCATCAATGTCCAACCCGCGGCATTGCCCAAATTGGGCTGGTAGGTGCCCAGCCGCATGTACACCTTGAAGTTGTAATTGCCGATCGGCGTGGCGGAAGCCCGAACCGTGACACCCGTCACCAGCATCGGGTCGGCGCTCAGGTTTTCCAGGTTGTTGGCAAAGCCATACCAGCCCGAATTGAGCAGCGGATTCTGGAAATAGGACATGACCGGCCCCACGAAAGGACAGTTGTCGGTGATGGTCGGATCGGCCCAGCTCACCACAGCACAGCACAGTCCGGGGTCCAGATTGATGATACGATCAAACGGACAGGCAATGACCGGCCGCAGGGTATCCAGCACCGTGACGATGGCCAGACAGGTGGCGCTGTTGCCGCAGTCGTCCGTGACCGTCAGGATGATGTTGTTGGCGCCTTTGTCCTGGCACCCGAAGGTCGTTTTGGCCGGGGTCAGAATGACGGGGGAGCAATTGTCCGAACTGCCGTTGTCGATGTCGGCCGGGTTGAGAGTGGCCTCGCCATTGCCGTCCAGGTACAAGGTCGTATTCCGGCATTGGGCGATGGGCGGTGTATTGTCCTGAACGGTCACGATCTGGGTCATGACCGCCTGGTTGCCGCAATCGTCGGTAGCGGTCCAGGTGCGGGTCCGGGTTTCCCGCCCGATGCAATTGCCGGGCGTGATGGACTCGGTGTACTGCACCGTCACCTCGACCGGGCCGGCCAGTTGACCCGTATTGAGGGCACCGGGCGACCAGGCCGCCGGACCGCTCCATACGAATTGGCTGTACTGGTTGCCGGCACCCGTGAGTTGCAGGGAAAGGCCGAGGGCAGGGGGCGGCTCCTGGGCGACGCCTATGTCGAGGGACAACTGTCCCGCTGCAGGACCGTCTGCCGCCACAAAAGCCCCTTCATAACTCAGAAACTGGACGACCGTATTGGGACTCTGTACCAGCGCCAGCCCGTCGGGAGACCCGTTTTGAAGACCGTTGACCGGCAGGACAAAGGCCAGCGCACCGTATCCTTTCGCCTGGTTGGGAAGCATCCCCGAAAGAGGCCTGATGTCATAAACAAGTCCGTTGGCGCCATTGTACAAATAGACCGTATAGTCGGCAAGGTCGATACCGGCCGGTCCGGCGATCTCGAAGAATTCATTCTGATCGGTGCCGACGTTGTCGTAGTGGATCTCGTTGATCCAGGGCTGGATGCCGGCTATCGGTCCGCAACCGTCCACGGCCTCCACAACCGGCGGAACCGGAATGGCATCGCACTCGACGGTGATATTGGCCAGCATCACACTGAACATCGGTGCCTCGTTGTCCTCCAGGGTGATTTCCTGGGTATGGACGATCTGGTTGCCACAGGCATCTTCGGCGGTCCAGGTGCGGGTGATGACCCCTTCACCCAGGCAGGCGCCTGGGGTGAAATCCTCGGTAAACCCGTATTCGATGAAGGTGGGGATGGGTAAGGAAAAGTTTTGGCCGGCATTGAGGGTACCCGGACTGTCATCCACCGGACCGGTCCAGACAAAATCACCCGGCGCCATTCCGGATCCCACCCGCTGGAGGGTCAGCCCGATCGCCGGAGCGGGTTCCTGGGCCACGCCCATGTCCACCGCCACCATTCCGGCGGCCGGACCGTCGGCGGCGGTAAAGCTGCCTTCGTAGCTGAGAAGCTCCAGCACCGCAACGCCCTGAACCAGCGCTACACCGTCATTGGGACCGTTCTGGATGCCGTTGACCGGGTAGGCAAAGACCAGCGTACCGGTTCCGTTGCCTTCATCGGGAATGATCCCGGACAGGTTGAGCGTGCCGTAAACAACGGCGCTGGCCGGATTGGCGCCGTTGTACAGCACGAGGCTGTAACCGGTCAGATCCAGACCGGCAGAGCCGGCGATTTCAATGAATTCACCCTGGTCAGTGCCGACATTGTCGTAATGAATCTCGTTGATGAACACGACATCACCAGGCATGCCGACCGTACAATTGTCGGTCGCCGTCAGGGTCTCCGCTGGTGGTATCTGCGAGCAGGAAATCGTCAGGTCCTGGGGCAGTGGATTCTGATCCCAAACGGGATCTGTGGTGTCATCCACCGTGATGACCTGGGTGTGAGTGATGGCGTTGTCACAATTGTCCGTCGCTGTCCATGTGCGGGTCAGGGTATAACGGTGCGGGCAGCTGCCGTCGGTACGGCTCTCCGCGAACACCACTTCGACATCGTCATCGCAGTTGTCGGAGGCGGTGACCGGAGACGGAGGGGCCGGCACCTGGTCGCATTCGACGGTCACGTTGCCCGGCATGGGCTGATCCCAGACGGGCGGGGTGGTGTCTTCAACGGTAATAACCTGGGTGTGTGTCGTGGCATTGCCACAGGGATCGGTGGCCGTCCAGGTTCGGGTAAGGGTGTAGGCGTCCTCGCAGGCGCTCGGGGTTTCTGTCTGGTTGAACATCACTGTCACGCCGGGACCCTGCGGATCCGCCCCAAATTCCTGGCCGTCATTCAAAGCCCCGGGGCTTTGTGTGTCCGGACCTGTCCAGAAAAAATCGGGGTAGTCCGAACCCGTGCCGATCAACTGGAGTGAAAGACCGATGGGTTCATTGCCGACTTCCAGCACACCGATGTCGGTGGACATTATCCCGTTGGCCGGGCCGTCGGTCGCCAGGAAGGCGCCTTCATAGGAAAGGAACTGGAGGACGGTATTGGATGGATCCACGAGCGCCAGGCCGTCGGGGGCTCCGTTCTGGATACCCGCAAAGTAGAAAGCCAGAGCGCCCGTCCCCATGCCTTCATCCGGGAGAATGCCTGCCAGGTTGGTGGTGCCATAGGAAGCCCCGTTGGAGCCGTTGTACCAAACGATGGAATAACCGGTCAGGTCCTGTCCGGCCGTGCCTGCCACTTCGACAAATTCATCCACATCGGCGCCGGTGTTGTCGTAATGGAGTTCATTGATGAACAACACGTTCAAGCCTCCACCCCCGGTGGCACAATTGTCGGTGGCCGTCAGATCATCGGGGTCCGGGATGGCATCACATTCCACCGTCATGTCCTGGGGCAGGGGGTCCTGATCCCAGGTTGGCGGGGTGGTGTCCTCAACGGTGATGATCTGCTGGCAGGTAGTCGTATTGCCCAATACGTCCTGAGCGGTCCAGGTACGGATAATGGTACCGGTGTATTCGCCACAGCCGGAAAAATCTTCCGAATCGGAATAGCTGACTCCAGCGACCGGATCACAGTCGGCAGAAGCGACTGCCTGACCCGTGATGGTTGTATCGGGGGATTCATCGCATTCGATGGTCACCGGGTCCGGGCAGGTGATCATGCAATTTCCACCGGGCGGTGCGGCAAAAGTCGCCGCGAGAATGATGTCATCCAGGCCGAATTCGTCGCGGGATCCCGAGCCGGATACGTCGGCGCCGCTCCAGCGCAGGTAGTAATAACCACCGGGTGCCACATTCAGTCCGGTCAGGGTGATGTTCCGGGAAGGGGATACACCGACCTGGACCCAGCCATTGCCGTCTAATACCTCCGGAGAGGTGTAATTGAGCGTCGCCTCGGGGGTGTAGGTGATATCGTCGGCGGAGTGGGAGAAGTTGAACGAGTTGGCTCTCCCCTGGTCATTGCGGACAAAGAGGTTGTAGGAAACGTCGAGCTCGGTGATGGCGGTGGTGCCTGTGTTTTCGATGCGCAGGGTGAGGGTTCCAGGGGCCCAGTCACTCCCTCCGGGCTGGATCATCAGACAGGGATTGGCGACGGACTGGGGAGCGGCGGTATAGGCGTAAAAGCCGCCGGTGGACACCGCGGCGGCGGCGGATCCCCGGGTGTAATCGGTGTTGGCGGTGATCTGGGTGCCGCCGAAGGCGAGGCTGCCGTTGCTCCAGCCGGTGGCGGCCCAGGCCTGCGAATTGAGACGCCCTGCCGTGGAGGGACCGGGTTCAAAACCGGTACCGGCAAAAGCCGAGGCGGGACTGGTGGCTACCGACGCCGGCATGCTGGCACTGAAGTCCAGCGTAAGGGTCGGGCTACCGTTGGAAAGCTGGGCTTGCGCCATCGCTTCCTGCCCTCCGGCAAGGAGGCCAAACGACAACAGGACCAACCGGCTCCAATTGCGGGAGGGTACACGTCTTTTCATGGGATCACATTACCAAAAACCACCATAGCCAGTGGCTTGCGCCACCGGTTTTCTTCCCGCCTGTTGACGGGTTGTTTCCTATTGGTTTTCGGGATAACGGATCCGGACAGTCGCCCTCCGGGATACCTCACAAAGGTACATGACAAAGCCTTGTCATACAATGCTTTTACGCAAACTTAACGGCGTAATAAAGCCTCATTTTATCCTTCTTTTTTTATATAATTTCAATTGCTATATATAAGAATGCACATTACAGATACATGGGCATCGGTGTAGCTGGATCGGCTTGCCTCCAAACCTACATATTTTTTTTACTGGCGCCAGTAAAGCAGATGTGTCGGCCGTATTCCGGCTTCGTTTCAACCGCTCCGGATTAACTTTATCCGCATGAACAACCTGCGCATCGCCCTTCTTCAAACGCCGCTTTACTGGGAAAATCCCGCTCTCAACCGCCAGATGCTGGCCTGGAAGATCCGGGATCTGGGCGGCGAGGCGGATCTCGTGGTGTTGCCGGAGATGATGACCAGTGGGTTTACCATGCATCCGGAAAAGGTAGCCGAGATCATGGACGGACCCACCCTCCAGGAGATGCAGGGATGGAGCCATGAAACCGGGGCAGCCCTTTGCGGCAGCCTGGTGATCCGGGAGGACGGACGATTTTACAACCGGCTGGTGTGGGTGGAACCGGAAGGCAGGGTGTTGCATTACGACAAGCGGCATTTGTTCGGTCTTTCCGGAGAGGATGGACCTTACACCCCCGGTCATCAACGGCTGGTGATCACCTGGCGGGATTGGCGAATCCTGCCCGCCATCTGTTATGACCTTCGTTTCCCCGTTTGGTGTCGCAACACCGACGACCACGACCTCCTCCTCGTGGTGGCCAACTGGCCGGAGCCCCGCCGCCGGCACTGGCAGGCATTGCTGACCGCCAGGGCCATCGAGAACCAGTGCTATGTGGCCGGTGTCAACCGGATAGGACGGGACGACAACGGCCATGAATATGCAGGGGATACGGCCCTCATCGACTACCAGGGGGAGACACTGCTTAACGGGGCCAACGTGGAAACGGTACTGACGGCCACGTTGGACAAAGAAGCGTTGCTCCGCTATCGGGAGCGACTCCCCTTCCTGGCCGACCGGGATCCTTTTTCCCTCCGGACCTCCTGATCGGGATTGCTTTGGCAGGCATCAGGTTTTTTCTGTTGGTGCGGGAATGAGGCGGTTTGGGTCGGGCTTTCAGCCCTTGGATATTTAGGTTTTCTCTACCCAAAGGCTTCGCCTTAGGGTGGGATGGTCCGGGCCGTAGGCCCTGAAATGTCGCTTCGTCCAGAAGGCCGGAAATCATTCCTGCCTTCCGAGCGCCATCGGCGCGATCCAACCTGTCGAGGGGTTCCATCCCTTCCCGATAATCCCCAACTGTACGAGGGCCGAAGGCCCGTCCCAGCCCACCAAGGGGCATCGCCCCTTGACCCCAAGCCCCAACTGAACGAGGGCCGAAGGCCCGTCCCAGCCCAACAAGGGGCAGCGCCCCTTAACCCCAAGCCCCCAAGGAGGAGGACCAATGGTCCGTCCCAGCCCAACAAGGGGCATCGCCCCTTGACCCCAAGCCCCCAAGAAGGAGGGCCAAAGGCCCGCCCCAACCTACCAAGGGGCATCGCCCCTTGCCTACAGCTCCCACGGGCGAGGGCCAAAGGCCCGTCCCAGCCCAACAAGGGGCATCGCCCCTTGACCCCAAGCCCCCAAGAAGAAGGGCCGAAGGCCCGTCCCAGCCCAACAAGGGGCATCGCCCCGGCAAAGGCTGCCCAACGTTAAGCATTTCTTAATAAAGACGTTGCGTATTACCTCTTCGTTCTATCTTCGCCCACGAAACCCGAACCCGGGCGGTTGCGTACACCCAGCAAACGCACCTCCGATGTCCAATCCTGTTCTGCTTTTGAATCCACTGTTCCGCCTTTCCCTTCGATTTTTCCTGCCCGTCGGTCTCCTCCTGGCCTCCGGCTGCCAGATGGTACGCTCGGCCCATCATGTAGCTCCCAACCGCTATGATGCCGAATTTGCCCTCCGGATGGACATCATGCAACAAGCCGCCAGCCACCTCGGCGCCCGCTACAAATACAGCGGGACCAGCCCCTCCACAGGATTCGACTGCAGCGGCTTCACCAGCTTCATCCTCTCCCGTTTCGACATTTCCCTCCCCCATCAGTCCGGCGCCCAGGCCAAGGAGGGTACCTCTGTTCCGGTGGACAAGGCCTTGCCGGGCGATATCGTCTATTTCACCCGCAAAGGACGGATCTTCCATGTGGCCCTGGTGGAAATCAACGACGATAACGGCATAACCGTCATCCACAGCACCACCAGCAGGGGCGTCATCCGCGAGAACATCACCCGTTCCGATTACTGGAGACCCAAGATCGCCGGCGTCCGCAATGTGATCCAAAACACAGGGCTCGTCGCCAGATAGCCCCTGAAAGCCGTATCTTTGCGGCTTATTTCAAGCGTGGTTCATGATCAACCTGATATTATTCGGCCCTCCCGGCTCCGGGAAAGGCACCCAGGCCGCCCGGCTGGTGGACCATTACCACCTGACCCACATTTCCACAGGCGACCTGTTCCGCTACGAGATCGGCAACGACACGCCGCTGGGTCGACAGGCCAAAGCCTACATGGCAGAAGGCCGCCTGGTACCCGATGAGGTGACCATCGGCATGCTCCGCAACAAGGTGGAAAGCTCGGGCGACACCCAAGGCTTCATCTTCGACGGATTTCCGCGTACCCTTCCCCAGGCAGAGGCCCTCGATGCCTTCCTCGCCGAACGGGGAGAGTCGGTCACCGGCCTGATATCCCTGGAAGTGGATGAAGAAGAGATCGTGCAGCGCATCCTCCTGCGCGGCGCTTCCTCCGGACGGGCCGACGACAATGACGAGTCCGTCATACGCAACCGCATCTCCGTCTATCACGCCGAAACATCCCCCGTCAAAGACCATTACGCCCCAACGGGCCGGGTCCGCCATGTTTATGGGATGGGCACCATCGACGAGATCACCGAACGGTTGCGGGAGGCGATCGACGGGTTGATCGGCTGATCCGCCCACCTCATGGAACAGAATTTCGTCGATTACGTCAAGATCTGCTGCCGCTCCGGAAAGGGCGGAGCGGGCTCGATGCATTTCCTGCGCGAGAAAGGCAACCCCCATGGTGGCCCGGACGGAGGCGACGGCGGTGACGGAGGCTCCATCATCCTCGAGGGCAACCGCAACCTGTGGACACTGCTCCACCTCAAATTCCGCAAACACGTCATCGCCGGAGACGGCCACAATGGTGCAGGCGCCAACAAGACCGGAGGCCGGGGCAAGGACGTCATCCTCGAAGTACCCCTGGGCACCGTGGCCCGCGATGCGGAAACCGGAGCGGTGCTCTTCGAGATTACCCGGCATGGCGAGTCGCGGGTCCTGACCCCCGGCGGCCGGGGCGGCCTCGGCAACCAGCATTTCGCCACCGCCACCAACCAGGCGCCCCGCTATGCCCAACCCGGCGAACCCGGGCGGGAAGAATGGCGGATCCTGGAGCTCAAGGTCCTCGCCGATGTCGG
>JAGFIW010000150.1 GCA_024103195.1 Saprospiraceae bacterium | reverse complement strand
TCCGTTTTGTGCTAACCCTGTTCATTGTGGCCGGTTTCGGGCAGTCGTGGGGCCAAACCGTTCCTGTAACGGGTCGCATCGCCGACCCATCGGAAGAGCCATTGGCCGGTGCCACCGTCAGGCTTCGCCTACCGGGAGGTGAGGATGTCAGGACCGATGTCACCAATGCCCGCGGCCGGTTTGTGCTCAGGGACATCAGGCAGGGTGCCTACGATCTGGAAATTTCTTTTCTGGGCTATCAAACCCAAATTCTGAATATCCGGGTCGGCACCGGCCCCCTGGATCTGGGCGTGGTGAAACTGGAAGAATCCTCCGTGCTCCTGGAATCCGTGGAAGTCAGGGAGCAGGCGCCGACGGCCACGCAGAAGGAAGATACCGTTCAATTCAATGCTTCGGCCTTCAAAGTCATGAAGGACGCTTCCGCGGAGGACCTCATCACCAAAATGCCTTCCGTACAGACGGAAGGCGGTCAGGTCAAGGTACAGGGAGAAAATGTGGGCAAGGTCCTCGTGGACGGAAAACCTTTTTTCGGCAATGACCCATCGGCCGCATTGAAAAATCTGCCGGCGGAGGTGGTGGACAAGATCCAGATCTTTGACCAGGCCAGCGAGCAGACCCAGTTCAGCGGGATCCAGGACGGCAATACCGTCAAAACCATCAATATTGTGACCCGGACCGACATGCGGGCGGGGCAATTCGGAAAAGTATATGCGGGATACGGTTCGGATGCGCGATACCAGAGCGGGGGCAACATCAACATCTTTGATGGCGACCGCCGGATTTCCCTCATCGGGATGTCCAACAACATCAACGTACAGAATTTTGCCTCCGAGGACATCCTGGGTGTACTGGGACAGTCGGGCAGAGGCGGTCCGTCCATGCCGGGAAGACCTTCCTTCAGGGGCAATGGGGGCGCCAGTGATTTTCTGGTCAATGCAAGGGGAGGCATTACCCGTACGACCGCCTTCGGGTTGAATTATTCCGAGGACTGGGGCACGAAAACCGAAGTTTCCGGGAGTTATTTTTTCAACACTGGCGACAACGAAGCGGAAAATGATTGGGTGCGCCAGTTTCTGAGTGTTGAAGGTCAAGGGGATGTGACAACCTCGCGGTCCGCCACCTCCAACCGGAACAACAATCACCGCGCCACCATGCGTATTGACCACCGCATCGACAGCATGAATTCGCTGCTCTTCCGGCCGCGTTTCACTTTCCAAAGCAACAATGGGGAAGAGCTGTCCACCTCTGAAACCCGCCAGGTGGATAACCTGCTCAACCAGGGCCAGGCCCGATTCGGATCCCGGCTTGAAACCTGGAGTGGTGAGGCCGACCTCATGTGGAGGCACCGGTTTGCCAAGCCGCGACGCACCCTGTCGGTCAATCTCGTCGCCGGATATGCCCCCAAATCAGGCAACAACGCGCTGCAGTCGGAAAATGCCTTCTGGATTCCGGAGCCTGCGACGGATACCATCCGCCAGCAGGCCACACTGGAAACCGGCAACTGGAACGGATCAGGACATTGGGAATACACCGAACCGCTCACCCCCAACAGCCAACTGCTCGCCAGCTACCGCTTCAGCATCCAGCAGGAAGAATCCGACCGGTTGACGATGGATTACAACGAGACCGAGGGCCTGTACAACCTGCCCAACGACTTGTTGAGCAACCGGTTTTCCAATGATTATTTTACCCACAACGGAGGCCTGGGATGGAATTACGGGTCCGACCGCACCTTCAACATAACGGCCAGAGTGAATTACCAGTCGGCCTCTCTGGTCAATGATCAAATCCTGCCCCAGCAGCAGGAATTTTCCTCGACATTCCGCAATATTCTGCCGTTTGCTTCTCTCCGTTGGTCGCCCGACCGATTCCGCAGTATCCGGTTGTTTTTCCGCAGCAATACGCGCCTGCCCGGTATTGATCAACTTCAGAATGTCCTCAACAACCAGAATCCCCTGCAGTGGACCCTCGGCAATCCCGACTTGCGACAAAGTGCTTCGCAAAGTCTTTTCCTGCGCTATCAATACACCC
>JAGFIW010000146.1 GCA_024103195.1 Saprospiraceae bacterium | reverse complement strand
CGGCCGACTCCATACCGAAGGCAATATTGGCCGCCACGGTATCGCTGAACAGGAAGACGTCTTGCGGGACATAGCCGGTCTGCCGGCGCACATCCTCCAGTTTCCATTCCCTGATATCCCTGCCGTGAATCAAAATCTGCCCTTCACTGGTATCATACATCCGAAGGATTAGTTCGGCCACCGTGGATTTGCCGCTTCCGGTACGACCGACGAGGGCCATCCGTTTGCCCGGGGTCAAGCGAAAGGTAACACCTTTCAATGCCTGGATCCCGGTATCAGGGTAGGTAAAAGAGACGTCCCTGAACGCAATGTCCCCATCCCAGTGCTGTAAAGTCCGTGTACCTTCCGGAAGAGAAGGTCTGACCGCCATGAGTTCATTGATCCGTTGCTGGGATGCCTCCGCCTGCTGGATGATGGAGGCCACCCAACCAATGGAGGTGACGGGCCACGTCAGCATATTGACGTAAATGACAAACTCTCCGATGTTGCCGGTGGTGATGTCACCGGCAAAAACCTTCAATCCTCCCGCATAAATGGTGATCATGGTGCTGATGCCGATCATGAGGACCATGAAGGGAAAAAAGAGCGCATCCACTCTGGCCAGGGCCATGGATTTTTGCAGAAAAACATCGCTCTCGGCACCGAAAAGCCGGCCCATGGCCTTCTCCTGGACATAGGATTTGATCACCCTGATCCCGCTGAACACCTCCTGGGCAACGGTGGTGAGCCGGGACAGCTGTGCCTGGATTTTGGCGCTCCTCCGATTGATCCATTCACTGACGTAATAAATCGCCACCGAGAGGACGGGCAACGGCAACAGACTGTAAAGGGTGAGCTCGGCATTGACCTGTATCATCGCCTGGATGACCAGAATAAACAATGTGATCAAGTTGATGCCATACAATATGGCCGGGCCGAGATACATCCGCACCTTGGAGATATCTTCCGTGATGCGGGACATCAGATCTCCCGTGTTGTGTCGCTTGTAAAAGGCCGTGTCCAGTTTTTGCAGGTGATCGTAGATTCCTTTTCGGAGGTCGTACTCGATCAGGCGCGACATGACGATGATGGTCCAACGCATGTAAAACATGAACACACCCATCAGGGACGCAAACGCCAGGACCAGTGCCCCGAAAAACAACAATTGACTGCCGATGAAGGAGCGGAAGTCCGACCGCGCTTCAAATCCATCGAGAAGGGGATATAGGCGCATATTGCTCACCACTTCGTCCAGGGCAAAACGCACCATTTTGGGTTGGAGGACACCAAAATAATTGGCCAGGGCGACAAACAGCACGCCCAGGAGCAACCGGTAGCGGTATTTCCAAAACCAGGGGTTCAATGACCTCAAGTGCTTCAAGGAGACGAGGATTGGCCCCGCAAAAGTAGGTTTCTTTCACGGCCTGACGGAGGAGTCTTATCTTTGGGCTCCACAGGCCACATGCCCCACTATGAAGGAATCAGCGCCGCGCATCATTACCCTGGATGAGTTCATCCTGCGTTCCGAAAAAGCCCATTCCGCTTCCACGGGCGAATTGTCCGGTCTGCTTCGCGATATCGGAGTGGCCGCCAAAATCATCAACCGGGAAGTCAACAAGGCAGGACTGGTCAACATCCTCGGGATAGACGGATCCGAGAATCAGAGCGGGGACCAGGTGCAGAAACTCGACTTGTATGCCAATGACCGGATGATCGAATTCCTGCAGAACAGCGGGGAGTGTTGTGGGCTGGCCTCCGAGGAACTGCCCGACATCCTGCCGGTAAAAGGGATTGACGGCAAATCCTCCAAGTACGTGGTGCTTTTCGATCCGTTGGATGGATCCTCCAATATTGATGTCAATGTATCCATCGGCACCATTTTTTCCATCTTTCGGCGGAGGAGTCCCATCCATGCACCCTGCCAATTGGAGGATTTCCTCCAGCGTGGGGTAGACCAGGTTGCTGCCGGGTATGTCATATACGGCACTTCGACCATGATCGTATACACCACCGGTCAAGGGGTCAACGGGTTCACGCTCGACCCATCCATCGGAGAATTCTGCCTTTCCCACCGCGATATAAAGATCCCCGCCCGGGGACCTTGCTATTCGGTCAACCAGGGGTATTTCCGGATGTTTGACGAAGAGATCCGCCGGTATATCGACCGATGTGCCGACCAGCAACTCGGACTGCGATATATCGGGTCCATGGTGGCCGATATCCACCGGACGCTCTTTCAGGGAGGGATATTCCTCTATCCCGGCACCCAAAAGCATCCGCAGGGCAAACTCCGTCTCTTGTATGAATGCAATCCCATGGCATTTGTGGTCGAGCAGGCTGGCGGCAGGGCCATCACGACCGGCCTGGAGCGGATCATGGAGCGCGAAGCGACCGCTCTGCACCAACGGGAAACCATTGTGGCCGGGTCACCGGATATGGTGGAAGACATGGCCACATTTGTCCGCGGATTTCGGCCGGCCCACGCTTCCTAACCGGGATCGAAATCGAAATAGGGCGACACTTTTTCCAATTCTTCCCTGGTAAACGACTTGCATTTTTCCACATCCTCCGTGGAGTGGTAAGGGCCGTGATGCGTTCGGTATCTTACCAGCAACCTGGCTTGTTTGGCCGATATATAGGGATGAAGGGCCAGGGAATCGGCAGATAGCCGGTTGACCGGAAGCTTTCTCAACACGGGTGAAATATCCAAAAGGGGCTCGATGCGACGGTAAACGGAATCCGGTAATCCCCGCGTTTCGGCGACCTGACTGACGGACAGGAATCCGCCCAGAACGTCCCGAAACCGGCATATTCGGGCTGCATACCCGCTGCCTATACCCGGAAGGAGCTTACAGGTTTCTGCGTCCGCCTGATTGACATCAATCCGGGCATACCGCTTTTCCTCATGAAGACGGACGGTACTTTCCACGACCAGATAGGGCTCTATTGCTGCATAGAGGGAATCAGTCATTGTATAGATCTTCTTCAGATCTTCCTTGCGGTAAAAACGCCCTCCTTTCTCCCGGTATCGCAATATCGTTCTCGCCACGCGTTCCGGCATCCCTGCCCGGCGCAAGGAGGCCATGTCGGCCACATTGGGGTCGAACGGTACAGGAGGAAGGACGGGTTGTTTTTCCCGGGCCGGGGGTGGTTCCGGAGGCTGAATGGCGGGATCCTTCGCGACAGGAACCATGGACCGGTCGCGCTTCCCCGGCTGGTGCTCCCGCACGGAGGGGACCGTTTCCCGCACCACCCACACCATTTCCAAGGGCTCCTGGTGGCGGGACGCCAGATAAAAGAGGGCCCCGAGCAGCACTAAGGTGCTGGCGATAAGTCCGCGGCGTTCACCCCGTGTGAAATGGAAATAACGCATACGAGTAGCTGCCTGGCCAAAATAGCATTTTCCAGGCTGACTTAGCGTTCGCCGGTCGTTCCCTTCGCCAATGGACGGACCCAAATACCCTGGGAGCGGAGGTCAAAGGTGCGTTCCGGAGGCAGTCGGCGGATGATATGGCGTTTTTCACGGGCCGACAGATCGGCGGCCAACAACCAGGTGGTGGAATCCGGTCTTTCCGGCGGGAGGACCCGGCCGGGCAGACATACATGGAAGTGGCCGGGAGGTCCGCCTCCCCAGGACACCCAGTCTTTGCCCAACCGGCAACGCTCGCCCCGCTTGGACAAAGGGCCGGCTTCGATGTCCGTTGCCGAAGGGACGAGCCAGACCGGTCCCCATCCGGCCCAGTGCTGCCGCCGGGGTACACCCGTTCCTTCCTGGAGGTCAAAGGCCACACGATGGCCGTCAAAGACCGACAGCAGACGTGTATTTTCTCCGAACGGCCGGATCAGCATCCATGCCTGGCGCTGGTCTGACCCATACCGGATCACCGCCTCGACAGCCGTGCAAAGGGCCAGTATGGCTGCGGCTGCGGTCAGGGACGATGATGATCGCCATTTCCACCCGTACATCAGCAAACCGGCAAGAACCGGGACACCCAAAATCCAGTGGGCGGCCGGGTACAGATCATCCCATGTAGCGCCGGGCAAACCCGCAATTCCGGTCACCAGGCTATTCATCAAAATGGCCTGTTTGTCCAACATCCAACCGGACAGGATGGCCAGGGGTGGGATTAAGGATTGGGCGGTCAGCGTCACGACACCGGTCGTGAGAAACAGGCTAGCCAGGGGCACTACAAACAACCCGGAAAGGATAAAATACATCGGAAACCGGTGGAAGTGGTAAAGACTGAGCATCACCGTTGTCCATTGGGCAGCCAGGGTGACGGCGAAGAGACTCCAAAAGAAGGCCAGTCCCCGGTGGCCCGGGTACCAGGAGCGTTCGATGAG
>JAGFIW010000122.1 GCA_024103195.1 Saprospiraceae bacterium | reverse complement strand
GCGAAGCACAAAAGGACTGGTACGGCCATATACAACGGCCATTCCGGGTCATCACCAAATCACCGGTGCTGCCGGGGGATGAGGAAACCAAAATGAATCCGAGAGCACACAGTGCCAAACTCAGGATAGCAGAAAAGAAATAGGATATGAGTACCTGGACCATCAAACGATCGCTGGTGCTTCCGCAGGAAGCCGCCAACTATATCCTGAAGAATCTCGCCTTCTTCGGCTTTGTTGCCTCGTTGGTCGTGGTGTATATCTATATCGCCCACAACGGCCAGCACAAAGTGAGGGAATATCAGTCCCTGCAGAAAGAAGTCAAAGCCCTTCGCTGGGAATATCTGACCGTACGTTCGGAGTTGATGGTCAACAGCCGCCAATCCGTACTTGCCTTGCAGGTGCCGGGCATGCAGTCCGAAAAGACCGGAACGGTTCCCCATATCCTGTCCCAACCTTGATTCATGGCCGGAAATCGCTGGAACGAACTTTTGGGTAGGACGTATCTCGTCTTTGCAGGCATCTTGTTGGTGGCGATGGCCATCCTGGGACGGGTGGTCCATACGCAGGTGTTTCAGGGAGACAAGTGGCGGTCCATGGCCGACAGCCTATATGTCAGGACGGTTGCCGTAGAGGCGGAGATGGGCAATATCCTTTCCGAGGACGGTGCCATTCTGGCCACCTCAACGGTCCTGTACGAATTGCGGATGGACATGAAATCCAGCGCCATGGCGGACGCGGATTTCCAGGCCAATGTGGACTCGTTGGGCTATTATCTCTCGACGGTCATTGACGGTTCTTTGTCGCCGGGAGCATGGGCTGCCCGTTTGCGCAAAGCCCGTGCGAATGGCGAACGCTACCACCTCATAGCGCGTCGTGTCCATCAAAACCAATTGAATCAGGTCAAACAGTTTCCGCTGTTCCGTCTTGGCAAATACAAAGGAGGATTGATCGTCCTTGATCACCAGGTGCGCAGCCGACCCTTTGGCGATCTGGCCCGCAGAACTATCGGCCACAGCCGTACGGGACAAGGATCTTATGGTCTGGAAGGCAAATACCTGAATGAGATCCAGGGCGAGAAAGGATTCCGCCTGATGCAACATCTCCCGGGCAATGTGCGCATCCCGGTGCATGATTTGTCCGAAATTGCTCCCAAGCCTGGGAATGACCTGCTGACCACCCTGGATATGGGTATGCAGGATATGGCGCATCACGCCCTGACCAGAGCTTTGCAGGACCACGAAGCCGAATCCGGCGTTGCGGTCGTCATGGAAGTCAAGACCGGAAAAATCAGGGCCATGGTCAATCTGGACCGGAATGGCGACCGATTCACCGAGCAATACAATCACGCCATTGGCTCTGCCGTCGAGCCCGGTTCTGTATTCAAACTGGCCAGTGCCATGGTTTTGCTGGAAGACGGCCATGTGGAGGCCGATGACAAAGTGGATCTGGAAAAAGGCCGGGTGGCCTTCTTTGACCGGATTATGGAGGATGCGCATCCGCACGGCCTGGATACGGTAACATTTCAGGAAGCCTTCGAAATGTCTTCCAATGTCGGCATCGCCAAACTGGTTCAGCGCTATTACGGGGCTCAGCCACAGGCCTTTGTGGAACATTTGGCCCAACTCGGTCTTTCCAGCCCGGTGGGTATTGATCTGGAAGGTGAGGCCGAGCCAATGATCAAACATCCGTCCATGGGCAGGCGGATGTGGAGTGGTGTGACCCTTCCCTGGATGTCAATGGGGTACGAGATGAAAGTAACGCCGATCCAGTTGTTGGCCTTGTATGCGGCAGTAGCCAATGACGGACGGATGATGCGGCCCATGTTGGTGACGGAAGTGCAGCGCAACGGTCAACCGGTCAGGCAGTTCCATCCCCGAGTGCTCAGCCGGCGCATAGCATCGCGGTCGACCATACGCACGGTGCAGGAAATGCTGGAAGGTGTGGTGGAGCGCGGAACGGCTCGGAATGGGAGGACGTCTCATTACCGGTTTGCCGGAAAGACGGGAACGGCCCGGATCCAGGACAAGAAGACGGAACATGTCACCTACCGCAGTTCTTTCGTCGGTTATTTCCCGGTGGAGGATCCTTTATATGCCTGTATTGTCATGATCAACGGCGCAGCCCGTCAGGGTTATTACGGAAGCGAGGTGGCCCTTCCGGTTTTTCGCCGCATTGCGGATTATTGTTTTTCCTCCCGGATGGAAATGTTTCCCGAGTGGGAAGGGAAAGCTTTGGCCGGCAAACAAGGACTCACCGTTCCCGGATGGGAAGCCGGTTACCGCGAAGACTTCCGCAAGCTTTGCAGGGAGTCTGATGTACGCTGCGAACACGCCAGCGATTCGGATTGGACTGTCACCCAGGCAGGCCCTGAAGAAACGCTGGTGTTGAACAACCGCTTTTGCCCGGAAGGCCAGGTACCCAACGTGGTCGGCATGGGATTGCGGGATGCCTTGTATGTGCTGGAGAATGCGGGTCTGAAGGTGGATCCGTTCGGCATTGGCAAGGTGAGAAGGCAGACCGTGGCCGCAGGAACCCATGCCCGTGGCCAGTATGTGCGCATCTATCTCGAATAAAGGAACAATGGAACACCAATACAAATCCCAGTCTTTGTCATTCACGTCCAACTCCCGGACAAACACCAAATCTTGGCAACATTGAAATCCCTTGAATGCCTTCTTCGTGGAGTGGATGTCCTGCACGTCCGGGGTGATCGGGAGACGAGGGTCTCCCGGATCACTCCGGATAGCCGGACGGCGGGTCCGGGCAGCCTGTTTGTGGCTGTCAGGGGCCATGTGACGGACGGACACGATTGGATCAGCCATGCTGTTCAGGCTGGGGCCGGGGTTGTTGTAGCGGAATCAGAACCGACAACCGGAATACCGGATTCCGTCGTTTGGGTACGGGTGACAGACAGCCGCCAAGCGCTGGCCGCGTTGGCCGGTGCCTGGTATGACCACCCGTCTGCTTCGCTCAAACTGGTCGGAGTGACGGGTACCAACGGCGAGACCTCCGTGGTCTTTACGCTGTACCAGATGTTTACGTTTCTGGGATATGCCTGTGGCCTGATTTCCACAGTCAAAAACATATGGCCCGGTCATGAAGAGACTGCCCGGCTCACAACACCGGATGTGTTGTCCCTTCAGGGTTTGTTGGCTTCGATGGTGGAAGCGGGATGTGACTATGTGTTTATGGAAGTGAGTTCGCATGCCGCCGATCAGGGCCGTACCGAAGGGCTTCATTTTGCCGGTGGCATCTTCACCAATATCACCCATGATCATCTTGACTACCACGGCACCTTCCCTGCGTACCTGAAAGCAAAAAAGCGCTTCTTTGACGGATTGTCCGAAGATGCCTTTGCCTTGATCAACCGGGATGATCGCAACGGGATGGTGATGGTCCAAAATTGCATGGCCCGGACCGCCACCTTCGGGCTGCAGCACACCGCCGATTTTCAGGGCCGCATTCTTGAGGATCGGTTGGAGGGACTCGTGCTCCGGATAGAGGGCAAGACGGTTTCTACCCGATTGATTGGTGCTTTCAATGCCAGCAATCTCCTTGCCGCCTACGGGGCGGCCTGTTTGCTCGGCATCGACCACGAGCAGGCCATGACGGCTTTGTCGGCATGCCAACCCGTTGAAGGAAGGATGGATGTTGTGCATGATCCGGGAGGCAGGATCGGAGTCGTCGATTTTGCCCACACGCCCGACGCTCTTGAAAAAGTACTGAATACCCTGCAGAAAGTGCGCCCCATCTCCTCACGGCTGATCGTGGTGATTGGGTGTGGGGGTGACCGGGATGCGGCCAAGCGCCCCCTGATGGGTGCTGCGGCTGCCAAGGGCGCGGATCTGGCAGTGTTCACCGCCGATAATCCGCGTTCGGAAGATCCTGACGTGATCATTCGTCAAATGCTGGAAGGCGTCCCGCCTGATGACCGGTCCAAAGTGCAGCCGGTCACTTTTCGGGAACAGGCCATCCAGGTGGCCATACGATGGGCACGGCCCGGCGACGTCATCCTTTTGGCAGGAAAAGGCCATGAAAAGTATCAGGAAATCAAAGGGGTCCGTACTCCTTTCGACGATAAACAAAGGCTGAAGGAAGCCTTTGAACAATACAAAGTGCCCGTTTAGGGCTTGAGGATCATTTCAGTTTGGTTCGGTACGGTGACATGGGGCGGGCAAAGGCCCGCCCCGTTGTCCCACCGGATGGATCACGACACAAGAGAGCTAAACCATGCTGACCCACCTGTTCGAATATTTGGACCGGATCATGGATCTGCCCGGATCGGGCCTGTTCCGGTATATCACCTTCCGGGCAGGGATGGCCATCATCCTCTCCTTGTTGATTTCCATGGTCTTCGGTTCGACCATCATCCGCAAACTGCGATCGCTGCAGATCGGTGAATCCGTCCGGGACCTCGGATTGCAGGGGCAAAAAGAAAAGGAGGGGACCCCAACCATGGGAGGCATCATCATCGTCCTGGCCGTCGCCATTCCCTGTCTCCTGATGGCACGTCTCAACAACGTGTACATTCAGCTCATGCTGCTCTCCACGATATGGATGGCGACGATCGGTTTTCTGGATGATTACATCAAGGTATTCCGTAAAAACAAAGCGGGGCTCAAGGCCATCTTCAAAATCATCGGACAGATCGGGCTGGGGCTGATCGTCGGGCTGGTCATGCTTTACCACGACGGAGTAACCGTCCGGCTGCCGTTGGAACAAGCCCAAAAGGAGGGATATCAAATCGTCAAGACGCAACGGGTATACGATGACCAGAGTGATGGCATTATTTCCTATGCCCATGTCAAGACGACCCTGACGAACGTGCCCTTCATGAAGGGCAACCAACTCGACTATAGCCGGTTTCTGTGGTTTCTCGGGGATAATGCCTCCACATGGGCCTGGATCATCTTCATCCCCCTGATCATCCTGATTGTGACGGCGGTTTCCAACGCCGCCAATCTGACGGATGGCCTGGATGGTCTGGCGACGGGGATATCCGGCATTATTGCCGCCACACTGGGGATCATGGCCTATCTGAGTTCCAATGCTGTATTCGCCCGGTATCTGGACATATTCTTTCTGCCGGATTCGGCCGAGTTGGTGATTTTCGCCGCCTGTCTGGTTGGTGCCTGCGTGGGATTCCTGTGGTATAATGCTTATCCCGCCCAGGTCTTCATGGGGGATACGGGCAGTTTGACCCTGGGGGGAATGATTGCGGCGCTGGCCATTGTCCTGCGCAAGGAATTGCTCATCCCGGTGTTGTGCGGCATCTTCCTCATCGAAAACGTGTCGGTCATCCTCCAGGTGTCTTATTTCAAGTACACACGAAAAAAATACGGCGAAGGCAGGCGTATCTTTCTCATGTCCCCCCTCCATCATCATTACCAAAAGAAGGGATGGCATGAAGCCAAGATTGTGGCGAGGTTCTGGATTGTAGGGATTCTGCTTGCCGTTTTTTCGGTCATCACCCTCAAAATCCGTTAGGCACATGGGTGAGATGGTCGTCATATTGGGAGGTGGTGAAAGCGGCGTAGGTGCCGCCCTGTTGGCCAAAGCCAAAGGGTTCCATGTATTCCTCAGTGACAGCGGCACCATACCGGCAGCCTATCGCGAAGAGTTGTTGCGGGCCGAGATCCCCTTTGAGGAGGAGGGGCATTTCTCGCCGGTATTGCAGGAGGCGGAAAGAGTCATCAAAAGTCCCGGCATTCCTGGTGATCATATTCTGGTCCAATCCTACAGGCAACGCGGGGTTATCGTCGAATCGGAAATCAGTTTTGCTGCCCGCTTTCTATCCGGTCGTATTGTAGGGATCACCGGCACGAATGGCAAGACCACCACCACGCATCTGGTGGACCACCTGTTTCGATCGGCCGGGTTCAACACCGGCTGTGGAGGAAACATCGGATATGGCATGTCTCGTCTGGCCCTGGAGCCGCCCAAAGACTGGTATGTCCTGGAACTCTCGAGTTTCCAATTGGAGGATACGGGGGCATTCAGGCCTGACATAGCCATTATCCTCAACCTGACCCCCGATCACCTCGACAGGTACGGCAACCGCATGGAGGCCTATGCCGACGCCAAATGGAACATCACGTTGAATCAAAAGGAGGAAGACCTTCTCATTTTTCAGGCTGGTAATCCCTATCTCGAGGAAGTGGCCCAAAGCAGACCCTCACGGGCCAGACAGGTCAGAGTTGGAAATGCTGCCGGTGTATCCGGGTCCTGGCTGGAAGTGGACGCCGACCGTTATGACCTCAGGAAATTCGTTCTCCAGGGTGATCACAATCTGTACAACACGACCTGTGCCATCCTCGCCGCGCGACATGCGGGAATTGCCGCTTCCCGGATCCAGCAGGCCCTGCCCTCCTTCCGTCCGGTCAGGCACCGCATGGAG
>JAGFIW010000106.1 GCA_024103195.1 Saprospiraceae bacterium | reverse complement strand
CCCTGGGTGGATGCTTCCCGCATCGGTATGTTCGGGTGGAGTTATGGCGGATTTTTGTCCACGCTGTGCCTTTTGAAGGGATCAGAGGTCTTCAGGGCCGCGATTGCCGTGGCGCCAGTCACCAACTGGAAATGGTATGATTCGATCTATACGGAGCGATACATGCAGACGGAAAAAGACAACCCGGCGGGGTACAGGGACAATTCACCCGTCTATTTTGCCGATCGCCTGAAGGGGGCTTATCTCCTGGCCCATGGCATGGCGGATGACAACGTCCATTTTCAGCACGCGGTGGAAATGAGTGACGCCCTGATCAGGGCCAACAGGGCTTTTGACATGGTGTTTTATCCCAACCGGGACCACGGGATTCGCGGGGGGATGACCCGTATTCATTTGTTCAACCGGATGACCTCTTTCCTGCACGAGCACCTGGTCCGTTGAGCGGTGCTCCAAAGGGGGTCGGATCCCTCCTTAGAGGACTTTGCGGAGGCGGGCGACGGGTACGTTGAGCTGTTCGCGGTATTTGGCCACTGTCCGGCGGGCGATGTTGTAGCCCTTCTTGCGCAGCATCACCTTGAGTTTCTCGTCGGAATACGGCTTGCGTTTGTTCTCGGACGCAATGATGTCGGTGAGGATCTTTTTGACCTCGAGGGTGGACACCTCATCGCCGTTTTCGGTCTGGAGGGATTCGGAAAAGAAATCCTTGAGCCGTTTGGTGCCGAATTCGGTCTGTACGAATTTGCTGTTGGCCACCCGCGAAACGGTAGAGATATCCAGACCGGTGATGTCGGCCACGTCTTTGAGGATCATGGGTCTCAACTTGCGTTGATCGCCCGTCATGAAATATTCCCTTTGGTAATTCATGATGGCATACATCGTCCGGAACATGGTATCCTGGCGCTGGCGAATGGCATCAATAAACCAGCGGGCGGAATCGATTTTCTGTTTGATGAAAAAGAAGGCTTCTTTTTCCTTGTTGCCGATGCGCTTGCCCTGATTGGATTCCTTGAAGGTGCGCAGCATTTCCGTATAGTGGTCGTTGACCCTCAGATCGGGGGCATTGCGCGTATTGAGCTGCAGATCGAGTTCGCCTTCCCGGTTGTAGATGATGAAATCGGGGACGATATACTGGACATGATCACTGCCGCCACCGGTAAATCCGCTGGCCGGTTTGGGATTGAGTTTGAGGATGATATCGATCGCCTGTTTGAGCTGTGATTCCTTGAGATTGAGTTGTCGCTGGAGGCGGGGGTAGTGTTTTTTGGTGAATTCGTTGAAATATTTTTCCAGGATCCGGAAGGCGATCATCAGCGTGTCGAGCTCTTCATCGGTGGCGGCATGCCGGGCGGCGGTGAGATGCTGTCGGATTTGGATGAGGAGGCATTCCTGGAGGTTGCGAGCTCCGATGCCGGGGGGGTCAAGGCTCTGGATGCGCGTGAGCATGGCCAGCACTTCTTCTTCGGAGGCCGTGACATTCTGGCTGAACATCAGGTCATCGATGATGGCGACCGGGTCGCGCCGCAGATAGCCGTCGTCGTCGATGCTTCCGATGATCTGTCGGGCGATGACCATGGATCGCTCGTCATCGATATTGAGCAATCCGAGCTGTTCTTCGAGGTAGTCGTGGAGGGTGTGCTGGACAGCGATGGGCACGTGTTTTTGTTCTTCGGGTTGCCCTTCCTCGACGCGGTATTTGTAGCTGGCGGGATCGTCGTCTTCGATGTAATCATTGAGGTATTCGTCCATTTCGAAGACCTCGGGTTCGTCGATGTTGTCGGCCTCGAATTCGTCCTCCTCACTGCCGGCAGCCAGGTCTTCGCCGGCGGGATCATCTTCCCGGCTTTCGTAGAGGTCTTCCCGATCATCGGACTCCTCGAGAGCGGGATTGGCTTCCAGTTCTTCCTGGATGCGCTGATCGAGGATAGCGGTGGGGATCTGCAAAAGCTTCATCAGCTGTATCTGCTGGGGAGACAGCTTTTGCAACATCTTCTGACTGAGACTCTGCTTCAACATGGGATCATGCGTATTGCCTGGGTCGAAATGGTTTTATCCGTTCGTCCGGGCGGATAGCAGGCATGAAATGAGGGGTTTGTACCATAGGTTCCAATGCCTTGTCCGCCGGACCTTGTATGATACGACCTCCTGTGGGGTAAGGTTACGGCGGTGGAGGAGCAGCGGATGGCGTTGACCGGGGGTTTTGGGGCGATGCCGTTCCTATTCAGGCACTTATAGGGTTAAAATTTTCCGCAGGCCTGAACGGTCGGGATGGCCAACCGGTACAGGAGGAAACAAGCGGGCATCCCCGGGAGTTCACAGGTAGCCGCGGGCTTGCAGGTTGAACAGTTCGGCATAGAGGCCGTCGGCGGCGAGGAGTTGGGCATGGGTACCCTGTTCAAGGATTCGACCCTGGTGCAGGACGAGGATGCGGTCGGCCATCCGCACGGTGGAAAACCGGTGGGAAATGAGGATGGCTGAGCGCCCGGTGACGAGTTCCGAAAAGCGCAGGAAAACTTCGTGTTCGGCCCGGGCGTC
>JAGFIW010000079.1 GCA_024103195.1 Saprospiraceae bacterium | reverse complement strand
GTTGAACAACCGGTCATAATCCTCCGTGGCGGCGACGAGATAAGCGCGATCCGCCACACTGGATCCGTACTTCACCGGTTTGCGCCCCAGAAAGATGGAATAGGTGACCAGGCCGGAAGCCGTACTCTTCTCCCGGATGGCCCTGTAATCGTCATAGGCAGGGTTGGGCCTCCTCAGATATTTCCAGTAATTGGCCGAAGGGTCTTCATTCCAGGGCATCTTGGTGATGTAGAGCACATCGTCCCCGAGTTTTTCAAAGCTGTGCCGGATATTGGCTTCCAGGCTGTCCACCGCCGATTTGATGGACATGATGCAGAAAATGCCGATCGTGATGCCGAGGAGAGAAAGCACACTGCGGGTCATGTGCGTGCGCAGCTCCTCCATGGACTGGAGGAAACTCGCAGGGATCAGTTTGAGCCAGGTAAACATACCGGTATAAAGGTAAGCGACCCGAACGGCCTCCATTCGAGTTTTCGATGAAAGGGCCTCACCGTTGGACGGAATCCGTTCCTGCCTCGTCCTCAACCAGGCGCATCCATTCGCCTTCCTTTTCGCCGATCAGCCGGTTGATCTGGTCCAGCTCGGCGCTGAGCCGGGCAATATCCATGGGATCGGGCACCGTATCCGTAAAAAGCAAATGGATTTCCTCCCGCCGGGCTTCCAGGGCGGCAATTTCCTTTTCGAGGCGCTGGATCGCCTTCTGGTGCGGGTGCTGCGTGCGGGACTTCCGGACCGAAGGGGTCTGACGTTCGGACGGCTCCAGACGGCGCACCTCCTCCTGCCGCTGTTTTTCCCGAAGGCGGTATTCCGAATAGGTCCCGTTGAAGTCGCGGATCTTGCCGTCCCCTTCAAAAATGAACAGGTGATCGACAATCTTGTCCATGAAATACCGGTCGTGGGTCACGATCAGCACCACCCCCGGAAAATCCATCAGGTAATCCTCGAGAATATTCAGGGTTAATATGTCGAGGTCGTTGGTCGGCTCATCGAGGATCAGGACGTTGGGATTGCGCATCAGCACGGTGAGCAGATGCAGACGCCGCTTTTCTCCCCCCGAGAGCTGGGACACCCACACCTGCTGCTGGGGTCTCGGAAAAAGAAACCGTTCCAGCAATTGAGGTGCCGTGAGTTTCATCCCTTTTTCCAGAGGCACAAACTCGGCGATATCCTGCACGACGTCAATCACTTTTTTGTCCTCCCCGAGGTCAAGTCCCGTCTGGGTGTAATAGCCGAAAATCACCGTCCCTCCGGTGACGATCTTGCCGCCGTCAGGCCGAAGCTGTCCGGTCAGCAGATGCAGAAAGTTCGTTTTGCCGGCGCCGTTGGGCCCGACGATGCCCACCTTCTCTCCCTTGCGGAAATTGTAATTGAAATGGTCGATGATCTTGCGGTCGCCAAATGATTTGGTCAGGTAGTGGACCTCGAGGATCTTGCTGCCGAGCCGGCTGCCTTTGAGATCAATCCGGAGGTCCTTGTCGGGACCGGGCTGATTGACCAATTCCTTCAGTTCGTGAAAACGATCCACCCGGGCTTTGGCCTTGGTCCCCCTTGCGGAAGGGGATCGGCGCACCCATTCCAGTTCGCGGAGCATCAGCTTTTTCATCTTGCCGGATTCGGCTTCCCGCGTTTCTTCCCGGGTCAGTTTCTTTTCCAGAAAATCGGCATAGTTGCCTTTGTACTTGAACAATTGCCCGCGGTCGAGCTCGACGATGGTGTCACACACAATCTCCAGGAAATACCGGTCGTGGGTCACGATAAACAAAGACAGCCCGGGCTGACCGAGACACTGCTCCAGCCACTCGAACATGTCAACGTCGAGGTGGTTGGTGGGTTCGTCGAGGATGAGGAAATCGGGCTCCCGGCGGATGACCCTGGCCAGGGCCACCCGCTTGCGCTCCCCGC
>JAGFIW010000230.1 GCA_024103195.1 Saprospiraceae bacterium | reverse complement strand
TATTGAGGGCGGAGGATTTCCCCCGGGTGTATATTCCCAACAGTTTTTCACCGGATGAGGACGGCATCAATGACGTATTCTCCGTTTACGGCAATGCACAGGTGGTGGGTGTCCGCCATCTGGCGATTTATGACCGCTGGGGTAATAACTTATATTTTGAGCGCCACCTGCCCGTCAATGACCCGGGTGTTGGATGGGATGGCACCTTCCGGGGCCAGATCATGGATCCGGGCGTTTATGTCTATGTGGTGGAAGTCGAGCTGGCGGATGGCGGGACGCGCCTGTACAAGGGCGACGTGACCGTAGTCCGCTGAGAGCGGGACTTACTCCGCCGGTTGGGCCAGTTACCGGATGACCTCCAACCCCATGTGCCGCAAGAGGGCCTTGTTGCGCACCGGGATCTGCTCCGGGTGGGGGTAGTGGGTCAGCGCCCGGGTGATGCTTTCTTCCCGGATCAGGTGAAACATCGGATACGGCGACCGGTTGGTGTAATTGGCCGGGTCCTCTTCCGCGTGCCCTTCAAAACGGTATTCCGGATGAAAGCTCGCCACCTGATAAATGCCTTCGTAACCCCGCTGGATCAACAATGCCTCCGCCATGTCAAGGAGGTCCAGATAATCGTCGAATGCAGCCGCCAACCCGGGCAGGATCAGCAGACTGGTTTCCCATTCCGGGTGGGTGTCGAGCAAATGGACCTCCTCAAGAAATGCCTCCAGGATTTCCGGTACGCTTTTGTCCGGCCAACAGACCCAACGGATTTTCTCTTCCCGGAAAGGTTGGGCGGCAAACGGGCACAAGGACAGGCCGATCACCACCCGCTCCACCCAAGCGCGCGTACGGCGAAGGCGAATATCGGCATCGTCAGGGTAGGAGCCACTCATTTTCCTTTGCCCTGAAGCAGGACAAGCAGGGTATAAAAAAGGATTTTGAAATCCAGGCCCAGGCTCATGTTCTCGATATACAAAATATCGAATTTCAAACGCTGCAGCATTTCTTCCACACTGGAGGCATAGCCGTATTTGACCTGCCCCCAACTCGTTATTCCCGGGCGCACTTTCAGCAATTGCTTGTAATGCGGCGCCTTGTCGCTGATCTGCTCAATATAATAACGCCGTTCCGGCCGCGGGCCCACGAGCGACATGTCACCGCGCAACACGTTCCAGAATTGCGGCAATTCGTCGAGCCGCCATTTGCGCATGACGGCACCCCATCGTGTACACCGGTCATCGCCTTCGCGGCTGAGCTGGGGCCCCTCCTCCTCGGCATCGACATACATGGAGCGAAATTTGACAATCTGGAACGGTCGCCCGTTGAGGCCTATACGCTCCTGGGAAAAGAAGACCGGCCCCTTGCTCGACAGCTTGACGCGGATGGCGATGTACACCATCAGGGGGAGGAAGAGAAGCAATCCCGCCAGGCTGACCACCAGATCCATCAGGCGTTTGATGAGCCTTTGCCAGCGCGGCATCAATTCCCGTTTGATCTCGATCAGGACAGCCCCGTAGACATGAGTCATTTTGACGGTGCCCAGGATGATGTCGTACATGTCGGGTATGATCCGGACGAGCAGGCGGTCATCATAATCGAAGAGCAAATTGAGGATCTGGCTCAGTTTGTCGTGCTCCGACGTCTCAATGGCCACTATGGCTTCCTCGATGTGTTCTTCCTCGATGATCCGGGCCAGATCGGCCAACTTCCCCTTGCGGGGCAAAAAGGCTTCGAGCTCATTGGTGCTCTGGCCGTTGGTGTCTATGAATCCGACGAATTTGTAGCCCAGGCCTTTTTCCCGCCCGACAATCTCCTGGTAGAGATCCACCGCGTTCTGGTTGCCCCCGATGATCAATGTGTTGAAAGTGACCATCCCGGATTTCAGCCGCCGGCTGGCCCGCGTCAGAAGAATCATCCGCACGGTGGCGAACAACACGAAATGGATGAGGAACAGGGAGAAGAAAGAACCGTAATAGGTGCGAAAATCCCGGACGATGTCGTCGAGGACCAGCGTAAAAAAGAGGACCAGTGATCCGATGAGGACGAGAAAAAAGGTTCTCGTCAGGGTGGCGAGACGCGACTTGCGGTATATTTCCCGGTACTCGTCAAACAGGGCAAAAAGCAGGATCCAGCCTGCAGGTACGATGAGGATGCCCAGAAACAAATTGGGATCTTCCCAGACTTCGACGCTCCAGGACTGGGTCTCCGACCATTTTCGCCACATGAAGAAGGCGAGCCAGGCGGCCATGGCCGTCACAAAGTCCGCGGCGAAATAGGTAATCAGCGCGCGCCGGCGCAGCGGATTGCGGATCATGAATGGATCAGTTTGACGTTGTCGATCCAAATCCGGGATTCCGTTTCACCGGTGGTGGGCAGGGCGGCATAGATGGCAATACGGAGGTTGGTCAGCTGCGTCTGGTTGACGAGGTCGGTGAGGCTGATATAGACCTTGTTCCAGGTGTCGCGGGGATTGAGGCCCACCAGGTATTGACGAACATTCGGGATGCCGGCGTCTTCTCCGATGATGCCTACCAGGAAAGGGGCATCATTGCGATAGTTGATTTCGAGATAAACGGGCGTACCGTTCCTGGGCAGATCCGCGATCACGTCGGTGGTTATTTCGGCCACACGTTCCAGGGTATCGAGAAAAATAAGTCCTCCTTGTCCTTCAAATCCCTCGGCCACGGCTTCCAGCGGCCTCCCGTCGAGGGTCTGTTGGAACGTCTTGACGCCGCCTTCAAAATCTTCGACAAACCGGATCCGGGAAATGGCATCATACCTGAAGTCGGGCTGCAGCGAAATGGTGGAATCCGGTACGAGATCCACCGTCGTCCGGTATCGGGCGAGGAAGGGGTAGATGTCGGGCGAGGCCTTGATCCCGTTGGCGCGGATTCCCGGGAAAAAATCCAGGGTTACCTGCCCGCTTTCGAGAATCGGGATCCGGCCGGGGATAGGGAAGGCGCCGAGGAAGGCGGACGGGGTGTACACATACACCTCGGTCAACTGATGGTCGGCCGTGCCCTCCCCGGGCTGGACCGTGACCGTGTAGCCGGTCACCTCTACCCAGGACGGGATTTCCTCCTCCTTGTCGCAGGCCGCGAAAGGAATGACCAGGGCCACGCCGATGATCGCGCGGAGCAGGCGGGCAGGATGATCAGACATGTATCTGGTTTTGGTCCACGCGTTCGAGAATCATGTAGGCCACCCGGAGCGCCTCGAGGCCGTCTTCCAGGGAAACGGGCGGAGGTTTTCCTTCCCGGATGGCCCGGGCGAAAGATTCAAGCTCCAGCCGAATGGCGTTGACCGGTTCGAGAGAGGGGGCTTCCATGGTGATCCATTTGCGCCCTTTGGGAGTGTCCAGTTCAAAGGCGGGAGACCCGTCGGCAGGCGCTTCGTGATTCAAACGCAAAAGGGAAGCTTGTCTTTCAAGGAAATCCAGAGAAATGTACGCGTCGCGCTGAAACAGTCGCATTTTTCGCATTTGTTTGAGCGAAATCCGGCTGGCCGTCAGATTGGCGACACATCCATTGGCGAAGGTGATCCGCGCATTGCAGATGTCGGGAGTATCACTGACCACGGCTACGCCATTGGCGGCGATATCCACCACGCGGGATGGCACGTTATGCAAAAGAATGTCCAGGTCGTGAATCATCAGATCGAGGACGACCGAAACATCCGTGCCCCGCGGATTGAAGGGAGCCAGACGGTGCCCCTCGATAAACATCGGGTCCAGCGGTCGGTTGCCCAGGGCGAGAAAGGCGGGATTGAACCGCTCAACATGGCCCACCTGCACTTGCAGACCGGTGGTGTCGCGAAGCGCCATGAGCGATTCGGCCTCCTCCACGGTATGCGTGACGGGTTTTTCGATGAAGACATGGCGGCCGGCCTCCAGGGCTTGTCGGGCCAACGCGTAATGGCTCACGGTCGGGGTCACGATATCCGCGATGTCACAGGCGGCCAACAGCTCCTCCGGATGATCAAAGGCTACCGTCCCGAAGGTCTGGGACGCGGCTTTGGCCTGCGCCGGATCCGGGTCATAAAACCCGGCCAGCTGGAGTTCACCTGATTCGCGAATGCATTTCAAATGGATCTTGCCCAGGTGTCCGGCTCCGAAAACGCCATACCGCATACCGTGTTTTTTTGGAAGTTTAGACCTGCAAGCGGCTTGAGGGTCAGGAACGGGTGTACATCAACAGGGCACCAAAGGCGGTGATCAATGCCAGAAGGATGGAAGCCATCCGCATGGAATACCGGAGATGGCGCGCAAACAAATCAATCTCACCGGAAGCAGCGGGATATCGCTCCTGGACCGCCATGCGCTTCTGCCGATCGAAAATCTCCAGGGCGCCAAACTGTACCCGCTGCCTCACCAGCGACCGGTAAACACCCAACACCCTCACGCGGAAATAGAACTGCAGGAAAAGCATGGCCGCGAAAAGTCCGATCACGGCAAACAAGAGCACCTGAACCATACGGTAAAAATAGGGCATTTCAGAGGAATACCCCTTTCCCTTACTCTTCGCTCATCATCCGGAACTGGATCTCCGGGTGGTTGTCCTGGGCCATTTTCAGCATCCAGGGCGATTCAGCCAGAAACACCAACTGGCCCTCGGTGTCCCTTGCGAGATCCCGGCTGCGCCGTTGGGTGAATGCCTCCAGGGTCTTCTTGTCCGGACAGCTGACCCAGCAGGCTTTGTGCAGATTGACCGGTTCATAGCTCACCTTCGCCCCGTATTCGTGCTCCAGTCGGTACTGGATGACATCGAGCTGAAGATGACCCACCACACCGATGATTTTGCGGCCATCCATCACCCGCGTAAACAGCTGGGCCACCCCTTCGTCCATCAATTGGTCCAGTCCCTTCACGAAAGGTTTGGCCTTCATGGGGTCGTCGTTGTTGACCAGCCGGAAAATCTCGGGGCTGAAACTCGGCATGCCTTTGAAGTGGAGGTCCTCTCCCGACGTGAGGGCATCGCCGATCTTGAAATTGCCGCTGTCGTACAGTCCGACCACATCACCGGGAAAGGCCTGGTCCACGATTTCTTTTTTGGAGGCCATGAACGAGGTGGGATTGGAAAAGCGGAGATCCCGGTTGAGACGGACATGGTGATAGGGCGTGTTGCGCTCGAAAATGCCGGAGCACACCCGCAAAAAGGCAATCCGGTCGCGATGCCGGGGGTCGATGTTGGCGTGGATCTTGAACACAAACCCGCTGAAGGAGGCTTCGGACGGCTGAACCACGCGCTCCTCGGTGACCCGGGGAAGCGGGGAGGGGGCAATCTCCACAAAACAGTCGAGGAGTTCGCGGACGCCGAAATTGTTGACCGCAGAACCAAAAAACACCGGACTTATTTCTCCTTTCAGATAGGCATCCCGGGAAAAGGCGGGATACACCGTTTCCAGGATCTCCGATTCATCTCTCAGTTCCGTAGCCAGCGTTTGGCCGATATGACCTTCCAGGGCGGGGTCGGACAAGTCGCTAAAGGCGACCACATCTTCGGTCTGCTTGCTGTGCGGACGGAACAGCACCAGGTTCTTTTCATAGAGACTGTAAACCCCCTTGAAGCGCTGACCCATTCCCGCCGGCCAGGAAAGCGGTGTGACTTTAAGGCCGAGTTTGGCCTCGATCTCGTCCAGCAAATCAAAAGCGTCCTTTCCCTCCCGGTCCAGTTTGTTGATGAATACAATAATGGGGGTATGACGCATGCGGCATACTTCTACGAGCCGTTCCGTCTGTTCTTCCACGCCTTTGGCGACGTCAATGACGACGATCACACTGTCCACCGCGGTCAGGGTGCGATAGGTGTCTTCAGCAAAATCCTTGTGACCGGGGGTGTCGAGGATGTTGATCTTCAGATCGCGATAATCAAAAGCCATCACGGATGTGGCCACAGAGATGCCCCGCTGCTTTTCAATCCCCATGAAGTCCGAAGTCGTCGTCTTCCGGATTTTGTTGGACTTGACCGCACCGGCCACCTGAATGGCGCCGCCGAAAAGAAGGAGCTTTTCGGTCAGTGTGGTCTTTCCCGCATCGGGGTGACTGATAATGGCGAACGTACGCCTGACGGCGATCTCTTTGTCAAGAAGGGACATAAGCGGGCGCAAAGGTAATCATCGCGTCCATCCCTGCGGGATGTCGTCGCTGGTCGCCGCGTTGGCAGGCATCAACAGAAGCGGGCGAAGGCCGCCATCAGGTTGTCGGCGATCATCGAAGCAGGCCTCCCTTCGATCTGATGGCGCTCCAGGAAATGCACCAGCTCGCCGTCTTTGAAAAGGGCAATGGCCGGACTGGATGGCGGGTAGGGGAGAAAATACTCCCGGGCTTTTTCAGTGGCTTCGCGGTCCACCCCGGCGAATACCGTCGCCAGGTGATCGGGACGGTTTTCCGACCGGTGCAGGGCGAGCTTGACCCCGGGACGCGCGTTGGCAGCGGCACATCCGCATACCGAATTGACCATGACCAGCACCGTTCCGTGAGGTTCCTGCAGAAGGGCATCCACTTCCTCCGGTGTCGTCAGCGACGAGAAGCCGAAATCAGTAAGGTCTTTGGTCATGGGAGCGGTCAATTCTACTGGATACATGGCCCTGTGTTTTGTTCGTGAACGTTTGTTTCCTCCCCTAAACAAGATCGCGGGACTTTTGTTCGCATTCACATGCGCGTGACCTCATTCCTGCTTGCCCTGGCATTTCTGGCCGCTTGCCGGCACGACCCTTCTGCCCCGGTGATCGAGCCCGACTGCCCCGGTGGATTGTCCTATGCCGTGGACATCCTGCCGATCGTCAACCGATCGTGCAATATGGGCGGGTGTCACGCCGGCGCTTATGACACTTACGAAGGCATAGAACCCAAAATTGCAGCGGGCACTTTTGTGGACAGGGTCTTTACCCGGCATGGCGATCCGGTGTTGGGCATGCCCCCCGCCCCGGCCACATATCCTTACATCGTATTTGATACGCTGTCAACGGCTGACCGGGAGCTGCTGCGATGCTGGGTAAGGCAGGGATTTCCCCGCTGATCCATCCGGCCCAATCCATTCTCCAGTATCTTTATGGACAAACCGTGCATTTGGAAGGCCAACGCGAATATCCCATCCAACGCTTCCGGCGCGGCGAGGCCATGCGCACCCTGCCGGACCATGCCGCCGTCGAAGAACCCCTCGAGATAAGGCTCGAGTTCGGCCCGTCGGGTCAGCGGCAGGAAAGGACGCTGGCCATCACCATGCGGACACCGGGTCAGGACGAAGAATTGGTGCGGGGATTCCTGCTTTCCGAGCGCCTGGTCACGGAGCCCACACAGATCCTGTCCATCGCACCTACACCGGTAAGAAGGTCCGGGGGACAAGGTCATACGGTGCTGGCTCGCCTCGACGAAGCCGTTACGGTCGATTGGTCCCTGCTCGAACGACACGTATATCTCACCTCCAGTTGTGGAGTGTGTGGCAAGGCTTCCATTGCTTCTGTTTTAGAAAAGGTTACGGTCTCCTTCTACCCCATGTCTCCCGTCCTGGAAGCCGAAACGATCCAGGCCCTCCCGGCCCGGCTGAGAGCGGCGCAGCGTCTGTTTGCCGCTACCGGTGGCATCCATGCCTGCGGCCTCTTTGATGACCGGGGTGCCCTGCTGGCTGTGCGGGAAGACGTAGGTCGGCACAACGCCGCCGACAAAATTTGCGGCGCGCTGGCCGTGCACCCAGAATGGCAGCAGCGGGCGGCCGTCGCCGTCCTCAGCGGTCGGGCGAGTTTCGAGCTGGTCCAGAAAATGCTGGTAGCCGGGATCCCCATCCTGGTGGCCGTAGGAGCGCCTTCCAGCCTGGCCATAGATCTGGCCGCCGAGGCCGGCATGACCCTGATCGGATTCGCCGGAGAAGATCGCTTCAACCTCTATGGAGGCGGGCAACGCATTCGCTCCTGAATCGCCGGCTTTGGCGGATGGCCGGAATGACCTAACTTTGTCGCCTAAATCTTCCGACATGGGAAAAGGTGACAAACGCAGCAAGCGCGGCAAGATCT
>JAGFIW010000031.1 GCA_024103195.1 Saprospiraceae bacterium | reverse complement strand
GTTGGAACCAAATACCGCTGACGGGATGGGGTGCACCGGGGGTCTGGGGCAGCCTGTTGGTCCTGTTGCTCCTGCTGGCTGCGGCCATTCGCTTCCGCCACACCCGCCGGCAGATGGTATTTGGTCTTTTGTGGATGGGCGCTACCTTCAGCCTGGCTGCCAATGTGTTTTTCCTGATTGGCACCTCCTACGGTGAGCGTCTGCTGTTTTTGCCGAGTGCCGGGTTTGCCCTGGCGGTGGCCTTTGTGCTTACCGGCGGGCGGGACCTTCAACCCGGTGCCTGGCGGAAGCATCCGGTCACCTGGGGTGTACTTGTGGCTGTCGGTCTGGGCAGTTTGCTGACCATTTGGCGCCTGCCCGCCTGGAAGGACAGCTATACCCTGTACCGGACCGACATTGGCCGCTCACCGGAGAGTGTCAAATTGCGGTATCACTACGCGCTCGAGACGGGAAAGGCGGCCGCCGAACTGCCGCAGGGTCCGGAGCGCCAGGCGCTCTTGCAGGAGGCCTTGCGGGATCTCGATACGGTGACCCGCAGACACCCGGTGTATTGGGAAGCATTCAGTACGGCCGGGCTGTATGCCTACCGGCTTGGAGACCGCGAACGGGCCATGGCCGGTTACGAGCAGGCCACCTCCCTGAACCCCAGCGCTGCCATCGCATGGAGCAACATGGGGATCATATATGCCGAACGGGGGCAGTTGGACAAGGCGCTCGAGGTTTACCGGAAAGCCACGGAAGCCGATCCGCGGTTTGTGGATGCGTGGACCAACCTCGGTGCCATTCTGGCCCAAACGGGGCAATTCGAGGAAGCGATTGCCGCCTTCCGGGAGGCCATGACCTACGAACCCGACAATATCCGGGTGCTCAAAATGATGGGCGCAGCGCTGCGGGACAGCGGCCATCCGGAGGAAGGACAGCCCCACCTCGACAAAGCCGCCCGCCTCGAGCGGAGCCATCGCTGACCGGCACGGTCAGTTGTCCACAAATCCGGTGTACCAGTGCCGGTCCGGATGGTGATTGCGAAGATCCACACCAAAATCCGCAGCGGCTTTGAGGGCCAGTAGCACCGACACCCAGCCGGCCCTTACTTCTGCGTAATCCGCTTCAGGAATGTCCTCATGCGTCACGTTCACGATGGTGCCACCGGTGCCGTCGGGGTGGAGTCTGAAGGTCAGAGGCGTGTCGAAATAGAGGACGCGAAACAAGGTATCGGGCAATTTTTCAAGGATGCGACCGATGTATGTCTGGCCGTCGGGGAAGCGGAAATGGATGCAGCCTTCCGCTTCGGGGGCAGATGCAGCCCAAAAGGCGGCACGGCCTTCGGCGTGGGCCAGGAAATGGTAAACGGTTTGGGGACCGGAGGCACACCGGATCCGGCACTGGATGGTGGTCAGAGGTGCAGGCACGGTTCAGCGGGTAAGGATGGGCAGATATTCCATCCAGGGCCCGACTTCCGACTTGTACTGACGGGCCATGACCCTGGCGATCTGGGCCAGGTGGCTGAGGTCGTGCACGGTCCAAGTCGCCAGGAGTTGGCGCAGGGTGACGCGGCCCAGCGCGGGATGGTTGGCGCTGGCATCCAGTACATGGCCGGACAGCGGCAGGATGCGCAGGCGATCGAGATTATGCGCCCTCAGAGAGGTGAATTCGTCAAGCAGTTGATCCATGGTTTTGCCCTGGCTTTCGCGAAATTGGGCAAACCGGTCAAAAGGTGCGAAGGTCCGTGTCGAAGGATCTTCTTCCGAAAGCAGGATGCCGATCCGCACCATCCAGTCTGTTTTATCGCCATGGATGAGATGGCCGACGACGTCAAAGGGGCTGAAGGTGTCCGGACCTTCGTTGGGCAGGATCCAGTCGTCGGAGAGACCGGACAACCAGGTGTGGAGTACGGAAGGCGTCCGTTCCAGGATTTCGATGGAGCGATCCAGGTTGAATTCCATGGCGAAGGTGTCAAATTGGCGTCAATGGCAGGAATGGTTTGGGCATATCAGGATTGGCGATAGCGTACCAGGTTACTTGGGACCTGGCCTCACATACGGTTGGCATGACATTGAGGAAAGCCTCCAGCAGTGAATGAACAATATAGGGATTAACGAAGGATTCCGGGGGTTTTAAGGCGAAATGAATAATGGTCGGCAAGCAGGTTTGAGGGCAGGATGCCACACGCGGACCATATAGAGTCCGGCAGGATATTCATTCAATGCCAAACAGCTTACATGGTTGTGGCTTTGGAGGACACGGCCGTCGGGTGAAAGCAGTTCAACCACTGAGTTGTCCGGTAAGGCGCCTAGACATGTAAAATCCCTTGCCGGATTGGGAAACAGGAAAAAGGAAGATGTCTTTTCGGTGGCATCATTGGCATTGATGTTTTCCCAAGTGAATGCCCGGGCTTGTCCCGTAAAGGGAGGAGAACCGGGATAGACAGGCTCACCGAAGATGAGGGTTTGCCCATCCACGGCAGCAGCTATTGCTGATCCAGTTTCGGTGCCAGGCATTGCTCCAGGGATTGGTTCACCTTTTTTTACCCATTGATTTCCGTCCCATTCCAGGACGCGTACATAGCCTGTGCCTGATCGTGGAGCTCCGATGATGATCACATTGCCTTCCGGATTAAGATACAATGCGGAGCCTTCTTTGTCTCCATCCAGCATACCGGTCAGGGACTGTCCCCTTTGGATCCAGGAGGTTCCATTCCAATCAAAAATGCGGACCAGGCCGTTGCTGAACGCGCCGACATCTGCGAAGGGCGCTCCGGTAGCCAGGGTGTTGCCATCGGCGCTAAGACCGACGGCATAACCTTCCTGGGCTGCCGGATAAATACCGGGAATGGAGCCTTTGGGAATCCATTGGACACCGTCCCAGTGGTGTACACGGGTAATGCCGGCGTTGGACCCGGCGGCATTGTCATTCAGTGGCGCGCCTGCCGCTACGGTCAGGCCATCACTGCTGATGGCCACCGACCACCCGAAAAGTTCCAGATTTTGCTGGCCCAGCAAATCCGAATTTGTTTTGGACCAGGATGAACCATTCCAATGAAACAGGCGGACAGAGCCTGATTCGGGATAAAGTCCAGGCTTGTTGTGGGCACCCAAAACCATGGAATTTCCATCAGCGCTCAATGCTACGGGCAATCTCTGGGCATCTGACAACGAGGGGCCGATGATGGCGGGTCCCTTGGGAAGCCAAACGGAGTCCATCCAGGTGAATACCCTGACGATTGGGTTGCCGCCGTGCATGACCGGATTGTTGGCCACAGCAAGACACTGACCATCCGCACTCAATGCGAGGCTCGAGCCCAATCGCTCTCCTTCCTTTTCACCGTGAATGGATTGACCTCTTGGTATCCATTTCGTCCCGTCCCATTCCAAAGTGCGCACCTGGCCCGCCCAGGTACCAGCCTCTTCATTTTGGGGTGCGCCAACGGCAATCATTTGGCCATCGGCACTCATGGAAACAGCCGTACCTGCCCGGTCATTGAGGTTCTCTCCGGTAATGGCGAGACCTTTGGGTGTCCAGTTTTGGGCCGCCACCCAAAAGGGGACGAGAGCGATGCAAATGGAAAGGACGCATGATCGAAACCCTGTTTTGGCAATTTGAATCATGTCAAGGATCTTTTTAAAGTTTCACAATTGTCGCCCATGAGCAAAAATGGAAGACCACAAACGCAAACGCGTACGAAAATCCTTGCTCAAAAGCATCTGACGGAATAATTCCGGTAAGGGATAAACCGAGAAAAGGGAATGGTATTCACCGGCGGAGATCCGGAAGCAGTGCTGACAGCAAGGCTGATCGGATGATGAAGGGTTGACAGGGAGAACGCCCACAGGCTAAAGATCGGAAAAAAGGGAAACAAAGGGAAGAGCGGGATGCGATCCCTCTTGTCGCATTCCTGATGCAGGATGCATGGATCCCGGCACAGGTCAGGGCAAGTCATTATGGCAGTAATAAAGAAATCGGATGCCCCGTCACCTGATCTTCTGACCCCGGACTTCGACCAGGGTGTCCATGTCGAACCGCGCTTCGTACAAGAGGGATCCGTCGTCGCTCCATTTGCGCAAGAAACCGTGCTTCTTGCCGCCTTTGTACGACAGCACGAACCGGGGGCGACCGGAGGCATCAAACATGGTGTCGCCGCCCTCCTTGATCCCCTCCCGGTAGTATTGCACTTCTTCGATGCCGCCTTGCCGGTTGTAAAATACGGTCCTGCCGTTTTCCCGGCCATTTTGGAAGGTCCGCACCACCCTCCGGTTGCCCTCCATATCGAATTCTTCCATTACCCCTTCAATGCGACCGTCCACCTCCGTCCATCTGCTTTGCAGTGCGCCGGACGGAAATTTCTTTTCCCGGATGGCATGTCCGTCCTTAACGGCTTTACCCGGTGTGTCCCTACAGGAAATGGGGAGAAAGACCGTTAGCACAAACAGGGTGAGCGGGATGATCGGGGATGGGCGTTGTTGGAAAGGCATGGCGGGGACGAAGATGGGCAAAAAAAAGGAGGGACCCCGGGGCCCCTCCTTGCTCTTGAAATTCCGGTTGGATTATTTCCTCCAGGGAAGTTTGTTGACCTCGCGGCCGATCAGCGTTCCGTGGCGGACGCCTTCGTCACTGTCCATCCGGAAATGGACACCGAGGGGTACGCGTGACCAGGCATTTTCCTGCGCCATTTCATAAAAACTCTGGAAGGTGCGGGGCATGCCGAGGAATTCGTTGCGGTATTCATGGCAGCGGTCGGTCATGCTGTAGCTGTAGCCAAAGACGGCTGCCAGCGCTTCAGCGGCGGCGGCGCCCATGGTGGAATGGCCGGATGGGTAGGCCGGAAATGCCGGTGTAAGCCCGTGCTCGCCGGTGAGCGGGTTGTGCAGATTGGAATCCCAGGTGGGATCGATGATCCGTTGGATGTATGTTTCCGGCCGCTCCACGTTGTAGTAGTATTTGCTGTGCCAGCAGCCGACGGCGGCGTCGTTGACGGCCATGCCCAGCCGGGCATAGGCTTCAACAGCGGTGGCCAGGTTGGACTGTTTGCTTTCCAGAACCTGGTTGGCTATGGCCATCCAGCGCGGGCCGGGGCTGAAGGTCAGATTGACCAGATCATCGCTCCAGAATTCGGCGATCCACTTGGCGGTATAGGACAGACCCGGTGTATTTTGGGCATACACCTCCAGGGCCTGGGCGTAGAATTCGGAGGTGGGTGACTCGCTGTAGGGCAGCGGAGGACGGGACAACTTTTGATCCTGGGTGATGGCGAAGGTGCGCACCTTGCCCCATTCCGGGAACATGGGCTGTGTCGGTCCCGGAACGGTGGGTAAATAGTCACCCGGTTTTTTCCAGTGGGCCTGGGGATCATAGGAGCCGAAGGGATCCTTGTAGGCATCATGCCCGTAAGGGTCTGTAGCCGACCAATCCCAAACCGCTTCGGCGACGGCTTTGCCGTAATCTCTGGAGCGGATGAATACCTCTGCGCCCACTTCATTGGTGTATTTGAGGTTGAGCGCCTGGTTAAGGTCATTCATTTTGTTGAGGACATGGCTGGGCGGCTCCGGAAAAAAACGGGGCAGGAGGGTCTGGTAAACCCCGTGAAGGACGGATGGCCAGTGGACATCGTCGTTGGAGAGGGCGGGAATCGTAAGCCCCGAATATCGGGAGGCCATGGAATTGTGATCGGGCATGCCGGGAATGCAGGCCTCATAGGCTGCCAGGCCGATGTAGGCCAAAGCACGGGGTGCCGGTCCGGGACGGTAGCCATCTGCATAACGCTCCAGATCCAGGAAGACCAGGTTCCATTGGAGGGCGGCTTCGGCATTGTGGTCGGCGACCAGGTTGGAGGGGGAAGGTTCACTCGCATCTTTCTGGCAGGAAGATACCGCCAGGATCAAGGCGCCGAGGAACAGGGACAGACGTAGGGTTTTCCAGTTCATGTTCACAGGATAAGGTAAATGTTCAATGGGATTCTTGGACAGAATCCAAAACGCTACAAAGGTATCGGATTTAGCTCCTGATGGGAAAGAGGAGGGCCTTGCAAATTCCTTAGAATTTCCTTAGAATTTTATTCTGTCCATATGTAAAAAATCCATCATACAGGCATTCAAGAGAGGATGAAAATCCCGTCGTTGGCCACCGTCAGATCCTGAAATAGTCTTGCAACAGCCGGATGGTATTGTTTTTGCCCTCGCAATCCATCTGTTACCCATAAACCGGTTTTGACATGTCTAATCTGGAGTTGTTTGTGAAAGTCGCCATTGCCCTTGCGGTCATCATGGCGATGGCGCAGATCGTAGGCAGTCTGGCCCGACTGATAGCCCAGCCCCGGGTGGTCGGTGAAATGATCGCCGGCGTATTGCTCGGGCCGACCTTGTTCGGGAGGCTTTTCCCGGAGGTGTCGGGTCACATTTTCGAGCCGGAGGTGATGCCGGTATTGTTCGTGATCTGTAACATTGGTCTTTCTGCTTATATGTTTCTGGTGGGGACCGAGATCAATCTTTCCCTTTTCAACAAAAAAGTATTGCGGGACGCCGGTGCCTTGTCCATGGGCGCCATTATCGTACCCTTCGGAGCGGGATTCCTGACGGCTTCCCTGTATGGCGAACTCCTCAATACGAAGTCCATTCCTTACATGTCTTTTGCCGTATTCATGGGGACCGCCTTTGCCATAACCGCCTTTCCCATGCTGGCCCGCATCCTGCAGGAGCGCGGGATCATAGATACCAAACTCGGAGGCCTGGCCATGTTGTCAGCGAGTCTCCAGGATGTCGTGAGCTGGATTTTGCTGGGCCTGGTGACAGCCATGGCGGTGGGCAGCGGGATAGGCAGCGTGGGCATCATGGCCGTCGGAGCATTGGGGTTGGTCCTCGTTCTTTTCTATATCGTCAAGCCCCTGATCCATCGTTGGGTGGTGGCGCGTTCGGACGCCTCGGGATTGGGACCAGGCCAATTCAGTCTTGTCCTTCTGCTCCTTATCGTATGCGCCATCTTTACCGATCACATCGGATTGTATTCCGTTTTCGGCGGGTTCATGCTGGGCATGGCCATGCCCCGGGACATGGCATTTCTGAATGCCGTATCCATACGGTTGAAAGACATTACGCTGGTGCTTTTCCTGCCGGTATTTTTCGCCTTTTCCGGATTGAATACCGATCTGGGTACACTGGCTTCCGCCAGTTTGTTTGGTCCCACCGTGGTTATTCTCCTGCTGGCCTTCGGCAGTAAAATAATTCCCTTGTTTTCGACCATGCGTATGTCGGGTTATTCGGTCCGTGACGCCTCCTCCATTGCGGCGCTGATGAATAGCCGGGGATTGATGGAATTGATCATTGCCAATATCGGAATGTTCTACGGGCTGATTGATGCATCTTTGTACAGTATTCTGGTTCTTATAGCCGTCACGACGACATTGTCCGCCATGCCCTTTTATGTTTGGTCCCAGAAAATTCCGGACAAGGGCCAGTCGTTGTTCCGGACCATCCGGCCCAAATCGTCAACGGTGAAAATGCATCAGGACAAAGTGGAAACATCGTCCTGATCGGAAGTCAAAATCATCCGCCTTCATTCCTGTCTTCGGATGCCCCGGCAGGAATTTTGGCCTGGGGTTCAAGACAGGCCTGTACATCGGCCAATTGCGATTCGTCATCCGACAAAACGTAAAGGGTATCTCCCGGAACAAGAACCGTGGCACCGGTGGGCCGGAAGTATGTGCCATCGCGCAAAATCAGGGCAATGACCGCATGACGGGGGAAACGGGTATCCAGGATTTTCAATCCGGCAGCGGGACAGGATGCCGAAATGACGAACGTCCGCATGATGCGTTTGGGTTTGTCGAGCGGGTCGTCTTCCACACCGGGCAGGGGTGGGGGTTCGGTCTCGTCCTTGCGCACCACACCGAGCCACCGCGCAATAACACTCAGCGTCGTTCCCTGAATCAGTACGGAGGTGACGGAAATGAAAAATACGATGTGAAAAATCATTTCTGCTTTGGCAATACCGGCCAGCAGGGGGTAGGTGGCAAATACAATGGGAACGGCTCCGCGCAATCCTACCCAGGAGATATAAAACCGGTTGGCCAACCGCATTTTGAAGGGCATCAGACTTATGAATACACTCAATGGTCGTGCCACCAGAATGAGGAAGGCGGAAATCAGAAGACCGATGCCGACGACCGGCAAAATGCGGGTGGGAAAAACCAAAAGGCCCAGGGTCACAAAAAGGACAATTTCCATCAACCATGCCAGCCCGTCAAACATGCGAAGAATGGTTTTTTTATGGATCAGTTCCTGATTGCCCAGATAAACGGCACACAGATAAATGGCGAGAAATCCGTTGCCTCCCAAAAAATCCGTGGCCGAAAAGGTGACAAACATCAAGGCGATCACCAACACCGGATAAAGCCCTTCATAATCCAGGTGAATGCGGTTGATCACCAGCCGGCTGACACGACCGAAAGCAAAGCCCAACACCGCACCCAGTAGCATCTGTCGCAAAAAAAGCGGAAGGACGGACCAAATGGATTGGTCCTGATGAACAACCAGGGTCAGAAAGGAAATTGTCAGCACATAAGCCATGGGATCGTTGCTCCCGCTTTCCAGTTCGAGCGTGGGACGCAGGTTGTTTCTGAGCAAAAGATTGCGCGAACGCAAAATGGAAAACACCGCGGCCGCATCGGTGGATGAAACGATCGAACCGAGAAGCATGCTCTCGTAAATGGTAAAATCGGTCACATACCAGACGAACAACCCCAGGGTGACCGCCGTGAATAATACACCGATGGTGGAAAGGGTAATCCCTTGCCACAGGATGGGACGCACATTGCTCCAGCGCGTATCCAGGCCTCCGGAAAAAAGGATGAAATTGAGGGAGACAATACCAATGAACTGGGCGACTTTGGGGTCGTTGAATTTTATCCCGCCCAGGCCGTCCGAACCCGCCAGCATACCAACCGTCAAAAACAAAAGGAGGGTGGGTACACCAAAACGGTAGGAGGTTTTTCCCGCCACGATGCTGATGAAAAGCAGGATCGAACCTACCAGCAATATATTTTCAATAGTCAGGGTCATGAGGACGATCGCCTGTTGCCCACGGAAAAATGACCTGCCCCCAATGCATGAATAAAATGGCCCAAAACTTTAATCATTCCGTCTTGATCCATTTCACCACTTCTCTTGTGTCACCGGACAGGATGTCGAAAAAATAAACGCCCGGGGACCATCCTGACACCGGGAGATTCACTTTGAATGCTCCTTCCGGCAGGGTGCCTTGTCCGGCCAGTTGGCCGTCGGAATTAAAACAGCGCCATGTGCCGGAGGGCTTTGGCCCATCGGAGGAACGCTGGAGATAGGCCACGGTGCCCTGTCCCGGATTGGGGAAGAGGCGCCATGCCTTGTGGGCAGACGAGAGGGGTTGGACCGAAACCGGAGGGTCGGTGATAGCGGCAAGGGGCAGGGCAAAGGCCGAGCGGGCATGACTGCCTGCCACCAGGGTGTGCAGGCCAGCATTCCAGGTCATGTCATAGACGGGCACGGCCGGCATGCCTGTTCCCAACGGATGCCATGACTGGCCGCCATCCACGGTGCCGTAAATGCCGGCATCCGTGGCGGCAAACAAAATACTGTCTCCATGCCCGGGCAGAACGACGAGATCGTTGACGGCCAATGGCGGAAGGTCACCATTGATGGAAGTCCAGGTCTGGCCCCCATCCTCCGAACGGTGGACATGGGAGGCAAACTGATTGTATTTATACCCGCTGTGGGTGACAAAAACGCGGTCCGGCCAGGTAGGGCTCCCCTGACAACTGGTGACAAATCGCTGGGGCAACCCGTCGGCAATGAACGTCCAGGCATCGGTTTGTGGGTCACGCCCCCACAGGCGGCCGTCTCCTGTTCCGGCAAAGACACGACCCGGGACGAGCGGTGATTCGCCCAGGGCGGTGATGACATGGGTGGATCGGAGCCAGGGCTCTGCCGGGTCGGTAAGCTTGTCGCTGACAGGATACCATTGAGGGATGTAAGGATTGTCATTGCGGTAAACGCGATTGGTCCCCAACCACATCGCATGCGGAGGGTGCATGGAGACAAAATAGGGGGTGTCCCATGCGGTGTTGTCTGACGGATTCACCCCCTCGGTGAAATCCACGAAATTGAATCCATAATCAGACGATTGCACGAGATTGCCGTTTTGCCATTCGGCAAATATGATCTCGGGATATTCCGGATGAAAGGCGGGTTGAAATCCGTCGCCACCGTAGATATGATCCCATTGATGCGGATTGCCGGTGCCGACGGTGGTACCGTTGTCCTGTGATCCTCCGGCGGTCATTTCCGGATCGTGGGGGTTCCAGGCGATGCGGTAGAATTGCGTATTGGGAATATCATCCATCCGCGCCCACGTCTCACCGTCATCCAGTGAGCGGTACAGACCGCCGTCAGTGGCCAGTACGAGATGTCCTTCGGGGGTGAAGACCAGGTCATGCTTGTCGGCATGTACATCGTACACCCACCAGAACGGTGTCGCTTTTTCCCATTGGAGCCCTCCGTTTCGGGTACGCCACAGATCCACGCCAAGTAGGAAAATGTCGGCCATGTTCTGAGGATTGACGACAAATTTCCCGAAATACCAACCGAAGCCTCCCAGTGCATTGGCCGGCAGATCAGTGAGAGGTACCGGATACCAGGAGTCGCCCTGGTCATCACTGGCATAAATGCCTTCCAATTGCTGGTTGGTGCCCACCATGCGCACAAAAAATCGCCCTTGCGACCAGGCGATGGCCGGCCGTGAAAATGACCCCTGAGGCAGCCCGGAGGTGAGCGTGTCCCAGGTGAGGCCCCGGTCTTTGGAACGATACACCCGCGACAAAGGGCCGCTGACGATGGAGACCGCCTGATTGCGGACCCGGTGCCACCCGCAGGCAAACACCACTTCGGGGTCGTCCGGATCAATGAGGATATCCGTAATGCCGGCTTCCTGGGACAGGTACAAGGTTTTTTCCCAGGTGAGTCCTCCGTCCTCAGAGCGGTAAAAGCCCCGTTCGGACCCGGGTCGCAGCGGGATACCCATACTGCCGGCGTAGAGGATCTGGGGATTTGACGGGTCAATGGCCAGCGCGTTGATGATACCGGCATCGTCCAGGCCGAGCAGGGACCAGGATTCTCCGTCATCCGTACTCTTGTAAATGCCCTGACCCAGGAAGACATACGAGGAAATGTTAGGGTCGCCGGTGGCGGCATAAACGACACCGGGCGAGGACGGATCAAACACGATCCGCGAAATGCTCAACACGGGCTGGTCGTCAAAGACCGGGTACCAGGTGGCGCCCCCGTCGGTGGTTTTGAAAATGCCACCGGCCACCAATCCGGCCAGATAGGTACCGGCATCGTTGGGGTGCCGGGCGACGGTGTTGATCCTTCCTCCGATGTTGCGCGGCCCGACCTGCTGCCAGGGCGTATCAAATCCGGGCGGGGCGGGATCGCGGAGCACGGCACTGGGGCGGGCGGCGTACAGGGCCTGCAGGAAGGCCTCGCCCGCTTCTTCGAAGTGGGGGAAGTTGCGCGCCGCAAAAAATTCTTCCGAGGGCTTGAGCGGCGACGGATGGTGGTCCTTTTCACGGGACGTACACCCAGCCGTCTGCAATAGGACCAAGAAGGCAACGCCAGCGATGGAGAAAATGAAATTCCGGTACATCTGAGAGGAGGTATCTCCCGCAAGTTACGATTTCATGGCCAGAAAAGCCCGTCCAACATCCGGAATCAAGCCCTCTTGACCGCATCCTGATGGGAAAAATGGGAGACTCCGGAGGCGGGTCGGCCTAAGTCCGGCCCCGGGTTTCGGCATGCCGGGGCTGGGTGGACACCGGAATAAAACCTTCCCGGGGAAAACCGGAGGGGTAGCGCATTTTTCGCGATAATAAAAAGCCCTTCCCGCAAAAATGCAGGAAGGGCGGGGCTTACAGGGAGGGCTATAGGGGGTTGGTATCAATCCAGTTCCGAAGGCTCGGAACGGGATGTGGAGCGATGGTTGGGTATGAACCAAACCGCCGAGAAGTTGACCACATAATCGGCGAAGGCGGCATCGCCGTGACGATCTCTTTGCTTGTCATCCAGGCTGCGGATCCGGTTGCGTTCGATCGCTACCGGCACGTTGAGGTTGAACAGGAAGCGACCTTGCACCCAGGACAGACCGGGCTCGACAGAAAGGGCATAACCCGGGCGACGGAAGCCTTCGGATTTCCCGATCAGGTCAGTGGCCGGAATACCTTCCAGGCGGGAGGCCAGGCTGATGGACAACGGCGACCGGGTGGCAAAGCCGATGCCGAGCCGTGCGGCATACTGGTCGGCCACCGAAAAGAAATTGGCGTGCATGGAAGGGTCGGAGGTGGGATTGCGGAGAACGCCATTGGTATTTTTCGGATTGGCCATGTAAAAGGCACTGCCGAACACGGACCAGTTGTTGTACACCACACCAAACCCCTGGACTTCCAAACTGACGCCGGTGCCACCGTCGCCGAGCTGGATGGATTGATCCACCGGCCGGGTCACGGTATAATCATTGCCTTCTTCATCGAGCTTGTGGAATTCGTCTTCGACCTTGTAATTGCCACTGGGGAATTTGACCCCGGCGCCAACGGCCACATTCCATGCCGGGTGCATAGCCGGATCTCGCAGCCAGTAGCTGAGAGACGTCCGGATATCACTCAGGCCGGCGGAATTGGTTTCAAACCGCTGGCGATCGGGGTTGGCCGATTCGCTGTTGCCGTAGTGCTCGTACATGGAGGAGCGGTTGTTGATGTTGACGGGCAACGTCAGGGTGGCGGACAGCCGGTTGGTGATGCCGTAGCTGACGCTGAGGTCAATGCCGTGAAAATGATTGATCACTTCGGTGCCTTCGGCGACGCGGTTGGCTTCTTCGTGCTTGCCGCGAAAATGGCGGAAGGACTTGAAATACCGGTAATTCGTGGCCACGCTGAAATCACCTTTCATGGTGAGTCCGGTAGTGTTGCCCCCCGTGGTGTTGCCGGAGCAACCCATGCTGCGAATAGCGACACAGCCCTGACCCATCAGGGCAGAAGCGGGCATGGCGGCGACCAGGAGGATGAGGTAAAGTCTTGTTTTCATGGGATCAAAAAAGTTGGGTTGAAAAAATGAGATTTTCGTCAGGGTCGCATTTGCAATTGCAGGATGTTGTTGCCGATCCGGTTGCCTTGTTCCACTCCGTGATCAATGGCGGAGCGGTAATGGATGCCGCCGTACAGCCGTGAAATGGCCGTTTCATCGGCCATTTCCGCAAAAGAGGTATAGGTGCGGGGGCTCCCGTCTATATCGGTGCGGTGCTGGTGGGTGTGATCGGTAAACGTGTAGGCATCACCAAACCGGTCGGTGAGAATGGTGGCCATACTGCCCGTTTGCACGGAGTGTCCGGAGGTGTATTCAGGGAAAGGCGGCGTGGTCAACAAGCTGAGCCAGGCGGGGTCGAACAATTCGCGGATATAGGTCACCGGGCGAAGGGTGTTCCATACATACTTGGATCTCCAACAGGAAATGAAGGCGTCGTGGAGTCCCATGCATACCCGGGCCATGAGTTCGGCGGCCTCGAAGAGGTCGAGATTTTCCACGCGGATGATCTGGCTGGTGATGCTGAGCGAATGGCCGGGGGGGGTAGCTGTTTTGCCGGGGTCATCGCTCCAGTACTCGGCGATGGTTTTTTGCTCGGGAGTGAGATGCAGGGACACCGTGTACACTTCCAGGCCCTCCTGGTAAAAGAGGCTGCCCGGAGAAGTCGAGTAAGCGGGACACCCGGCGGGTTGGACGGGTATCAGGTTGACGCCGAGGAAAGGCCGGACGTCTCCCCAAAACGGTTGGAGTGGCTTGCTGAAGGCGGGAGGGGTAGGGACCCAGAGCCCGTCGCCGGTGGGCGGCGTATAATCGGGGAAATTGGTCAGGTAACCTTGATCCTGCCCGTCGGTAGCGGCGTACGCCTGGATGGCATCGGCGACCGCAATGCCCCTGGCCCGTGACCGCTGGATGACGTCATCGGGTACCCCTTGCGCCAACCGGTTGTGGGTCGTGGAATCGAACAGGTTGATGGTGCTCAGATGCGCCGGAGTCGTGTTCCGGTAGAAATGACGGAAACTCTGGGCCATGACGGCATTGGCCACGATTTCCCAATGGTAGGTGGCGCCGGCTTCGGAGGCCGGTACCGTACCCGGCGCCAGACCGTTGATCTGGCCTTCGAGGGATTGTGCCCCCGGCATTCCCGGGACCAGCGCCTCATACAGCGCTACGCCGATATACCCGAAGGCACGGGCGGCTACAGGGGGAGAGAATCCGGGTGTTTCCCGGGTAATGGTGAGGGAGAGGTTGGCCCAATCCGTGATGACCTGGGAAGTAACAGGATCCGCGGGTTGGGTGGAGTTGTCTTTTTTGCAACCTGCCACCTGAATGATCAGGAACAACAGCAAGCCGTAATGGAGTAGCGTGTATTTCATAAGACCAGGATTTACAAAAGAGCCGAAAGGCACCGCCCCATCCCTGGTCAGAAGGGGACCGGCCTTTCGGACAACAAGGCTTTCGACATGCCAGACGAGGCCTTGCGGATACAAAGCTACGGCCGCGCAAGGGGGTCAAACCTTAATATTTACTTAGAAATCGCACGATTTTTGCCAATGAACAGACCAGCAGGGTGAATCCCTCTAACTTGCATCCTTATCGGGACCGTATGAAAGTGTTGATTGTCGAGGACGAAATCAAAACCGTCCAATCCATCCGCCAGGGACTGGAAGAAAACGGTATCGTCGTCGAATATGCCTATGATGGCGAGTCGGGGCTCCAGATGATCCGCTCCCGGTCCTATGATGTGGTTATTTCCGATATCATCATGCCAGGAAAAAGCGGCTTCCATTTGTTGCGCGAGATGCGGGCGGAGGGAATCACCACGCCTGTATTGCTCCTGACTGCGCTGGATTCGACCGACAACAAGGTGTACGGTCTGGAGGCCGGTGCCGACGACTATCTCGCCAAGCCTTTCGAATTCCGGGAATTACTGGCCCGCATCAAGGCGCTTGCCCGTCGCGGCCGAGAACCCGGACGCCAGGACCGCATTTTGGTTTTTCAGGACATCGAACTTGATCCGGATGCCAAAAGCTGCCGCAGGGCCGGGCGAGACATTGAACTTACACCCCGCGAATTTTCTCTCCTGGAATATTTTGTCCGGCATCCCGGACGCGTTATTTCCAAGGTCGAGATTTCGGAAAAGGTCTGGGATCTGCATTTTGACACCAGTACCAATGTGGTTGAAGTGTACGTGAATTATTTGCGCAATAAAGTGGACCGGCCATTTCCCGTGCCGCTGATCCATACGGTGTTCGGTTCGGGGTATGTGCTCAAAGTCAAGGAGTGATGCAAATCCGGACCCGTATCACCCTGCAGTTTGTCACCCTGGTCGCCGCCATTTTCCTAGTGGCGCTTGCCTATATCTATGTCGAAGCCCGCAAGCACATTTTGAGTGAATATGCCGGCATGCTGCGCTCCAAGGCCAATCTGACGGCCGCCACCGCCATCGCACAAATGGAGAGGGATACGATGCCCCTTCGCACGGTGCCGGTCAGTCACCAGGAGGGACCTGTTCGGGAAAACGTCACCATTTATGACCAGGCCGGTCGCGCGTTGTTTTCCTTTTACGGTCACGCCGAATCTTTTCAGCCCGAGTGGCCCGTCAAAATCTGGGACAAAGGAGAGGATGTCTGTGTTTTCGAAGGCGAACAGATGTATGTCGTCCTCCCCTTCACGTCCCTGGCCGGCCAACGGTATATTGTCAAAGCGGAAGCGTTTTACGACCGGAGAGAATTGCGGCAGTTGATGAGCAATCTGGTCCTGCTTTATCTGGGCATGTTGATCCTCGTGGCATTGAGCGGGTGGTTGTTTGCCGGAAGGGCATTAGCACCCATCAACCAGGTCATGGATGCGCTCAATCGCATTCATCCCGGCGATATGGACCGCAGGCTGCAATCGCCCAACGAAAAAGACGAAATCGGTCGAATGGTCACGGCCTTCAATGATCTCCTGGACCGCATCCGTCAGGTCCTCAAGGCCCAGAAAGCATTTCTCGCCCAGGTGTCGCACGAACTGAAAAATCCTTTTACGATCATCACCACCCAAACGGATATCGCGCTGCAGCAGGAACGCTCCGTGCCGGAATACAAAGCCCTGTTGAAATCGATCCAGCAGGATGTGCGGGAGGTCAATATCATCACCGACCATCTGATGCAACTGGCCCGGATTCAGGCGGGTGAAAATCCGAAGGCCTCCGCTCCGGTGCGGGTGGACGAACTCCTTTGGCAGGTCAGTGACCAGTTGTCCAAACTCAACCCGGACTACCGGGTCAGACTCGATCTCGACGACCTGCCTGTGGATGAAAACCGGCTGGTCGTGGCGGGCCACGAGCCGCTGCTTCGGGTGGCTTTGCACAACCTGATGGAGAATGGATGCAAATTCAGCCCGGACAAAACGGTCACCGTCCGGCTCGAAGTCCCCGACAAAGGGGATCTCTGTGTGACCGTCACCGACAACGGACCAGGGATTTCCGAGGAAGAGCATGCCCACGTTTTTGAACCCTTTTACCGGACCAAGGATGCCGTTGAGCACCAGGGGTCCGGTATCGGCCTTTCTCTCGTCAAGAGCATTGCCGCTTTCCACGGTATCCCGCTCCGGATGGAGCGACTGGAATCCGGGGGCACCCGGTTTGTTCTCTGCTTTCCCCAACACCCATTGCCTCATCCACACTGAACCCATGATGGCACGACCCTTTCAATACTACCGTTTGACGATTTGGATCCTTTTCCTGGCCTATTGGGGAGTGGGATGCCGGAACGAGGAGCCGCCCCTGCGATCCGATATGGTGAATGAATGGTACGACATGGCGCTGATGATGGAGCGGTACACGCCGGGATTCAAAATGCCGGTTGCTGCCCGGGCCCATGCGTATATCGCCATAGGCGCCTGGGAGATCGCTCGGCCTTTCCTGGCAGAACCGGATGATCCGCCCCCGCTGTGGAGCGGCCTTTCGGCCGTTGCGCCCGAGGATACAGCCGGACACCATCTGATGCTGGCCATGAATGCCGGGTACCACACTTTGTTCCGGCATTTCTTTCTAACCACCCCTCAACGCCTGGAGCAACAGCAGGATTCCCTTTACCAAAAATGGATTCGTCGGTTGGCTGCCGATGTGCCTTCCGATGTCGTCCAACGAAGCACGGCCTACGGAGAGTCAATGGCGCGGGAGGTCATCGCCTGGGCGGCTTCCGATTCCGTTGGGCACATGAGTCAGCTGCACAATTTCGACAGGGATTACATACCGCCGCCCGGCGATGCTTACTGGATGCCCTGTGAGGATTTTCCCACGCCCGCTCTTTTGCCGCATTGGGGGAATGCCCGCACATTTGTCGTGGAGCCCGACAGTTTCATGGGGATTCCTCCCCCTCCGCTTTCCGCAGATGCCTCTTCACCCTTCTATGCGCAGGCTCTGGAAATCCTTAGTCTCTACAATCCACTTTCCATGGAGAACCGCTGGATCGGGGAGTTTTGGAGCGATGACCAACCGGGATTGACATTCACCGCCGCAGGAAGGTGGATGTCCATTGCCAGGCAGATGCTCGATGAAGACAGGGCAGGATTGCGCAAGAGCCTACTGACCTACCTGGCGCTCGGGGTGACCCTCAATGATGCCATGGTGGCCTGCTGGTACGCCAAATACACCTACAACCTGCTGAGACCGGAAACCTACATACGCAGGGTTTTTCAGCCCGATTGGCGGCCGATCATCCATACGCCACCCTTTCCCGGATACCCGGCCGGGCATGCCATGGCCGCCATGGCGGCGGCCGAAGTATTGACGGCCCTTTTCGGAGAAAACCACGCACTGACTGACCGGAGCCACGAGGGAAGGACCGAGTTCCAGTCCAAGCCCCGTTCTTTTGCCACCATCCGGGATCTGGCCATTGAAAATGCCTATTCCCGGATTGCCCTCGGCGTGCATTTCAGAATGGACTGCGATGAAGGCACCCGGCTGGGCGCCCAACTGGGCCGGCAGATCAGGGATCAATTCCTGGGAATGGCGGCCAAAAAGCAGTAACGGGTCAAAGGCTGCCCAACTCCGCCAGCCTGCGAGTGGTGTTGACATTGCGGGTGGTGGCTTCCAGACCGGACTTCCGCTCGAGAAAAGCGTTGGTCAGTACAGCCCGGGCGGCACTGCCCGGAATGAACAGGCAGGCATGGTCGCCATTGATGTGCAGCCTTTCCGGGGCATAGTCGGTGTCCAGCATCGCCCGACATCGATCCGGGGGCACCACGCCGCCAAAAAAGGTGTGAAAAATCCGCTCCTCCGGCAGGTCGGGCCAGGGGTTGTCCGCCAGTGCTGCCCGGAGCTGCCCGGCATCCCGCACGATAACGGCCAGGTCGGGACCCATTTCATCCCGAATCAGCCGGCGAACAGAAACAGCCAGTGCCTCCGGTGTCTGATCGGTATCCAGCACTACATTGCCGGATTGGATATAGGTTTCCACACGTCCGTAACCGGCACGGATGAGCACCTCCCGAAGGACAGCCATGGGCGTCTTGTTGCGGCCATACGGCATGACGCCCCGGAGCAAAACAATCCGGCGTTGCATGGACAATGATACCACATTCCCGCTCGTTTTGACCCTCGAAGCGCCAACTTTCAAGGTCCTTCGTGTTATCTTTGTTGGGTCTAATTTCCATTGCCATGCGTCATCTCGCTCTCCTACTCCTCGCCCTTGCCGGTTTTGCCCTCCCTTTGTCCGCCCAGAAGGAACGGAAACAAAAGGATGCTGCCGAGCAGGAAAAAGCCATGCAACAGGCGATGGCGGCCATGTTCGGCAACCAGGACTGCCCCATCCAGGATAATTACAACTTTGACCATGCCTTTACCAGCGTGATGGTCAGCACGGACATGAGCGGCAAAGAGGAAACCCGGATCAAAGCCCGCAACCTGATCAGCGGCAGCGAGGACGTCATGGGGATCGAAGTGCTGGAAAGCAACATCAAGGACATGCCCTCCAGCACTATGGTCCTGGATATGGGGCGCCGCAGTATGGTGACCCTGATGGATCAGCAGGGCAACAAAATGGCCATCTGCATGTCCATGGACAATCCGATGTTCGGCATGCAGGCCGAGGACGAAAAGGCGGATGCCGCGGATTTCCGCAAAACCGGCAAGACAAAGGAAATCCTCGGATTTCGTTGCGAGGAGTGGGCCTCCGAAGATGCCGACATGATGTACAGTTTTTGGGTTTCGGACAAGACCGGCATGCCGGTTGATCGCTACTACGATGTCATGAACAAGCAGCGGCTCGCACCGGGCGGATTGGCGACCCGGATGCCCAAGGGGGGCATGGTGCTGCGCATTGACGGCGTTTCCAAGAAAGACGACAGCCGGATGGAGATGGAGGTTGTTGAACTGAAACCCAAACTCAAGTCCGCCATATCTACGAAAGGGTATCAGCGCTTTTGAGCGCCGATTGCCACCATTCCAGTAAAGCTACCAGTTCGCGGGCCGGGGTCGGCCTGGGTGGGGGAGGCGGATGTTTGACCTTTTGAAATTGATCGTACCAGACGGTGGTGGAAGAAACCTCGAGGTAGCCGGCCCGGATCAGGCTGCTGATGACGCTGGATTCTCCTTTTCCGCTCCAGGTGGTCAGTAACCGGGCGGCATCCATCACCCGGTCGGCGGGTTCTTTGCGGGATTTCCAGGCCGGCCGCAGATAGTCCCTTACGGCACGCCGGATGTCCGAGCGCGGTCCGGCTGGTATTGATAGAGCGACAAGAGGGCCTTGCGGGCCTCCGGCCGCAGGTCCTCTCTGACTTTCTGGTGCCAGGCACCTCTCACGACCGCATTGCGGTCCCATTGTCCGACGTAGTAATACAGTTGCCAAATCCAGGTCCTGACGACTTCCGGAAACGGATTTTCCTCGCTTTGTTCGGCTTGCCGAAGGCGGTTGGCCACCATGAGG
>JAGFIW010000003.1 GCA_024103195.1 Saprospiraceae bacterium | reverse complement strand
GATTCCGTTCATTGCCGACATCAACAACCAATATGTGGACCCCAATTTTGCAGTACCTTCAGGACAGGTGGACATTTTCACGAGCGACTTCCGGTATCCTCAGGTTTTCCGCACCAATCTCGGCATAGACACCCGCTTGCCGGGCGGGATCACGGCTACCTTCGAAGGCATCTATACCAAAACCCTGAACAACGTCCTTTATATGAACGTCAACTCCGACCCGACGGAAAGTTTCCAATGGACCAATACGCCGGATGACCGTTCCGTATTCAGCCGAACCAGTCTTGATCCCCGGTATGAATCCATCTACCTCGGTTCCAATACGAATGACGGTTATGCCTTCACGGTTACCGGCTCCCTCGCCAAAGACTTTGACTTTGGTCTCAAAGCCACCCTGGCCTACACCTATGGCGATGCCAAAGCGGTTTCGGAAGGAACGTCCTCCCAGAATTCCTCCCAATGGCGGGGGCAGGTCAGTATTGACGGCAGGAATTCTCCGGTACTGGGAAGGTCTGATTTTGCCGTAGGCCACCGGGTCCTCTCCACCTTGTCGTATTCCATTGACTGGAACAAGCAAAAGAATGCCACGACCACCATTTCCCTGCTCTACGACGGTGTCGCCGGAAGTCCCTATTCCTACATCATCGGCGGTTCGGCCGGCCGGAATCTCAACAATGAAACCGGAAGTACCAGTCGCAACAGAAGCCTGGTTTACATCCCCAATGACGCCTCCGAAATCAATCTCGTCGCATATACGAGCGGTGGACAAACCATCACTCCCGAGGAACAATGGGAAAATCTGAATGCCTTCATCGAATCGGACCCTTATCTCTCGGAAAACCGGGGTCAGTATGCCGAAAAGAATGCCAACTGGATGCCTTTTACCTCCTATCTGGACCTGGCAGTGCGTCAGGATTTCGGCATGCAACTCGGCGGCAAGATGCACAAGTTCCAGTTGTCACTGGATGTGTTCAACCTGGCCAATCTGATTGATCCGTCCGCAGGGGTACGTTACAGCGTAATTGGTGATTTCAACAACTTCTTCCTGTACAATTTCGAAGGGTACGAAACCGATAAAACAACCCCCCGGTTCACCTACAGGGGTGGAGACAAAACCGGAACGGATGCTTTGAACATCAATGATCTGAGTTCCCGCTGGCGCATGCGTCTGGGCCTCAGGTACATCTTCCAATAATCGAAGAAGACCATTTCAATGTCAGGGGACCCGGCAGCTACCGGGTCCCCTTTCTTTTCCCAGGCACGATCCGTGGCGGCCGAAATGACCTGCTTAGCTTTGCCTGTCATGAAGGAGATGCAAAAGGTGTTGCAACACCTCCAACAACATTTCGATCAAGCCGGTGTCCGTCTGATCGCCGTATCGAAAACACATCCTCCGGAATCCATACGCACCCTGTATGACCTGGGCGTACGGGATTTTGGAGAAAACCGGGTCCAGGAGATGGTCACCAAGGCGCCACTTCTACCGGAGGATATCCGGTGGCATTTGATCGGCCATTTGCAAACCAACAAAGTCAAATACATAACCGGTTGGGTCCACATGATCCAATCCGTAGACTCATTGAAGCTTTTGCAGGAGATCGAAAAACAAGCCGCCCGGCAAAACAGGACCATCCCGATCCTGTTCCAGTATCATGTGGCGATGGAGGCCGGCAAATACGGTCTGAACCCCAAGGATGACCAATGGCTGTACGCATTGAAATTCAAGGACACATTTCCCCATATCCTCCCGTGTGGTGTCATGGGCATCGCCACCCTCACGGATGATTTGGTACAGATTCGCAGCGAATTCCGGCAACTGCGCGCCATTTTCAATCGGCTTAAAGCGGACCTGTGGCCCGATGAGGCGTCCTTCCGGGAAATCAGCATGGGGATGTCATCCGACTATCAGATCGCTGTGGAGGAAGGCAGCACCATGGTGCGCATCGGCAGCCTTTTGTTTGGAGACCGACATTGACCGGAGGCTTGTTGCCCGCACGTGCCATCGTCCATCAGGGAATCCAAAGTTTTTCCGTCCAGGAATGTCCATTTGCCCTTACCTGCACCAGGTAAAGGGAGGGGGGTAGCCCGGGAATCCGGACTCCTGATTGACCGGGCAGAACGGCGACCTGTAAAACGGGTCTGCCCTGCAGATCGAATACCGAAACCTGCAGGGGATCGGAGGAATCCTCATTCCTGATCAGCTGCATCATGCGGCTGGAGGAGGCATACACCAGTTTGAGATAAGGTTTGAGGGGCGACGGGACTAGAGAAGTAACCACTTCCAATTCGGTCTGGTAGGCCGTCAGTCCACCGCGGCGGTTGCCGATGAACAGTTCATACCGGCCATCCCCGTCGAGGTCCGCCATGGCAGGCCGGGTTTCGCTGCCGTCGCGATAGCCGGTGTACAGGGAATCCATCACTGGAAATTTGGCACCCGGGTCCCCCGTGTTGACGAGATACCGTCTTATCTGGCCTTCGTTGGAGCCCACCAACAACTCCGCCCCGGTTGCCGTCCTGTAGAACCAGGGTGCGGCATAACCCGAGAAGGTGACAGGTGTGCGCATGTCGATCTGCCCGTAAAAGGAGGAATTGGGCGGCAGATCCGGGTTGGCCGAGAAGGAGGGATTTCCAGGCGTCCCGGTATTCCGGTATAGGATCACCCTGCCCTGCCCAATCCCGACCAATAGGTCCTGCAGACCGTCGCCATCCACGTCCACAATTTGAGGCACATTCCAGGCTCCGGGAGCCAGTCCCGCATAATCGGCCACCGGTGCCGTGAATACCGGTACGTTTCCAGGGCCAGCCGTGTTTTCCACAAAGAACATGGTTCCAAAAGCATGTCCGACG
>JAGFIW010000270.1 GCA_024103195.1 Saprospiraceae bacterium | reverse complement strand
CTCATCCCAAAGCTACCCACCATTGTTATGCGTACCGGTATGGCTGGCAAGGCGTCCATCACAGGGCCAATGATGACGGTGAACCATCATCTTCGGCAGGAAGACCCATTTTGGGTCAGATTGATCGGGCCGGACTAAATGGCGTTCTTGTTATAGTCGTCCGTTATTTCGGTGGCATTAAACTCGGGGTGCCCGGTCTCATCCACGCCTATCGGGATTGTGCCCACGATGCTCTAGAAGCCGGTGGCCGTATTGAAGCCTACCATACCCTGATCGTCCGGATTGGTGCCACCTATGCCTTTATGCCCGATATTTTGGCTATCGGCAAAGAATTGGGGTGGCAAATCCTCGGGCAGACCTATTCGGAACACGGTCAACAGCTTCAGGTCAGAATCCGGGTCAGCCAATGGCCTGGCCTGGAAAGGAATGTGCATCTTCGTGCCGGAGGGGTTTTCCCCTCCCGGTTTGAAGAGGGCGAAAGAAACCCGGATATTCTTATGGAAATTTCCGAGACGAATGATGAAGGTGGGTATCACCGGTAATATGGGGAGCGGGAAATCCTTGATCAGCCAGGTATTTCTGTGGCTTGGCATCCCTGTTTTGGATGCTGATTCCCTGGCTAAGGATCTGATGAATACACGGGTAGATATCCAAAGACGCATCATACAGGCATTTGGGCCCGAAGCCTTCCAAAACGGGGTACTCCAACGCGCATTTGTGGCTGAAAAGGCTTTTCATGATGCCTCATTGCTGGAGAAGCTCAACCGTATTGTACATCCGGCTGTCCGGCAGGCAGTCGTAGAATGGTTTGATCAGTTGGACCCGGCCTTACCCTATGCCCTTGAAGAGGCCGCCTTGTTGGTCGAATCGGGAAGTTACCAGGTACTGGACTATTTGATTCTCGTAACGGCACCGGAGGAACTCCGAATTCGAAGGGTCATGCAACGGGATGGTCATTCCTACACCCATGTGAAGGCCAGAATGGACCACCAATGGCCTGAAGAAAGGAAACGCAAAGTCGCTGACTTCATCATTACAAATGACGGGAATAGTCTATTGCTCCCGCAGGTCGTGGAAATTCACGAAAAATTGTCACAAATAGGAGGTAGATCTGAAGCGGGATTTGCTACCTTTGCTTGAAGCCCGCGGCCATCCCTTCAAGCCGGCAAGACTCACCATCTGCCTTTTTTTTAAGGTAAACAAACGCACGATGAGAACCCCAATGTCTCTGACATGGGCGATTGCCCTTTTAGGGTATTTAAGCCCTGTTGTATTGAATGCTGCCCCCTCTTCAGCGATAAACGGACACCCCGCTGAGGCTTCAACATGCGACAATGCCACCAACGGCGGATTGATTGAAGGCGATGAAACTGGATGTCCCGATCCGGTCTTTGACCCCTCCCCCATTGTCAATGTTCTCCTTCCGAGTGGAGGTTCCGGCAACCTGGAATACATGTGGATTTTTACGTCGGATGACCCGGGTCTGCCTGTTTCCATGTGGACACCCATTCCCGGCAGTGATGCGCCGGATTACGATCCAGGTCCAATTACCGAGACGACATGGTATCGCCGGTGCGCCCGCCGGGAAGGCTGTACGGACTACGTGGCGGAATCCAATATCGTGGTCAAGGAAGTAAACTGCTGTGTCAATTTCACCGATGGTGGAGAGATCGGGATACCCCAAATCCACTGCGGACCCTTTGACCCTGATACCCTGATCAGTGTAGAAGACCCTTCCGGAGGCAACGGAAATCCCGTGTACTTTTGGTATCAATCAACCGTTTCCGGCATTTTCAATCCACAGAGCTGGACACGGATTCAAGGTGCCAGTGGGTTGGCTTATGATCCTGACTCAATCAGTCAGACCACCTGGCTGATCCGATTCGCCCAAAGAGAACTATGTCCGGACAGTCTGGCATCCAACATCATCCAACTGACTGTGCTGCCACCCCCTGCCATTACCGGAGAGGTTCAACATCCCTCCTGTCCAGGTGTCAATGACGGTTCTGTTTTGATTTCCGTAACCGGCGGCACTCCGCCTTATCAATATTTGTGGAGTAACGGAGCACAAACTCCTTTCATTGACCAACTTGGCCCAGGGGTCTACTCGGTGAGTGTTACAGACAGCCTGGATTGCTCCAGCATATCGGAATTCATCCTGCAGGCTGCCGATTCCATGGACATCGAAGGACAGTTGACCCATCCCGGATGTCCCAATGCCCAGAACGGCATGATTTCATTGTCCATTTCAGGGGGGACACCGGGTTATTCCATTTTGTGGAGTACAGGTGACACGACGGCAATGCTTACAGGGCTGGCAGCGGGAACTTATTCCGTTTCCGTGGCCGATGCCCAAGGCTGTGTTCAATCCAGATCGTATGTTTTGACCGACCCCACGGAAATGCAGATTTCAGGTACCCTGCAGGATCCTTCATGTCCTGGTGAAGAGGACGGAATCATCCAAGTGAACGTATCAGGAGGTACTCCCGGTTACACTTACCTTTGGAACACAGGGGATACCACAGCCAATGTGGATAGTCTTCCTGCCGGAGCATATTCCGTGACCGTAACCGATAGCCAGGGATGTCAGGCCGGCGCCACGTTTACCCTTCAAAATCCTGAAACCATCCTGATAACCGGCTTGGTCAATCATCCCAACTGTGCGGGTGGACAAGACGGAAGCATTCAATTGACTTTATCCGGAGGTACCAGTCCATATACTTTCCTATGGAACAACGCTCCTCCCGTCCCCAACCCGTCTCAATTGTCTGCCGGATTATATACGGTACTGGTAACCGATGCCAACGGGTGTACGGCCCAAATGAGCTTTGAACTCCAGGATCCCGAAGTCATTGAAATTGATGCTGCCGTTGAACTGCCAGACTGTGCAGGCGGCGAGACCGGAAGTATACTCTTGAGTGTCACTGGAGGCACACCAGGGTATTCCTATCTATGGAACACGGGAGACACCGGTCCGGTCTTGGACAATCTTCCTGCCGGGACCTATTCGGTCACTGTTACCGATGCAAATGGTTGTACAGAAACGGCTTCCTTTACCTTGACGGAGCCAGGCGGCATTATGGTGATGGGTGTGGTTACCCCAGTTACTTGCTACGGACTCAATAATGGCAGTATTCAGACCACAACGACAGGAGGCACTCCGCCTTACAACTACTTATGGAGCAATGGATCCACTTCTCCCAACCAGGTCAACTTACCTGGAGGAACCTATCATTTGAGCGTCTCCGATGATTCGGGATGTGATTTCATGATCACTTTTGTCGTCACGGAGCCTGGGGAACTGTCCCTTGTGTTGGATGGTGAGGATCCCACATGCGCCGGTGATAAGGATGGCTCCGCTACCGTCCTGGCCTCGGGAGGTACAGTACCCTACCAATACCTCTGGAATACCGTGCCGGCCCAAACCGGATCCATTGCCACCGGCCTCGGCGCCGGCAACTGGTCGGTCACCGTCACGGACGACAACGGATGTTCAGCCACAGGGAGTGTGACCTTAACCGAACCCTCCGCCATCCAGCTCACCCTTTCCGGGGATGATCCCGATTGCTTCGGAGGGACAGATGGTTCTGCCACCGTCCAGGCCTCGGGGGGAACTGCACCCTATCAATACCTCTGGAATACCGTACCCGCCCAAACCGGATCCATTGCCACCGGCCTCGGCGCCGGCAACTGGTCGGTCACCGTCACGGACGACAATGGATGTACGGCCATAGGGAATGTGACCCTGACTCAACCCACCGCCATCCAGCTCACCCTTTCCGGGGATGATCCCGATTGCTTCGGAGGGACAGATGGTTCTGCTACCGTCCTGGCCTCGGGGGGAACTGCACCCTATCAATACCTCTGGAATACCGTACCCGCCCAAACCGGATCTACCGCCACCGGCCTTGGCGCCGGCAACTGGTCGGTCACCGTCACGGACGACAATGGATGTGCGGCTACAGGGAGTGTGACCCTGACTCAACCCACCGCCATCCAGCTTACCCTTTCCGGGGATGATCCCGATTGCTTCGGAGGGACAGATGGTTCTGCCACCGTCCTGGTCTCGGGGGGTACTGCACCCTATCAATACCTCTGGAATACCGTACCCGCCCAAACCGGATCCTTTGCCACCGGCCTCGGCGCCGGCAACTGGTCGGTCTCCGTCACCGACGACAATGGATGTACGGCTACAGGGAGTGTGACCCTGACTCAACCCACAGCTATCCAGCTCACCCTTTCCGGGGATGATCCCGATTGCTTCGGAGGGACAGATGGTTCTGCCACCGTCATGGCCATGGGGGGTATGGCACCCTATCAATACCTCTGGAATACCGTACCAGCCCAAACCGGATCTACCGCCACCGGCCTTGGCGCCGGCACCTGGTCGGTCACTGTCACGGACGACAATGGATGTACGGCTACAGGGAGTGTTGGCTTGGTACAGCCTGCTGATATTTTACTCCAAATCGAGACCACGGACCAGACTTGCATTCCCAAATCAGACGGGCAGGCTGAAGTTATTGCGACCGGAGGTAATCCACCCTATTCATTTCAATGGGATGACCCGGGACAAAGTACCACCTCAATAATAACTGGTCTTGCACCGGGTACTTACAAGGTGACTGTAACGGATTCGGACGGTTGTTCGAAAGTGGCGGAAGCCATTATTGAAGCATCTGTGATTCCCTGTGATTGTCAAGTGCGTATTGGCGATTATGTCTGGTATGACTTCAATCGAAACGGGATCCAAAATACCAATGAACAAGGAATCAACGGCATTCCCGTGGATTTGGTCCAGGCGGGTCCGGATTTGGCGTATGGCACGGATGATGATGACATCATACAATCTACCGTGACTTCAGGCTTTGGTTTCCAGACCGGGAGATACTTGTTTGAAGATGTCTGTGCGGGTACATACTCGGTTTGTTTCCGGATAGATACCATTTCACATACTTTCTCACCCCCGTTCCAGGGAGGAGACAAGGCCCTGGACAGTGACGCACTTATTGCAACCGGGTGTACACCAGCCTTTACGGTCACCAGCCAATCGGGGGATGATCTGACTCAGGATGCCGGGATTCATGATCGATGTGTTGAGGTTACTGATCCTGGAGAGATCGGCTATGATCAAACACTTTGTTACCCGGGTGAGGTCCCCAACATGATAATAAGTGTTCAGGACCCTGAAGGGGGTGTTGATCCACTGGAATATATGTGGTTGGTTTCCGATGTGGCGCCGGTTTACTGGGTGGGTAATGCAGACTGGAAGGAAATACCCGGTGCGATAGGTCCCGAGTACCAACCAGGCCCGGTCCAAAAGACCACCTATTT
>JAGFIW010000260.1 GCA_024103195.1 Saprospiraceae bacterium | reverse complement strand
TTTTCCGTAAATTGTGGCAAGATCATGCATAGAGGTATCTTCAAGATTGGTGGAATAATCTACAAGATACTGAATATCAAGAATATGCATGATCTTTTTTTATTGAATCTAACCGCTCAACGCGTTTACATTAATAAGTATGTAATTGAACATACCATATTGTTTCCAATTGATTGGGATGTAAATCCAGTAATGCCTCTCAATGATACATCACAGGTTGATATTGTAATTATTCAACTTCATGAAGACTATCGAAGCCCATTTGATAAGTTGCCTTTCTTTGAAGAAGAAACAATTGATGCCGTGATTTTTAATTTAAATTCTCATAAATTACCATATTTACTTGCCAATAAAAATTATAAAATATTGAAGTTGTTTGGCAATTTATCGGACAAGGATTACAATAATTTGTTGCCATGCAAAATTCCTCCGAATTCAATTTTATTTACATTGGGACATGTCTATCAAAAAGATACTTTTTATTATATTCCGATAGTATATCTTCGAAAGGATACCAATGTGGACTACTGGTATCTTATGTCAAGGGAATTCAAGTTTGAAGTTTGTACATCTGGTATTATTAATTTTATTAGTTTTAATAATTATGAAATTAATCTTAGTTTTAAAGAGAATATTATTAATTCAACAGGTTGTAAATAGAATACTGAGTTGCTTTTTATCAAACCATGCTCGGGATGCGTTATTTTTGCCTATCATAGGAGATCCAATTTTGCGTTTCGGGTTGTAAAATTACTTTCATGAAAAGAACACGATACAAGCTTTGCAAATGGTGCCTATTGATGCATCCAATAATATCCGCAATCAGTATGCGCAACAGAATTTGCTACATAATATGTTTTATCCTTGCCTTTCACTCATGTGAAGACAAGCAAATATGTACCGAGTACATTAGCCATTCAATGGGATTTGTGAAGGTCGATCATGATTCTCTTTATAGGGTTTGCATGGGACAGTCACCAGTGGTATTAGACTACAGAAAGACGTCAATATCAGGCATTGGTACGCTGATTGGCGATTTTGATACACTAGTCATTTCCGAATTGAGTCAGGCGGATACCAAGGTTATTAGATTGATGAAGGGCGACTTTGTAGAAGAATTTATTTGTGCGCAAGCCATTTACTTACGTGATGACTGGAAGGTGGCCACAATTATTTTACCGGGTTATGACCCGGTACACTCTGGCAAAATCGTTGTGGATCGAAGGAGTCATGGTGTGAAGATTTTGTTGGGCAACAAGGAGCTGCTTTTGGATCCTGAACGGATAAAAATGGATAATTTATTCAAAGAGATTACCTTGTTGAATAGCCTGCCGCCATTAAAATTTACGGGAACTGATTCACATGCTTTTGAAATACAATATATCATTCGAGATGGGAGAGGGATTAGCGTGCAATCCACTATGAATCACCTTCCACTGAGGCTGTCTGAATTGAGAACCCTTGTCAAATACTTGAATGACAACCGGAGTATTGGCTGAGTATGGAGGCCAAACCAGAGAAAATGAGCACAATTTGATGTTGGAACACTATTTGAATGATATGGTCAACAGCCTGATTGAAATGAATAATGGAGTAGGAACATATTACGACTTTGTAGGACTGGTTCTGAATGGCTTTCCGATTGAAGTGCTGAACAATTGTGGTTATACCCTTCAGGGTGTCCAGGTGCATTATAACAACTTTTTGAACTTTGTCCAGCAACCAGGAGGTGTAAATGAAATGCTTTTATCATGCGAATAGTACTTGGCTTTCTATTAATAATTTCTTTTGCTTGTTGCCAGACAGCAAAGAAAACATTCATCGGCGAGAAGTCGTATTGGTTGGGTGATTTGGAAATCAATAATATTAATAAATTCGTAGTTGAACACGTTATTTTAACACCCACTGATCTTGATATTCATTCATTCTTTCCATTGCAGGGTTCAACCATTGATATGCGGTTTATTGACTTGTCACAGGATAAGGAGTTTTGGTCAAATGAATCATGGCTTTCCAACTATCTCAATGGAGTAAATGTTCAACAGGTAATTCCCAATTCATCGCCCTTTGTACGTCACATTTTTGGGCATTATAAGCCACGTGTGTGGACCTTGAAGGAATTAGGTGGAGACGAGATGAAAGCGTATATTAATAACCGAATAGGCGTGAATACGATTATTTTTTTGATAGGAGATATTTATATGATTGATGATAAATATTATATTCCAATGTTGTATTGGAGAAGGAACAATGAGATGGATTATGTCAATACACGTTCGAGAATTTATGAATTTGAGGTTTGTGGATATGGCATAATTAATTTTACTAAATTTTACGAGCCTTTGGGATTTGTATCGATTGAAGTGGGTTCTCTACTTCGGGAGAATATTATTAATAAAGTACACTGCTATTAGCGGTTGGATTAATAGATGTTATGTTTGAAGTCAATGCTGTCAATACACTGAGACTTGCCAGAATCGGGCACTGATAACAAATTGGTTATAACTTGATTTTGGCCAAATTTCAAACCAACCCTCTCCTATCACAACAGGGTCAGTTCTTCTTGAAGCGACTTATCTGATCGGGAGGGCCTGTCCAGAACCTCCCGCATGTCCAGCTTACTGATGTAATGGAACCTTATTATATGGACCAACTTAAACTAGTTGCGGGAGTGTTTTGCCTGGTTGATGAGGTATTTGATCAAGAAGGCTACCTTGTGGCCAGTCTTGGGATCAATGATGTTTTTCGGTTATATGGCAACAATGGGATAAAAAAAGTGCTTCGGTTGACCATTTTCGACCGCCATGGCAATATGGTTTTTCAGCAATTGCAAGACGCTCTTGGCGATTCATCTCCCGGATGGGATGGTACCCACAAGGGCAGGCCTGTTGATACGAGTACCTGTTTTTTGGTGGCGGAAATCGAAATGATGGATGGCACCATCCTCTTTCACCAAGGCCAAATCAATCTCGTGAAGTAATGGGGTCAGGGAGCAAGGCGCACGAAGGGGATCACGTGACGGGAATGGCCGGAGGTGATGCGTGCCCAATACCACCCCGTCTGCCAGGAGCCGGTGGGGATGTCCAGATTTCCTGACGGGGATACTTCCTTGAAAACCGGATACCCCATTACATCGAAGATCTCCACACGGCTACCCGGCATCACCCGTAAATGGCATTCCGGGCCCTCAACGGGATTTGGCCACAAGGCCAACGCCATGAATGGGGGATGGGCATTATTTGTTGAAGTGACGACCTCGGTGGGTCCTTTGACGATCCACCTGTCGGGATCCAGTTCCACTTCATGAGGTGTGAACGGGAGAGAAATTGCGAAGGACTGACCCGACCATTGATGCGGGATTCGGATGAGTGTATCCATTCCGTTTTCTCCCCTCCATTTCACCGGCAGTGTCATGGCAAAAAATGGCACGGACGGGTGTGAGGTGGTTTGATCCACCGTGAGGAGAGCGCCTCCGGCAACGGGATGCCAGGTCAGGGTGTAGGTGGGGTATCCCTCGCCTTCATACCACTGACTGAAAAAATCGCCGAGGTCTTTGCCCGAGACGGATTCCAGATGTCCCCGCAGGTCTGCAGTGGTGGCAAATCCGTAGGCGAGATCCGGATCGTCGAGATAATGCCGGATGCCGGAATAAAAGAGGCTGTCTCCGAGTTCCCATCGCAGCATGTGCAACAGCATGGCACCTTTGGAATAGGACAGACGGCTGCTGAATATCCGGGCTGTCGTGGTGGTGTCGGAGACCCTGACCGAGCCGTCGGGGGCGCTGGTGACATGGTTGTGTTTTTCCTGGAGCCAGTTCATCCAGGTATTGGGGCCGAGGCCTGCTTCGTAGGTCAGGCCTTCCAGGTAGGTGGCAAATCCCTCGTTCAGCCAAATGTCCTCCCACCCGGCGCAGGTGATTTTGTTGCCAAACCATTGGTGTGCCAGTTCATGGGCTTGCAGCAAATGGGAAAATCCGCCCATGAACGACATGGTCTGATGTTCCATGCCTCCGCCGAATCCAAACTGGGCATGTCCGTATTTTTCATCGGCAAAAGGATAGAGACCGAACCGCTCGTTGAAAAATTGCATGATCGGCACCGTGGCCGCCAGTTGGGTCTGCGCCTGTGCCAGGTATCCCGGATAGACGTAATTGAGCACTTCGATGTCATGGTCCGGCGCCGGCACAAAATCCGACCACACGGCATATTCCGTGACACCGATGGCGACGAGATAGGTTGCGATGGGGTACCGGTGTTTCCAGTGGTAGGTCACCCAACCATTTTCCTCCCATTCGTCGGCCAGGATGCCGTTGGAGGCCACCCGGTTGGGTATCGGCGTGCGCACCAGGATATCGATGCTGTCGATCTTGTCCTGCAGATCCTGCTTGCAGGGCCACCAATCCCTGGCGCCGTAAGGCTCCGACAGGGTCCAGATGACCGGTATGCCATCGGCCTGACTTTGGACAAAGGAGCCGAATCCCGACCACCCCGGTTCGCCGTGGTACCAGATGGTGATGCTGTCCTGGTGTCCGGGTGGCAGGATCGCCGGCGGAATAATGGCCAGACGGTGATCCGGAGTGTGGTCAAAGGCGGATGTCGCGATACCCACATGCACACTATCCACGATTAATTGGTGATGCAGATCCAGAAAAATCGTATCCATCGGCATGTCGCCGGTCCGGAAGGCATGAGTTACTGTGCCCCGGATAAAGCGAATAGCCGGATCGATGTCCCATTCTGCCCGTGTGTGGTGGATGTCGTAGAGACCGGTATTGCCACCGGAGGGAAAGGACATTATACGCTCGGCATGACGGCATTCCTTTTCGATCAAAAGGGACCAGGGGTCATGGTGTTGCCCGCTCGCTCTGGCTGTGATCAGCAAGGCCGGGATCCACGCTACGAGGAGGAAGAAACGCATGGCATAAAGTTAGGGCTGACCAGTGGTGCCGGCATCGGAAATGACAAAGATCAGGGCAAAGGGAATAAGTTCGGAAGGGCCTTCTGCCTTATCGGGTTTTGCTGAATCCGGACAGGGCAACGGGTGGCAAACGGAAAAGGGACCGGTACGCGCTTCCCCGGCGGTCCGGCCCCTCTTGCCATCTTGACATTTATTGGTGACGGATGGTCACATCCGCGGCAATCGTCCTGGCCTGGTGGAGATGCCACCAGGCTTTGCGGTATTGTTCGAAGCGCAGGTAGTCGGCAAAAACCAATGTTTCCCCGCCAGAAAGATGGAGGCGGATCCGGTAACGGACACGCCCTTCCTTTTGGGTGAAGTCGGTGATGAAGTTGACAATCTTCCCGGCATTGATCAGGCGTACCTGGCTCATGGCGCTATCAGGAAACAGTTTCCATCTGATGATTCAAGAATGGGGCCAATTCCGGGCATCGGCCGTCCGATTCTGTCAAAAACAGGTGACAGGATGTCGCCTCAGGCGTCAGCAGGCCGGTCGGGTCCTTGTCATTTTGGCACGATCAGCCGTATGGTGCGGGGTTTGATGGGGTCAGAAAAACGTTCGAACCATGCAGAAAGGACAGATATCGGTACAGACCGAGAACATCTTCCCCATCATCAAGAAGTTTCTCTATTCCGATCACGAGATTTTCCTTCGGGAGTTGATCGCCAATGCCGTGGATGCCACCACCAAAGTCAAAGCCCTGGCTTCCCGTGGCGAATTGAAAAGCGAGCTGGGCGATCTGACCATTGATGTCATCCTTGACAAGAAGAAAAAAACCCTGACCATCCGGGACCGGGGGATCGGCATGACTTCCGATGAAGTGGTCAGGTACCTCAACCAGGTAGCCTTTTCCAGCGCCACGGAATTCCTGGAAAAATACAAGGACGAAAAAATCATCGGCCATTTCGGGCTCGGTTTCTACTCGGCATTCATGGTGGCCGACAAAGTGGAAGTGGTGACCCGGTCCTGGAAAGAGGAAGCGGCCTCACGCTGGACCTGTGACGGCAATCCCGAATATGCGCTCGAGGATGCGACCAGGGAGATGCGCGGTACGGATGTCATCCTCCATATCAACAAAGAGAACAAGGAGTTTTTGGAAGACAGCCGGATCGAGGGCATGCTGCGCAAGTACTGCCGGTTCCTCCCGGTACCGATCCGCTTCGGGACCCGCAAGGAAACGGAATGGACCGGCGAAGGGGACGACCGCAAATCGGTGGAGAAGGAAGTGGACAACATCATCAACACCACCGACCCGCTCTGGAAAAAACAGCCCGGTGACCTCAAGGACGAGGACTACATGGCTTTTTACCGGGAATTGCACCCCTTCAGTCCGGATCCCCTCTTCTGGATTCACCTCAATATTGATTACCCCTTCAACCTGACGGGCGTTCTCTATTTTCCTCCCATCCGTCAGTCGGTGGAAGCCCAGAAAAACAAAATCCACCTCTACGCCAACCAGGTGTATGTCACCGACGAGGTGCGCGAGATCGTACCCGAATTCCTGACGCTGCTGCACGGCGTCATTGACAGCCCGGACATTCCGCTCAACGTTTCGCGCAGTTACCTGCAGAGCGATGCCAATGTGCGGAAGATCAACGGTTACATCACCAAGAAAGTCGGCGAGAAGCTGGCCACCCTCTTCAAGAAAGACCGGGAGGCCTTTGCCCAGAAATGGCCCGACATCGGCGTCTTTGTCAAGTACGGCATGATCTCCGACGAGAAATTTCACGAAGCCGCTCTCAAATTTGCCCTGTTGCGCAACCTGGACGGCCAATCCTTTACCCTCGGGGAATACAAGGATCATATCAAGGACCTCCAGACCGACAAGGACAATCAGGTCATCGCCTTGTACACGCCGCAGCCCAAGGAACACCATGCCTACATCCAGGCGGCGCGTCAGCGCGGATATGATGTGCTGGAATGCGATCTGCTCATCGACAACCATTTCATGCAGCACCTGGAGCACAAGCCCGGAGAGCTCCGCTTTAAAAGGGTGGATGCCGATACGGCCGATCAGCTCATTCCCAGGGAGGACAAGACCGAATCGGTATTGTCCGAGGCCGAGCAGGAAAAAGTCAAAACCTGGTTTGCCGCCGTGGTGGATGAGGAGCACCGCAACGGGATCCAGCTCAAGGCGCTGTCGCCGGATGACCATCCGGTCCTGATCACACGCCCGGAATTCATGCGCCGTATGCAGGAAATGCAGACTTACCAGCGCATGGGGGGCATGGATTTTCCCGATATGTGGAACCTCGTGGTCAATACCAATCATCCGGCCGTTGCCGGCAAGCTGGCCGGTATGGCCGATGAGGGACAGGCGAGGGAACTGGCCGCTCATCTCTTTGACCTGGCGCGGCTCAATCAGCAGATGCTCAAGGGAGAGGACCTGGCGCGCTTTGTGGAGCGTTCCCTGAAATGGATCGGCGATCCGTCCCACCCCACGTCCTGATCGGGCCGTAAGCGAGTAGGGGGCCGGGGCTTAACTTTGCCGGACCTGGCCCTCGTCAATGGCGCCGGTTTTTTCTTCGCCATGCTGCATTGGACATCCGTATTGCTGGTTTTCCTGGGTGGAGGTGCAGGAAGCGTCCTTCGCTTCCTTATTTCCGTTTGGGTGCCTTATCCGGGAGGATTCCCGTGGGCCACTTTTTGGGCCAACATGCTCGGGTGTGCCCTGGCGGGTGTCTTGTCCGGTTTGTGGTCCCAACCTTCCGAAGGCATTCGGCTGGCCTGGCTGGTGGGATTTTGCGGGGGACTCTCCACCTTCTCGGCCTTCAGCAAAGAAACCCTGCAAATGGTCCAGAAAGGAGCATGGCCTATGGCTTTGGGCTACGTCGGCATCAGCGTGGTGGCCGGCCTTCTGGTGTTGTGGGCAGGGTATCGCTGGACAGTGCGGTAAGAGGGTCAGGTATCGGACGGTTCGCCGGAGGATTCGATGTGGCGCCAGATGGCGTCCTTGAGTTCAGTGATGCCCAATCCGGAAACGGCGGAAATGAAATGGGCTTCCACGCCTGGGGGCAGGGTAGGGCGCAGCCAATCCAAGAGCTCCTTGTCGGCGAGATCGCATTTGGTGATGGCGAGGAGCCTGGGTTTGGTCAGCAATTCGGGATTGAACATCTCGAGTTCGCGGACGAGGATCCCGTATTGGGCCCGTATGTCATCCGCATCGCAGGGCACCATGAAAAGCAGGACGGCGTTGCGTTCGATATGCCGCAGGAAGCGGTGGCCCAGGCCTTTGCCTTCGTGGGCGTGCTCGATGATACCGGGTATATCGGCCA
>JAGFIW010000176.1 GCA_024103195.1 Saprospiraceae bacterium | reverse complement strand
AAAAGTGTAATCATCCAGTTTTTCCTCCGTCTCACGATGCAAAATCCATGCTCGTTTCAGCCAGGTATAACCCTCCAGGGTATGCGCATTCACCCACCAGAACAACCAGAGATTCCAGGATATGACCATCACCTTCCGCAAGTCCTTTTTGTGCATGAGAAAATCCAGGGATTGCCGGATATTGGCATGTTCTTTCTCCAGGCATTTCAAAAGTTCCGCCTGATCCGAGGTGCTCCGGTGCAATTTGATTTGCCCTAATGCCTCCGCATAGTAGTCCGCCTGCCGCTGAAGCATCTCGTCCCGTTTGTTTTCCTCCTTCAACTTCGAAAGGGCAAACTCACGCACACTTTCCAGCATCTGGAATCGGGGTAAAACCGTCTCTTCTTCCCGGTGAAGAAGACTTTTGTCCAAAAGGGATTCGAGAACAAAATAGGGATCTTCTCCGGCAGAAAGGGGAATGGCTTCCAGGCTGTTCAGGGCGACGCCGGAGGGGAACACGCTGATCTGGAGGAGCATTTCCTGTTCCGAGGCATTGAGCATGTCATAGCTCCAGGCAATGGTATTTCTAAGGGTTCTTTGTCGTTCGGGGATATCCCGATATTTGGTTTTCAGTACATCCAGACTTTGCCCAAGTCGCTGGAGCAGTATGGCCGGCGAAAAGAGATTGATTTGACTGGCGGCCAATTCGATGGCGAGGGGCAATCCTTCCAGGCGGCGACATATGGCCAGGATGATCTCCCTATTTTCTTCATGGATGCCGAAGGAAGGTTGGACGGCTTTGGCCCTTTGCACAAACAACTGAACCGCAGACGGCAATGCCGGTTCGTCCTCCTCCTTGTCCGGCGTGTGCTTCAGTGGCGATACTCTGTAAACTTGTTCACTGGACAAACTCAATCGCTCTCTGGAAGTCACCAATATTTCAAGACCCGGAGAGGCCACCAGCAACTCATCAATGGACGGCGCCGCCTGGATGACCTGTTCGAAGTTGTCGAGAATCAACAAAAAGCGTTTGTTGCTCAGGAATATTTTCAGACTCTCGAAGACATTGGCCCCGGAAACTTTCATGCCCAAATGGTGCGCTATCGTTTCCGCCACCTGGGAAGCCTCCCTCACAGGGGCGAGAGGGACAAATGCCACGCCATGCGGGAAATGATGCTGGATGCGTTGTCCGATTTCCACCGCCAGACGTGTTTTCCCGATCCCTCCCGGACCCGTCAGGGTGATCAACCGGATATCCTGGTCCTTCAACATTTGTATCAATTCGGTTATCTCGCGTTCACGCCCGACAATGGAATTCGCCTTGGCCGGAATGGAATGGAAGCTTTTGAATTCGGCCTCCGCAATATTGTGCTGGAGCGTCATGTTGAATCTCTCGGTCAACAGTACGGCCAGATCACTCATGACCAATTGGCTCAATTCCTTGCTACTGCGAAAATGCTTGTAGGAAACCCGGTCGTCCTTCTGGATCCTTTCCAGCAGTTCAATAAGACGGGGATCACGCCGGCTATCGGTCTCCTTGATATAGATCAACTTGGGCATGCCTTCGGACCGGTTGTACTCATCTTCCAACCCGGAGATCTCTTCATCCGGCGCCACCCACCCGTAGCGGTTCCAGTAAATGCCGACAAAAATGTGACTCTGGGCCAGATACTGCCGGTACAAATTGCGGGGCGCATGCGTACGGGCCCCGAGTTCAAACAATATCGGGGTCAATTGTATCTGCTGAATGGCTTGCTTGACGGCCATTCGCTCCGTGGATAATTCCTGGATGGTGGAACTGATAAATACCCTCAGCCTTTGATCAGGGGTCAGAATGGAATTCCCGGGTGCCAATTCCTGTGTCGATGTCATGATTTCCATTGTTTAACGGGTCAAAATTGAGGACACGATCAGGTGTCTGCAAACAAAATCCGACGAATTGCTGATTTTGGCCAATGAACTGCCGGAAAGGCGATTTTTTCTGGAAAACAAATGGCATGGATGACCGTACCGGTAAGCAGGGTCGTCGGTCCAGACTCATGCCTGCCTGCTGACCGATCATGTCAACAAGCAAAATTCCTTTAGGGAAAAATAAACTCCGATCCTGCCTGAGTCCTGGGTATTATTTCCCCAACCACTGCTTGAAGTGGGATACTTTCTCCCTGCTTACGAGGGATTCCTTGTCAATGGCGGGCTTCAAATACAGCTTGAGCCGGTTGCCGAAATAGTCGTGTATGGCATCAATACTTTTTGTCGATACGAGAAATCCGCGACTGATCCGAAAAAAATCCGATGGCGGCACCATCTCTTCGATCTCATCGAGGGTGTAATCGACAATGAATTTCTTGTCGTCAAAGGTCTTGAAGAAATTCAGCTTGTCATCACTGAAGAAATAAGCGATATCCTTCAATTCCACGGATACCAGTCTTTGCCCCTGCTTGACAAGAAACCGCTTTCGATATTCCTTGTGCCCCATGGCTTGCTTCAACTCTTGAACCAGATGCTGAATGCCGGGCTGTAACGCCAAAGGATCGGATTCGGACTGACGCAGCGATTTGAATTTCAGCAGCGCTGCTTCCAGTTCATCTTTCTGGATCGGTTTGAGCAGATAATCCACACTATTGACCTTGAAGGCCTTCAGGGCGTACTCGTCATAACTGGTGGTGAAAATAACCGGGGCCGCAACCCTGATCTGATTGAATATCTCGAAACTCTGCCCGTCTGCCAGCTCAATATCCATGAGAATCAGGTCGGGCGCCGGATGTTGCTCCAACCATTCGACGGAGTCCCTGATACCGCCGGCTGTGCCGACCACAACGGTATCCATGTCAATGGATTGCAGCGTCTTCTGCAATTTGCGGATGGCAAGTTCTTCGTCTTCCACAATCAGGATATTCATGGCTTTGCTATTTTCAGAGGTCATGATGAATCACATGGGTAAAATTGGTACCTTCCCGAAGATTGACCAATCCGGATGTGTTGAACCGGCAGAATGGCAGGATCAAACGGTATCCGGAGAAGATCAATTGTACCATCGTGGGGCTCATAGCAAGGGAATCTTGACCAGGAACTGTTGCTCCGTTTGCTGGACCACTACATCCAATCTGCGCAACAGCTTGTACTTCTCACGGATATTGGAGAGTCCTATTCCGGTAGAATCAATCACCGCCCGGCGTTTGGGTCTGAGTTTGTTGCTGATCTCGAGATAACCGTCAGGGCAGGTGTTGATATGGATCTCCAGAGGATCATCCCGGTCAACGACATTATGCTTGACCGCGTTCTCGACCAGGAGTTGCAGACTCAACGTGGGCAATTCCCGATCCATGAAAGCCGGATCTATGTCCAATATCAACCGAAAACCGTCTCCGTATCTTGTAGTCAGCAATCTGGCATAGGACATGATGAATGGCACTTCCTGCCCGAGTGTACTCAACCCGCTTTCGTTATTTCTAAGCAAGTACCGGTATACTTTACTCAGCTCATTCAAAAACAATGTTGCCTTCTCCTTATCCTCATAAATAAGGGACGAGAGGGTATTGAAACTGTTGAAGAGAAAATGCGGGTTGACCTTCTCCTTCAACCGGTCAAATTCCTGCCTCAGTTGCATCTGTTCGATCATCTCCTTTTCAGCGGCGGCTTCCTTGAACTTTTCAATGATGTAGATGACTTCCCACAACGACTCGAAAACAATATTGACACCAAGCCCCACCAGATAACCATACCACAAATCCTCCTGCCGGATGGAATAACCCAATATTCCGAATCCATGAAAAATATAAAAAATGACGAGGATGGAGGGGGTCATGACGATCAAATTGATGGGAATCGTCAAAAACACCCGCTTCCTGGTCTCGCTCAACGAGGGATACCTGACATGGATATAATGGCTGTATACATAATGAAGGCGCCATGAAGCGTATCCCAGCAAATGCAGTAAAGGGAAAGCAAAAAGCCATATCCGCCAATCCCAGAATATGCGCTCGTCATACAGGATGTAACAAAGAAACCCGCTGATCACGGGCATGGACAGCCAAAAGCTGACATACTGATACCGGGGTGGCGTCGGAAAGGTCATTGTCCGTGAATCTGTGCGGTGAACAGCGGCAATACAATTTCGCGGCTTCCGTTGGACTCCGCGAGACGGATGCCTTCGGCATGCAGCAACCGGTACTTCATGATCAGATTGTCCAACCCTTCATCCACATCCAGGTGGCGCACGATGGTTTTTTCATGAACACTGTGCCTGATGACCAGACATTCCTTGTCATCCGTTTTCATCAAAATCTGAAGGGGATTGTCCCTGTCCAGCGCATTGGTGTAGATGATGTTTTCCAGAATCACATGCAAACTGAGCGGTGGAATGAGCCTGGTCAACTGATCCTCCCGGATGGCAATGGTACTGTGGATGGCCTTCCCGAACCGGGTCTCCGTCAGGCTCAGATATGCCCTGGCAAATCTGAGCTCTTCCCTGAGCGGTACCAAAAATTCCTCGTCGCTTTGCAAAAGATACCGGTGAACATGGGTCATGTCATCCAGAAACTGCTCGGCGGCTTCCTCATCTTCATGAATAAGTCCGGACAGGGTATTGAAACAATTGAATAAAAAATGAGGGTTGATCTGTCCTTTCAGACCAAGCAATTTGCTGCGTCGATAGGCATTCTGCAATTTTTCACCTTCCGACAAGGACTCCTTCCATTGTTCCCAGTTGGCAAGCCCTTCGTTGATGAAAGTGATGACCGTTGACATAATGCACCCGTACAGGATGGTCCACCACAAATGATCAGTTAGTACCGGACATGAAAGCGGATTCCAGCGGTCGTACATGTAATATGCGCCATAAACAGCTCCAATGTTCATGACGTAGAAAACCGGCAGCATGATGCGAATCCGCAAAAACAGATCACTTGCTTTGGGAAATCGGCGTTGCACCAAAACCGCTACTGAACCGAACAATCCGTAGATGGCAAAAAAATACAACGCGCTAACCCCGAATCCCCGGGCGAAATCCGCCCAATCCCTGACACTGCAAGTGCCAAAGATCAACACATTCATGAAGATGATATAAGGAATGATGATCCAGATAAAGACCAATGGTTCCTTCTTGCTGTATCTCTTCACCGCCATTGAACAAAATTAACCTGGGGGGACGGATGTGCCTGACGGAAAAGGGACGAACCGTTACAATACCGGATGAGTTGTTGCCTGCCCGGGATGTATTGCGCGTAGGTTCCCCTGGCTGACGGGTTCTTGCGGCAGGGTTTCATTACATTTAACCCAGCGAAAAGAGGCCGGCATGACCCCCGACATCCTGATCACTCTGGCCATCATCGGCCTGGCTCTGGTGCTCTTCATCTGGGAGCGCTTTTCCGTAGATACGGTGGCCATCCTGGTGATGACAGCCTTCATGCTGACCGGCATTCTCAGTCCGGCGGAAGGGTTTGCCGGGTTTTCCAACCCCGCCACCCTCACGGTAGGCGCCATGTTCGTCTTCAGCGCTGCCGTCTTCAAATCCGGCATTCTCAACCGCCTCGGCCAATTCCTCGTCGTCACGGCCCGACGCAGCTATTCCATGCTCCTGCTCGCCGTGATGGGCCTGGCCGGCATGATGAGCGCGTTCATCAACGATACCGCCGTCGTCGCCCTGCTCATGCCGGTCCTGATCCAGGTCAGCCGCGATTCGGGCATCAGCCCTTCCCGTCTCCTGATCCCCCTGAGCTTCAGTGCATTGCTGGGCGGGGTGTGCACCCTCATCGGCACCAGCACCAACCTCCTCGTCAGCGGCATCCTTTCCGACCAGGGACAGGTCCCGCTGGGCATGTTCGAAATGACACCGGCAGGCCTGTCTTTTCTCGCTGTAGGCATCGCCTACATGTTTCTGGCCGGCCGATGGCTGCTGCCCGACCGGAAACTGAAAGAAACGGTCCAGGAAGATTTCGGCATGGCCCGTTATTTGGCCGAAATCCGGCTACACCCCGAAGCCAAATCCGTAGGGACCACGATCGACGAATCGCCGCTGGTACGGGATCTGGACGTCGAAATCCTGCAACTCATCCGGCAAGACGGCGCGCTGGCATTCCCCATGCCTTATACCGAACTCAGGGCCGGAGACACGCTAAAAGTGCGGTGCGACGTTCGCAAGTTGGAAAAACTGGCCGGCCGGCAGGGCATCACCGTCCGCGGCGATCTCGGCGAATACGAGGAAACCGGCGCCAAACTCTATGAGATGCTGGTCACTCCGGGCTCCCCCTTTATCGGACGCTCCCTCGCCGAAATCCGGTTCAAGGAAATATTCCGCGGCGCCTCCGTCCTCGCCATTCGCAGCCGGAAAACCGTCATTCACGAAAGAATAGGTCGCACCATCCTCCGGGAAGGCGATGTCCTTTTGGTCAGGGCAGAAGCCCGTATCCTGCCCCAAATCAAAGAATCCCGAGCCCTGCTCATGCTCTCCCAGGCCTCCAGCCCTACGCTCAACCTCCGTCATGCCGCCTTTACCCTTCTGGTCCTCGTCGCCGTCATGACATCAGCGGCCTTGGGATGGCTGCCCATTGTCGTTGGCGCCGCCGCCGGCGTTGTCCTTCTGGTCGCTGCCGGCATGATCAAACCCGACGAAGCTTACCAGGCCATTGACTGGAAAGTCCTGTTCATGCTGGCCGGAATTCTGTCCATGGGGACCGCCCTGCAGAAAACCGGCGCCGCAGCCCTGTTGGCCGATTCGGTAACGGTCATGCTGGGCAGTTGGGGTCCGCGTGTCGTGCTTTCCTTCTTTTTTGTCCTCACCTTCTTTCTCACCAACTTTCTGTCCAACAACGCCACCGCCGCCCTGCTGGTACCCATCGCTCTCGTCAGTGCCGAATCCATGGGCGTCAGCGCCAGACCCTTCGTCATGGCCGTCACGTTTGGCGCCTCACTCAGCTTCATGACCCCCATTGGCTACCAGACCAATACCATGATCCTGGTGCCCGGGCAATACACTTTCAGGGATTTCCTTCGCATCGGCACCCCCCTCAACCTCCTGTTCTGGGCGATGGCCACCTGGTTGCTGCCCTGGTTTTTTCCCTTTTGAAAACCGGGCTCGCGGCCTCCCGGCCTATTTCTTGCCCAGCACCTGGGCCTGCTGACGGTCCTGCTGGGCTTCGGCGCCGCGACCCAGGGCCTCGAGGGACTTGGCGCGCTCGTTGTAATACAAGGCCTGTCCGGGATTGAGCCGGATCGCCTGGCTGAGATCGTCATAGGCTTCCTGCGGCTTGCCGAGCGCATTGCGCACCAACCCCCGCTCGTAATAAATGTCCGCATGGAAAGGCTTGAGCGCGAGGTATGAAGTATGGTCGGCTTCCGCCTTGGCATATTCGCCCCGGTTGACGTAAATCAGCGAGCGATTGAGAAACCCGTTCGCATTGTCCGGATCCAGTTCAAGCCCTTTGCTGACATCCGCCAGGGCGCGGTCCAGATCGCCCAGCATGCCGTAAGCCGCCGCGCGGTTGATATAGATCTCACCCAGATCGGGATCCAGTTTGATGCCTTCCGAGTAGTCGTTGAGCGCCTCCTTGATCTTGCCCTGATCGAAAAACAACTTGCCCCTGCTGTTGTACGTCGAAGCCAGCGGTTTGAGCCGGATCGATTCGTTGTAGTCGGCCAATGCCAGATCGGTCTGACCCGACTCCCGGTAAAATCGGGCGCGGTTGTTCCACGGCGTGTGGACATTTTCATAGTACTTCAGGACGTGTGTCCACAACGTGCCCCCGCTTTCCCAGATCCGGTTTTGCCGGACGGTGAGAAAAGCCATCGCGCACAGCCAGGCCACCGCCAGCAAACGGACCAAAGACGCATACCGGGGTCGCTGCACCCATTCGTTGAGCCACCAGGCCAGCATGAAGATCAAACCGAGGTACGGGATATAGGTAAAACGATCGGCCAGGAATCCTTGCCCGGCCGCCAGGATCTGCAACAGGAACATGACATTGAAAGTGAAAAAGGCCATGCCGAATACATACGGGCGCAGGTCTTTTTTCCACCAGGTCCACACCACCGCAGCCACGGCCGCGAGGCCCGCCGGAGAGGCATAAAAGATGACAGGCATCTTCGCTTCGTAGGGGTACAGGGGAGACATCTTGTAGGGGACGACAAACTTGACCAGATACACGACATAACTGGTGAATCCCACCATGAGGCGCTCGATAAACGTGTATTTGGTCGTGTCATCCAGGCTTTCGTTTTCGCGCAACATGTAAATACCCAGCAGGCCGACAGCCAGGGACATCAGGAAATACGGCCATTTTTCGATCACCAGACCCAGCTTCAGTGGTCTGCGGCGCAGATAGTCCACGCACAGCATGGACAGGGGAAGGGTAACGGCCTGGATTTTGGACAACAGGCTCATGAGGAACAACAGGAGGATCCAGAGGACCAGCCGGCCGGATTTCCGACCGCCTTCCAGATAGCGGATATACAGCAACAATGCCCCCAGGAAAAAGGCGCCGAAGAGGACGTCTTTCCGCTCCGTGACCCAGGCCACCGATTCCACCCGCATGGGATGGATACCGAAAACCAGCGCCCCGAAAAACGCCGCCAGAGCGGGGAGGCCCAGGGCGAGGAATATCCGGTAAACCAGCCAGACACATACCAGGTGGAGCAGCAGGTTGTTGACATGGTAAATGGTGGGGTCCAGACCGAACATGGCCTTCTCGAAGGCGAAGGTGAGGATGGTGAGGGGGTTGTAGTTGCCGATCACATCGCTGGTAAATATCCCTTTGATGCTGGTCCAATTGAAGACTTCCAGATTGGGATTTTCGAGGACATTGACGTCGTCATCCCAATTGACGAATCCGTTGCTCAGGGAATTGGCAAACACGATGGCCGTCAAAGCCAGCGCGATCCACGGATACCACCGGCCTTCGGTGGATGGTGGGGATGCCGGGCGTTTTCCCTTGTTCTTGCGTACCGTTTGGGCCATGGGGTCAGGTTGGGTTTTGGGTTAGAGGGGATACAAAAGTCAGGCCCGTTTTGGCCCATGCCAGGTCAGCCAGGCCCAAAGGGGAAGTGGTGGAAACCGCAGCGCGCCGAAGGGGGGAGGACGGGTCCGGCGACCAGGCCATCCAGAGGTGCATGAACCCCTCTGCATCCTCTTCGACATGCAGTCCGACCGAAGGGCATCCCGCCATCCGGAAGCGGGACTGCAGTTCCCTTTCCACATTCGTGATGCGGGCCGTTTCGGGTCGGTGAACCGGCGCGAGGAATCGGCGCAGATTTTCGGCGTCCCGCCGGCATACCCAGGCCCAGACGCCCGAACCGGCCGGGGGCGGAAATTCGCGGACGTGCAGTTCCCGGATCAGGGCACCTTCCGGGGGGCCATCGGGCCACAGACACAGCCGGGAAGGGGCTTCCCCGACAAAATCCAGATCGGGACGGACATCGGCCAGGTATTGCCGGGCCAGATCCCCACCCGCTACCCGGGCCTTCTCCCGCAGCAACAACAGGCGGGAAGGGTCGGCATCCGCAGGATCGACCGACAAACGACAGGGTGCGGGCACCCGCGACGAAAGCGCGGCAATGATCCACTCACCACGGACCTCTTCCGGCGCCAGCCGCCATAACGGGACCAGCCACGCCAGGTCTGTCCTGCCCGCGGTATCCGGCCAGGCTTGCCAGGGCGTCAGGCCTTCCGGCCAACGGTCGAGCCACCAGGCGTCCATGCCCGGAGGCAGAGAAGGGGACATGGCGGATGGGTGCTCCCAGGATCTGAATCGTCCGGCGGTAAACATCGCCGGCTAAATTAGGCACACGGGTGCATTCCGCCGCTGTACCTCTTCCCTTACCTACCTTTGATGACATGATGGGGTTCTTGTCATCCCTCCGCGTTCCTCGGCTTCGTTCAAGGCGATACCGCTGGGCGGCCAGAACCGTCCTGTTTCTCGCAGGCCTGGCTTTGCTGGCCGATTTTCTGGCCAATGACAAACCCCTGTATTGCGTGTATGAGGGCCGCACCTATTTTCCTGTCTTCTCGGGACAGGCCGCCCGGATGGGGTGGACGGACTGGCCCGATGCCTTCCATCGCGGCGACTGGCATGCGCTGTCCTACGATCGGGTGGTGCACACCCCCGTTCCGTATGGCCCGGGTTATCTCGATTTGCGCAATGCCCGGTTTGCGGGTCCGTGGGATGCCCAGGATGTGCCCTCTGTGCGATACCGGCATTGGCTGGGCACCGATGCGCTGGGTCGCGATGTGCTCGCCGGAATGATCCATGGCACCCGCACGGCGCTCCTCGTAGGCCTGTTGGGCACCGCCATTGCCTTTTTTCTCGCCCTTTGGCCGGGGGGATGGACAGGATTTTACGGAGACGAACGGCTGAAAGCGGGACCCTTCCGGATGGGCGGGGTGTTGCTCGCCCTGCCCTTGGCCTGGTTCTACCTTTTCAGGACGCCCTTGTTGTCGGGTCTGGAAGGCGCCGGACGTCTGGCGGTGACTCTGATCGCAGGAGGGTTGTGGATCCTGCTCCTGGCCAGGGCTGGCGGCTGGCTGGACCGCCAATGGCGGACAAAGCCACTGACCGTGCCGGTCGACCTGTTGGGCATGCGGGTGATCGAAGCGATTCAGGCCATGCCTGGATTGCTGCTGCTGCTCGCCATGATTCCGCTTTTTGCCTCTCCTTCGGTGTGGAATGTGGTGCTGATCACCGGCCTGATCCGGTGGCCGGGTATGGCGCGGTTTCTCAGGGCCGAACTCCTCCGCATACGTGAATTGCCTTATATCGAAGCGGCTCGGCTGTCCGGTATTCCCGAATATCGTCTCCTGTGGCGACATGCTCTGCCCAACGCTTTGCCGCCTTTGCTGGTCCTGATGGCCTTCAGTATATCGGCCGGCGTTCTGCTGGAAGCCTTCCTCTCCTTCCTGGGATTGGGGGTACCGCCCGACCAGGTCACCTGGGGCAGTTTGCTCCAGGCCGCGCGCAGGCAGTTTTCCGCCTGGTGGCTGGCTGTTTTTCCGGGGATAGGGATCTTTTTGACCGTCACAGCCTTCAATCTGCTCGGGGAGGCCCTGCAGGACCGGCTGGACACCCGAAAACCCTATCTGCCCCTGAATGAGCCGGCGCCTTAGCGCATCTTTTTGGGGAAAAGGTTGGATTTGCCGCGTTTGGTAGAGAGCTCACCGTTCTTTCCCGTTGTCCCTTTGGTGGCGTCCTCGTTGACGGGGCAGCCTTTCTTCTGGCTGCTGCATGACGCCATGCTGCCGCTCAGCAGCAGGCCTCCCGAAAACAACAGGAGCAGGAGGCAGGACCGGGTGGAGAAACGTCGAATGAAGGCTGAATCCATGGCGTATGGGGATAAAAACGGGTAAAAATACAGGAAATTGCCTGTTTTCGGAACGAAAAAAGCAGGAATTCCGTCCATTTATCATCTGGCGGGTTATTTTTGCCGGGTCTTCATTCACATTACTAAAATCCATCAAATGAACAAAGGAGATCTGATCAACAAGATCGCAGCAGATGCCAACGTAACGAAGGCCCAGGCTGCTGATGCCCTTAATGCTGTGATCGACGGTATCACGGGTACGCTGAAAGCCGGTGACAAAGTGACCCTGGTTGGTTTCGGCACCTTCTCCATCAGCAAGCGGGAAGCCCGTTCCGGTCGCAACCCCCAGACCGGCAAAACCATCAAGATCGCCGCCAAGAATGTGGTGCGGTTCAAGCCCGGCAAAGAGCTTGCCGACACCGTAAACTGATCCATTTACGGCATCCCGACAAAAGGGCCTTCTCCGGAAGGCCCTTTTGCTTTCCGGTCTTAGGGTGGGCCGGTTTGGCAAAAGCGGGCTAACTTTCCTGCCTGTATGAACCCTTTGGATTCCTGGATTGCCCGGGCCCGGGAATTTGCCCGGCAGGACATCCGGCAGCGGATGCCGGAGCACCACTATTTCCACCATCTGGAACACGTCGAGCAGGTGGCCGAAGCCGCCGGTCAACTGGCCGGCGCCGCCGGCCTGGACGCCCGGGAAAGCGCCGTCCTCGAGATCGCCGCCTGGTTTCATGACCTGGGGTATGCCGATGGCGCCAACGGGCACGAAGAACGCAGCGCCGCCCTCGCCCGCAGCGTGATGGAACCCCTCGGGATCGATGAGGACCTGCTGACCCGGATCGAAAATTGCATCCTGGCTACCCGCATGCCCCAGCGACCCGCCGACCGCCTGGAAGCCCTCATGGCCGACGCTGACCTCAGCCACCTGGGCACACCGGGATACTGGAATTTCATCGGCAAATTGCGCCAGGAGTTGCGCGAAGTCCACGGCAAAACCATGAATGACGAGGAGTGGCTCCGCTTCGAGGTGGATTTCATGGAAAACCACGCCTACCATACACCGGAAGCCCAGGCCCTCTACGGCCGCCAAAAGCGCAAACACCTCAAAAAACTGCAAACCATGCTGGCCCTCCACCAGCCCGGCAACCTCCAGGCAGAGGAGGAGGAAACCCTGCTGGATGGACAGAAACTGGGGCGCGGGGTGGAAACCATGTTCCGGTCCGCTTACCGCACCCACATCAACCTCAGCTCCATCGCCGACAACAAGGCCAACATCATGCTGAGCATCAACGCGATCATCATCAGCATCACCGTCAGTACCCTGGTCCCCCGATTTGGCGAACACCCCGCCCTCGTCCTTCCCACCATCCTGTTGCTGATCGTCTGTCTCGGCGCCATCGTCTTTGCCACCCTCTCCACCATGCCCAAGGTGACCACAGGTACCGTCACCCGCGATGCCGTACGCAACCGGGAGGCCAACCTCATCTTCTTCGGCAACTTTTTCAACATGCCCCTCGAAGATTATCAATGGGGGATGAACGAACTCATCGGCGACAAGCGGTTCATTTACAACACCATGACCCGGGACCTCTATTTCCTCGGCAAGGTACTCGCCCGCAAATACGCCCTGCTCCGCTGGTGCTATCTCGTCTTCATGTGGGGCCTCATCGCCTCGGTCGCGGCCTTTGCCCTTACCTTCCTTACCGGCGAACCGGCATAGTGCTATCTTTGTTGTCCTGTCAAACAAACATCCCGCGATGATTTCTCAGCGAATGGAACAGGCGCTCAACGCGCAGATCGAAATGGAGGCCTCCGCCTCCTTCCTTTACCTGTCCATGGCCGCCTGGTGTGATCGAAAGGGTCTCAACGGGGCCGCCCGGTTCATGTACCGGCAAAGCGCGGAAGAAAGGAGCCACATGCTGCGCATTTTTCACTACATCTCCGACGTGGACGGGGCAGCCGCCACTCCCGGCATCCGACAGCCCCCGCACGACTTCGCCTCTATCCGCGAGCTCTTCGAAGAGGTTTATGCCCACGAGCAAAAGGTGACCCACGCCATCCACAAACTCCTCGATCTGTGCAACGAGGAGGACGATTACACCACCCACAACTTCCTGCAGTGGTACATCACCGAGCAGCGGGAAGAAGAGGCCCTGATGCGCACCATCCTCGACAAGATCCGCCTCATCGGCGACGGACCTCAAAGCCTCTACTTCATCGACAAAGAGGTGGAAGCCATCAACCAGGCAACCGCCGCCGCCGAAGCCGATGCCGAAGAGGAAATATGATCCCATCCGTTTGATCCCGTTCAACGCCAAGCAACATCATATGTCTGCCATGAAACAACTGTTCGGTTTTCTTCTGATCCTTTCGACGGCTCATTTGTCCGCCCAGGATCTCTCCGCCGCGCTGACGGTGGTCAATCCCGAAACACCGGCGGCCTGCCCGGATTGCACCCATATGCCGGACATGTACCGCGACAACTGCAACGGGCGGAAACTGGCCGACCTGGTCCGCGACCATCTCCGGTATCCGCAGGAAGCGCGGGACCGGAAGGCGGAAGGCACCGTCCATGTCGGCCTGGAAGTGAATGCGGAAGGCCGCATCACCCATTTGCGCCTGATGAAAAAGGTGGATCCGGCACTGGATGCGGAAGCCCTGCGGCTGGCCGAAATGCTGAAAGCGGATACCCGTCCCTGGAAACCCGCCCTGATGGGGGGTCGCGTGGTAGCTTCGGAATATGTTTTCAAGGTACCCTTCGTCCTCAACCCCCCGCGGCTCCAGCAAGGCGTGGCCAGCCCCGACGCGGACCGGCGTTGACGGGCGGATTCATCCGTGGCGGGCTTTGACCCGCATCCTCCTGGGGCCGTACCACAGCCAAAATCCCGAAACGGAAAAGACCAGGAGAGCCAGGCTCATCACGGATGTGTAAAACAGTTTGAATCTGCCGTCCGTTCCCAGCCATCTGTCCACCAGGCTGCCATCGTGCAGCTGTTCGACCAGATCGGCATTCCTTCTTTCGATGCGCAGCAATGCGCCCGTAGCGCCATCTATCTGTACCCCCCAGAAATGATCCCTGAAGGTGAACTTCACCACACCCCTTTCCGGGCGCACCTCCATCCGGTCGATGGCCTTTGGCAGATCCGCAGCAACCTCCGCATGCAGGTAACGGCCGGCCAGCTCCTGCAGGCTGTCGAGAGGAAGCCACTCCGCCAGATCCGAAGTACTCCCTTTCTCCGTGGGCGCCAGGAGGAGACCCCCGCTGTTTTTCTTCCATCCCAACAACCCACCGGTAATGCCGATCCAGGCCATGAAAAGGAACAGACTGATGCCGGTCCATCGGTGAAGGGTGCGCACTGCGCGCAAAACGCGGGCTTGCCGCTGTCGGGAATGGGGATTCATCATTGGATCAGGCGGACAAAGATACCCAAGTCGGTTCCTTGCACCGGGGCTTCCGTTTGGCCGGAGAGGCAGCCTGTCAAATGTTAAATTTTCGCAGAAATGTCCTGAGACGTGTATCCCGGGCTGGATTTTCGGGTCAAATGGCATAATTTGTTCCGGCAAATCCCTCCTTATGGATCGCAAGGACTTCTTTGGCGCCCTTCTTCGCCGTCAGGAAACGCAATTTTCCGGCACGGTTTCTCTGGACCCTTATGACGGACCCTGGACAGAGTCCGAGGTCATCCACCTCCTGAGACGCACGACCTTCGGTTTTGCGCCGGATCAGACCGCTCCGTTTGTCGCCATGGGGATGGAAGCCGCCGTAGAGGCCGTGCTGGACGTGTCTGCACCCATGCCCGACCCGCCGGTCAACGTGTACAGCACCCCGGTAATGCCGGATCCGGATGCCGCTTATGGGGCCACCTGGGTCAACGCCCCGTATAATGTCGCTCTGCCTCCCGAGTACTACCAGGCCCGGACCGATGTCCTCAAGGCGTGGTGGACGGGTCAAATGATCCAGACCGGTCTGAATATCCGGGAAAAAATGACCCTTTTCTGGCACAATCACTTTGCCGTGGAGGCCGATACCGTGCTGATCGCCCAGGCCGTTTACCACTACCTCGACAAATTGAGAGGCCAGTGTCTGGGCAACTTCAAGACCCTGACCAAAACGATTACCCTGGAGCCCGCCATGCTCTTCTACCTGAACGGGTATCTCAATGCCAAAGCCCAGCCCGATGAGAATTACGCCCGCGAATTGCTGGAGCTTTTCACGGTAGGCAAGGGCCCGGCCAGCCAATACACCGAAGCCGACGTCAAGGCCGCCGCCCGCGTGCTGACCGGATTCAGGATCAACCCCTTCTCCAGCCCGATTTCCCAGTTTTTCGACTTTACCCAACACGACACGGGCAACAAAACCTTCTCGTCCTTCTTCAACAATACCGTCATCACCGGCAAGCTGGGACCCGCCGGTGCCAACGAGCTCGACGATCTGCTGAACATGATCTTCGCCCAACAGGAAACGGCGCGTTTCCTGTGCCGGAAGATCTACCAGTTCTTTGTGTATTACGACATCACTCCGGAAGTGGAAGACCAGATCATCGGTCCGCTGGCCGACGTCTTCCGCAACAACCAATACGAGATCCGACCTGTCATGGAAACCCTGCTGAAAAGCCAGCACTTCTATGATGTCCTGAGCATGGGATGCGTGATCAAATCACCGCTGGATTTCGTACTGGGCATCAGCCGCCAATTCAAAATCCCCTATCCCGACCCGCAACCGGATCCGCGGCCGCTCTATCTGACCTGGGGCGTGAATACCTATTACGCCGCCATTTCCGGGCAAAACCTGCTGGATCCTCCACTGGTAGCCGGATGGCCGGCCTGGTACCAGGCGCCCATGTACCACCGGGTATGGATCAATACCGACACGCTGGCCGGGCGGTTTTTGCTGGTCAATGGCCTGACCGGCACCGGCGTGGATGTCGGAGGGGTGGGATTCAAACTCGATCCCATCCCGTTTGCCGAATCCCTGCCCGACCCGGTAGATCCCAACAAGCTGGTGGAAGACTCCATCCGTCATCTGTTTGCCCTCCCCGTTTCGGAAGCCACCCGACAGTATTACAAGGGCTTTTTGCTGGGGGGACTGGATGACAGTTACTGGTCTTCCCTTTGGGTCACCTATCAGGCCAATCCCGACAATCCCGACAACAAAAACGGCGTGATCACCCGGCTCTCGGCGATGTACCGGGAAATGATGGTCCAGGCCGAATACCACATCTCCTGAACCGCTTTCCCACCTACAAATATCCGGTCCGATGAAACGCAGGAAATTCATCCAGACACTGGCCCCGGTGGCCGTCATGCCCGCCTTGCTCCGGCCGTTCAGCGTGCAGGCCTTCCCCACCGCCGGCCGGCTGGCCCAAATGTTTTCGGGAGGCATTCCCAACGACCACATCCTGGTCCTCATTTTCCTTAACGGCGGAAATGACGGCCTGAACACCGTCGTGCCACTCGACCAGATGTCCACCCTCTCGACGGCAAGGGCCAATGTCATGCTCCCGGAGGCCAGCCTGCACAAGATCACCGACAAGGAGATCGGCCTGCACCCTTCCTTGTCCGGGTTCAAAACCCTCTATGACGAACAGAAACTCCGGATCATCCAGAGTGTTGGCTACCCCCAGCCCAATTTTTCCCATTTCCGGAGTACGGACATCTGGGTGAGCGGTTCGGACGCCGACCAATACATAGGGAGCGGATGGATGGGCCGATTCCTCGAACACAACTATCCGGGCTACCCTTCCGGATTCCCCAACGAAACGGAACCGGATCCCCTGGCCATCCAGATCGGCGGCAACATGCCGCTGCTCTTCCAGGGCAATGCCACCCAGATGGCCTTCAATATCGGGTCTCCGGACATCTTCAGCGTATCGGTCGACCCGACCAATGACCCAGCCCCAGACACCCCGGCCGGACACGAACTGACCTTCGTCCGGACGGTCACCGGCCAGATCAACAATTACGCCCAGAACATCCTTTCGGCCTACGTCCAGGGATCCAACGCCTATGCCGGATACCCGGCACCCGGCACCAATTACCTCGCCGACGAACTCAAGGCCGTCGCCCGACTGATCAAAGGCGGATTGCGGACCCGCATTTATCTCGTCAGCCTCTACGGATTTGACACCCATGCCGAGCAGGTCGTTGCCGGCAATACCGTCACCGGCGCTCATGCCAACCTGCTCAAGCTCCTGAATGACGCCGTGTTCTCCTTCCAGCGCGATCTCGAACAACTCGGGGAGGCCGACCGCGTCCTTGGCATGACATTCTCGGAATTCGGGCGCCGGATCATCTCCAATGCCAGCACCGGGACCGACCACGGCGCGGCCGCCCCTCTCTTTCTGTTCGGCAACAAGGTGCTTCCCGGCGTGCTCGGAACCAATCCCGCCCTCCCCGCCAACCCCGACGAGACGGACAACCTGCCCATGCAGTACGACTTCCGGTCCGTCTATGCCTCCGTACTCTCGCAGTGGTTTTGTATGGATCAAAGCGCAACCCAGGAAATCCTCCTCAACGGCTTCCAGGCGCTGCCTGTCATTCAGGATGACTGCACGACCGGGACCAGGGATATCTCCGCGGAACATTTCCGGATCGACGTGTATCCCAACCCCATGGTGGACCGGGCCCGGGTGGACACCTGGCTGCCGGGTGGTCTGTGCCGGCTGGAACTCTACGACCCGCTGGGCAGAGTCATTCAGCACCGGGACTTCGGACATCTTGCGGCCGGCCGGTACGCCTGGGATCTGGAGAATCGGGGTTATCCGCCGGGCCATTATTACGTCAGGGTGCAGTGCGGCCCCCTTCAGGAGGTGCGTTTGCTCCAGATCGTCCGGTAACCGGAAGGTAAAAACCGACAAATACTGTAAATCCGATATGGGAAAATGGCTCATATCCAGCCATTTGTTTGCCCTGCGAACAAAAGAGGAACAGAAATTGATAAAAAAGGGGGTGGGTTCCTTTCGGGACCTGTAATGCTTTTGCCAATGAACGCCTCTCTCCTGCGCCCTTTCCTGACGACTTCCGGTCCCCGGTTGACGCTCCTCATTTTGGCCGGATTCCTGGTCGTCATCTCCTCCTGCCAACAAAGCGGTGAAGAAGAAGACGCCATGCACCGCGTCGAAAAAACACTGACGGCCTCCGATCCGCTGATGCTTCTCAAAGATCCCTCCGAGACAGGGATCGACTTTGTCAACCGGATCATCGAGACCTACGAAAACAACATCACCACCAACATCAACATGTATAACGGTGGCGGGTTGGCGATCGCCGACATCAACAATGACGGGTTGCCCGACATCTATTTCATCAGTGCCAACGGCCCCAACAAACTGTACCTCAATGAGGGGGGCATAAAGTTTCGCGACATCACGGAGACGTCGGGACTGACTTCCGCCGAAGGCTTTGAAACAGCCGTTACCGCCGTGGATGTCAACAATGACGGATTCGTCGACTTCTACCTCTGCCGGGCCGGCGTGCAGAGAGACGAAGACCGGCGCAACAAACGTATCCGCAATCAGGGCGATCTCACCTGTCGCGAGGCATCGAAGG
>JAGFIW010000095.1 GCA_024103195.1 Saprospiraceae bacterium | reverse complement strand
TACAACCAGGAAAGTTGATGACATCATGAAAAACAAACCTTCCCCCTTGTTGGCCACGCTGTTGCTGGCGGTTTTTGTCCTTGTATCCTGTAGCAAAGACGAGGACACCATGCCTGTGGATGCCGATGGACCGGACTTGCCCGAGACGCCTTTTGACTATGTCAATATCAGTCTGCCGGCGCATTTTACCATGAATGTTCCGGGGCAGCCCTTGCCGACTTCCGTCAATGGCACCGACAATTCGCCGGCCGGCAATCCGGTCACCAATGAGGGTGCCACGCTGGGAAGGGTGTTGTTCTATGACAAAAAATTGAGTGCCAACGGGACTAAAGCCTGCGCTTCCTGCCACAAGCAGGACAAGGGATTTTCGGATGACGCTGTGCTCAGTGCGGGATTTGCAGGAGGATCTACGGGACGTCATTCCATGACCCTGATCAATGCCCGTTTTTATCAGCGGGGCAGGTTTTTTTGGGATGAAAGGGCTGCGACTTTGGAGGAGCAGGTGCTGATGCCTTTTCAGGACCCCGTGGAGATGGGGATGACGTTGGAACAGGTTGTCAGTACCGTTCAACAGCAGTCCTATTACCCTGCGCTTTTCGAAAAAGCTTTCGGGACGCAGGAAATCAATGCGGACAAAATTTCGAAGGCGTTGGCCCAATTTGTCCGCAGCATTGTCAGCCATTCCAGCAAATACGATGCGGGCAGGGCGATGTCGCCCACACCGGGGGCCAATTTCCCCAACTTCACCGCGCAGGAAAATCTGGGAAAAAATCTATTCTTCCAGACCATTCCCAATGGAGGCGGCGCTTGTTTTGGCTGTCATACCACCGAGGCCTTCATCAGTGCCAATCCCGGCCCCCAAAACAACGGCCTGGATGCTGTATCCATCACGGATTTGGGGGCAGGCGGTGGTTTTGCCAATCCGATTTTCATCGGACGTTTCAAGACCACCAGTCTGCGAAACATCGCGTTGACGGCACCCTACATGCACGACGGCCGGTTTGCGACTTTGGAGGAGGTGGTGGAACATTACAACAGCGGGATCCAGGCACATCCCACGCTTGCCCCGGCTTTGAGAGATCCGAATGGCAACCCGGTGCGGTTGAATTTTACCGACAATGAAAAGGCGGCCCTCGTGGCCTTCCTCCACACATTGACGGACCAGAGCGTGCTTACCGAAGTCAAGTGGAGCGATCCGTTCCGGTAAGCGACCCGGGGGCAAAACGACGCCGTGGTGCCGGAGCGGGGCATCTGATCCGGATGGTCATGGTTGCGCATGGCTCCGGGTTTTCCGACGTTTTCCAGGGGTTGGTTGGCTCCGGGGCTTACAGGGTGCGGTATGGATTCACCTTGTGAGGGACCGGTGGTACTGGATAAGCCCGGCGGGTAGGGAGTCTCTAAGGAGGGAGAAAGGAGGCAGGCGTCGAGGCTCCCTGTCTCCGGACGTCCCTGGAGCAGGCTTTGGAGGCGTTTTGCCGGATTGCTGCGGACCAATTATATTTGTGGCAGGACCGTCCTGTTTTCGGGGTCCGCGGTGGGGGAGTATGTGTTACTCACGAGGGGCGGAGCCGCGCAAAGCAGAGACGAAAAATAAAACACAAACTTCTGGTTTATAAGCATTTAACAATCCAGTTCATCCTGATCGCATTGCCCCAATCATTTGATCGAAGCGGAAAACCTGCCATGTCCATCCATCCTGCCTTATACAGGGGTGAACGGCTTGAGGAAACTTCCGGGTGGATAAGAGACCGATGTTGCATCCGGGATCTGCCGGGTCACAAGCGCATTACCACCACGGAGATCCATACACCTTTAGCCCGAAGCAAGAAGCCACGTTCACCACTTGACAGTCTAAGTTTTTAGCTGCTGATATCATTTAAATACACGGTATTTCAGAAGTTATTCTTCAGAGGTAATGGATATATCAGAAGTATGAGTATCGGATACACTTTGTTAGCTGCAATGCCAACGCTCCGCACAATCGATAGCGCAAACATGAACATTTTAGCTCCAAACTAACAGACAAAAAATTAAATATGACAATTCAGGACGAAAAAATAATTTGGGACAAACTACTTTCATGCAAACGCTTGAATGATGTCAAGGACAAGAAAAATATTAATAAGTGTTCTGACGACCCAAGAAATCCTTTTCAGAGAGATTGCGATAGAATCATTTACTCATATCCTTTCAGAAGATTGCAGGACAAGACTCAGGTAATTCCGTTACCCGTTATTGACTTTGTTCACACCCGTTTGACACATACTTTAGAAGTCGCAACGGTTGGACGGAGTTTGGGGAAATTGTTAGAAAATCATTTAGTCAAAAAAGAGGTTTTAGCAACAGACAATTGCGGAAACATACCTGCGATTGTTGCTGCTGCATGTTTATCTCACGACATTGGTAATCCACCTTTCGGACATTCGGGAGAAGATTCTATTTCCGAATACTTTGTAAATGGCAATGGGTTCAGTTATTTGTTTGACCCTTATGGTGGAAGCTATAATGAGGACACTGGTGCATACACTCCGAAAGATATTTTAAGTGAGTGCAAGAAAAGAGACCTTCAGTTTTTTGAAGGCAATGCAATGGGTTTTCGTTTACTGACAAAGTATGACGACACGGGTTTAAATTTAACCGTTGCTACTTTGGCAACATTTACAAAGTATCCAAGACAATCATTCATATCCGGTGAAGAATTTTCTGGTGTTAGATGGAATCAAGATAGAGTAAGTCAAAAGAAATATGGGTTCTTCCAATCAGAGTTGGAAGAGTTCAAGATTGTTGCTCAAGAAACAGGATTACCAGCACTAATAGACCCGTCAACTGGAAATTACACATGGGCAAGACATCCTCTTGCCTTTCTCATGGAGGCAGCAGACGACATTTGTTATCGCATTATTGACTTAGAAGACGGATTTAGAATCGGAAGAATATCCTTTGCAGAAGCCGAAAAACCTTTGCTTGTAATCGCTTTAAAAGATGACCGTTTTGAATATGAATACTACAAAAAAATTCCTGAAAGCAGAGAGAAACAAAAATTTTCTTACTTGCGTGCTGTTGCAATCAATTTGCTAATTCAAAAATCTTTTGAGGCATTCCTTTCAAATTATGACGACATCATTATTTATAAATTTGACAGTGACCTTATCAAAACAATCAATGACAATGATGTTTCAGATTCGCTTGCCGAAATAAAAGAGATTGTGAAAAAGAGAATTTATAAATGGCATGATGTGCTTACAGTTGAGGCGGCTGGTTTCGAAATATTAGGCGGACTACTTTCTGAATACATTGAGGCATCTAATATCTGTCTTTCGTGTCCGCCTGAAACACGAAGTAAAAGAGCTTCCAAAATCTTTGACCTTGTGGCAGAAGAATATCGCCATGGAGACCATGAAGAAATTTATGAAAGGTATTTGAAAATTGCCTGCTATGTTTCGGGCATGACAGATTCATTTGCATATAATTTATTTCAACGCATCAAAGGCATCAAGACATGACACAACACTGTAACGAACTTCTAATAGACAGTTGTGCGAACTTCGGGCTGACGAACTCCGAACGAACAAAGGCACATGTAGCTAACAAAGGGTTTGCGATAGCGGGGGTTCCGTGCTTCGCAGACAGTTTTGTGGTAGCCGAAAGTTAGCGGTAATATTAATCAACACAACAATGACTGACAAAATCAATAAAACAACGATAGGAGATGTTGCACATTCACTCACAAAAGGCGGACTTGGGGCAATTCCTGTTATCGGCTCTTTGGCGACAGAAATATTTGGTTTAATAGTTACACCACCGCTTGAGAAAAGGAGAGCAGAATGGATGAATGAAATCGCAGACAAATTGAAACTACTTGAAGAAAATAGGAAGATTGATTTTCAAGAGCTTCAAAATAATGAACAATTTATTGACGTAGTTCTACAAGCGACAACACTTGCTTTGAAGACTAGTGAAAGAGAAAAACTCAAGGCATTTCAAAATGCCGTTCTGAATACAGCGTCCGGTGAATCTCCTGACCAAATTGTCAGTCAAATATTTCTTAATCAGCTCGACAGTTTTACAACTTGGCATATTAAAATATTGAAGTTTATTGATAGTCCCCGACAATGGTTTCAAAAAGCGAATCGAACACCGCCAAGTTTCATGGCGGGCAGCATTACATCTGTAATTAAGGAGGCTTTCCCGGAGTTAAAAAATCAAGACGACCTATTGGACTTAATTTGGAATGACTTAAGTACAGCAGGCTTTCATAGGACAAGTGAAATTAAAGCAACCATGACAGGTGACGGTGTATTGAGTGACAGGACAACACCATTGGGGAAACAGTTTATTGAATTTATATCTAATGACATCATATAGAACATCTATCTGCAAAAGCAGTAATATTTAATCGACCATGCCAGTTCAAAATTTTAGCGGGCAAACATTCGTGGCTTTCCTTGATATTTCAGGGTTCAAAGATTTAATGAAAGAAGACCGAAAAGCTTTAGATGCCTTAAATGAACTCTACCAATCAGGTTACAACGCGTTAAACAATGCTGATGGTGTTGAAGGCTTTTTTGTATCCGACAGCGGAATTCTGTTTGTTCGGTCTGGTTCGATTCATGAAAGGTTGACAAAAATTTTGTCCGTGATTAAAAAAATCAACCGACAAATGCTATTAAGGGACTACATGTTAACGACCTCAATAGCATATGGACACTTTGACTATCATGACAAACTTGAATTTGATGGAATCGAAAAAAATCCAATTTATGGCTTTGCCTATGTTCAGGCATTTCTCGACAATGAAACAGGAAGTCCCAGAATACAGCCTGGACAAAGTAGGCTTGTCACACGAAATGTTCCTCCAGAATTAGATTTTAGTCACCCTGACTTTAGTTTACTAAGACAAAAAGGTAATCATCGATATTTCTACTGGAATGTAGACGAAGCTAGTGAAATTGACACTTTTGAGCATGAATATAACGACAGTTATAAACTGAAATACACGGGAATGTTAAAAGCCTTAAAACGAAATGAATAATAATACTACCGGTAACACGGGTTTTGCGTCAGAGCTTGTCCCGACGTGCCGGGACGGGGTGATGGCGCCAACGGCGCCACAGGCTGTGCAAACTTGAAGCTTTGTGCTTCTATTCAAGTTCAGTGCTGGTTGATCCCGAAAGCTTTCGGGATGCTCCGAGACCCGCCGGAACGCAAAGCCCGAAACCGTTGGCAGTAAGCCTAAAAAACGACACGACAACCATAAACAGAATACTAAAACATAAACGAACTAACACAGACAAACCATTTTGACAGGGGACGAAAGACATAGAAACGATATAATAATCGGACAGCGAGTAAGCCGATCCCGATGGCAATCGGGACCGACCCTTCTGTATTTTTTATTTTCCCCACCGTACATTTTTTTTAATTCAATTTTAGCCCACTGCACAAGTGGCACAACCTGTCCCGATTTATCGGGATTGGCTTTTGCCCCAACCGCACAAGCCAACCCTTCAGGCAAAAGCCAAGAGCCGTTTCTGCCAACGCACTGACTGAGCATTCGGACAACAAAACAGATTTTTTACGTATTTTGACCAATTGAACTTTTAAATACAATATGACTAATCAGAATCCTGAACAAATTGCCCGTGACCATATAGACAAGCAACTGCTTGACTGTGGTTGGCTTATTCAGGACAAGTCAAAAATTAATTTGGCAGCCGGACAAGGTGTTGCTGTTAGAGAATATCAAACAGACGTTGGACCAGCAGACTATGTTTTATTCGTTGACAAAAAACCTGTTGGGGTAATTGAAGCAAAAAAGAAAGATGCGGGAATTAATCTGGTGATAGATGTAGAAAACCAATCTGCTGACTATGCTTCTGCAAAACTCAAATACCTGAATAACGACCCGCTTCCATTTGTTTACGAAAGCACAGGAGAAATTACAAGATTCACGGACTACCTTGACCCAAAGCCACGTTCAAGGAATGTTTTCACCTTTCATAAACCTGAAACTTTTGCCAAGTGGTTAAAAGAGGAAAAAACTTTAAGGGCAAGATTTTTTGACCTTCCTGAATTGAACAAGGAAGGTTTGAGAGATTGCCAGATAAATGCCATCACAAAGCTTGACACATCTTTTAAAGAGAATAGACCAAAAGCTTTGATACAAATGGCGACAGGTTCAGGAAAAACTTTTACAGCAATTACGTTCATTTATCGCTTACTAAAATTTGCAAAAGCAAAACGAATCTTGTTTTTGGTGGACACCAAAAACTTGGGTGAACAAGCTGAACAGGAATTCATGGCTTTTGTTCCCAATGACGATAACCGAAAATTCACAGAACTTTACGGGGTAAGTCGTCTGAAATCTTCATTCGTTCCAAATAACAGTCAGGTTTATATTTCAACCATTCAGCGCTTTTATTCAATTCTGAAAGGTGAAGAACTTGACGAATCAGCAGAAGAAACCAATCCGGGAGAAATTAAATGGGAAAAACGAGAAGCGATTCCAGTTGCTTATAATGAAAAAGTGCCAATTGAGTTTTTTGACTTTGTCATAATAGATGAATGCCACCGCAGCATTTACAACCTTTGGAAACAAGTGTTGGATTATTTCGACAGCTTTTTGATTGGATTAACTGCAACACCTGACAACAGAACTTTTGGTTTCTTCAATCAAAATGTAGTGAGTGAATACACCCACGAACAAGCCGTTGCAGATGGCGTAAATGTAGGCTACAATGTTTACACGATTGAAACTGAAATCTCCAAAAAAGGAAGTGTAATCTGGAAAGGTGAATACGTTGACCACCGTGAAAAATTGACCAGACGTAAACGCTGGGAACAATTAGACGAAGACAAAGCCTATTCTAACAAACAACTGGATGATGAAGTAGTAAACCCCAATCAAATTCGCTTAATCATCAAAACATTTAAAGAGCATTTGCCTGAAATGTTTCCCGATCGGTTTGATGAACATGGCGTTTTTGAAGTGCCTAAAACCTTGATTTTTGCAAAGACGGATTCACATGCAGACGACATCATTCAGATAGTGCGTGAAGAATTTGGAGAGGAAAACAGATTCTGTAAAAAAATCACCTACAACACTGAAGACCCGAAAGGCACATTGGCACAATTTAGAAATGAATATTTGCCAAGAATAGCTGTAACGGTTGATATGATTGCCACAGGCACTGATGTAAAACCTTTGGAGTGTTTGCTTTTTATGCGGGATGTAAAAAGTAGGAACTACTTTGAGCAAATGAAAGGACGGGGAACCCGAACCATTGATTTGGATGCTCTGAAAAAAGTAACGCCAACTGCAAAATTCACCAAAGACCATTTTGTAATTGTAGATGCCATTGGTGTAACCAAAAGTTTGAAAACTGACAGCCGTCCTTTGGAGAAAAAACCCGGTGTTCCATTGAAAGACTTATTGGGTGCTATTGCTGTGGGTGCAAGAGATGAAGATTTATTTACTTCATTGGCTGGTAGGTTAGCCCGTTTAGGAAAACAAGTAACTGAAAAAGAGAAAACCATTTTTCAGGAAAAGGCAAATGGTAAAACCATTTCACAAGTGGTTAAAGAATTATTGAATGCATACAACCCTGACACACTGGAAGAAATCCGATACAAAGTTGAAACACAGTATACAGGTGAATCTCCACTGCTGAAAGAAGAAAAATACAATGAACAGGTTAACGCTTTACAAGACAAAGCCGCTGCTGTGTTTAACGGTGAATTAAATAGCTACATTGAAAATGTAAGAAAAGCCCATGCACAGGTAATTGACCACATTAACCCCGACAAATTGTTGAGTGTAGGATGGGATAAAGACAATACGGAGAAGGCACAAACTTTAATACAAAACTTTACTGCATGGATAGAAAGCCACAAAGATGAAATTACAGCCTTGCAGATATTTTACAGTCAGCCCTACCGCAGACGGGAACTGACTTACAAAATGATTAAAGACGTGTATGAACTTTTGAAAACAGAAAAACCTTTGTTGGCTCCTTTGCATGTTTGGCGTGCTTATGAGCAATTAGGACAAAGTAACGGCTCACCTAAAAATGAATTGATTGCTTTGGTTTCGTTAATACGCAAAGTAAGCGGCATTGATACCAACCTTACTGCCTTTGACAAAACAGTAGACAAAAACTTTCAGGATTGGGTTTTTAGAAAACAAGCCGGAACATTAAAATTTACAGAAGAACAAATGCAATGGCTGAGAATGATTAAGGACTATGTAGCCAACAGTTTTCACATTGACCGAGATGATTTTGACTTGAGTCCATTTATTGCCAATGGTGGATTAACTAAAATGTGGAATTTGTTTGGAGAGCAAACAGATGAAATTATTAACGAATTAAATGAAGCTTTAGCAGCTTAAGATGGATAAAGAAATTAAAATAAAGTGGGATATTCCAAGTTCTTGGCTTGACGTAAAACTTCATGATATTGCCGTTATCATTCAAGGACAATCGCCACCTTCTTCAACTTATAATAACGAACAAATCGGCTTACCTTTTTTTCAAGGAAAGGCAGAGTTTACTGATTTACATCCAATCGTGAAAGTATGGTGTAAGGAGCCAACAAAAATAGCAGAGCCAAATGATACACTCCTATCCGTTAGAGCTCCAGTTGGTTCAACAAATATTGCAAATGTTAAATGTGGAATTGGTAGAGGCTTGTCTGCAATTCGATATAAAGAAGCATACAAATTTGTTTTTTACTACTTAAGGTTGATTGAAAGAGAACTAGATAAAAAAGGAACTGGAACTACATTTAAAGCGATTTCTGGTGATGTAGTAAAGAATGTTCATATTCCACTTCCCCCACTTAAGGAACAAAATCGAATTGTAGATAAACTGGATGAACTATTAAGCGAACTGGAAAAAGGCAAAGAGCAATTGCAAACTTCTTTGGAGCAGTTGAAGGTTTATAAGAAATCTATTTTGCATGCAGCAATTGAAGGAAAGCATCTGAAGGGAAAATGCAAATGGTTTGATAAAACCTTAGGAGATGTTATTTCAATAAGCAGTGGAAGCGGACTTACAAGAGCAAAAAGAGATGATGAAGGAGATTTTCTCGTGTATGGAGGCAATGGTGTTACTGGTAAACATACTTCCTTTATGTTTGAAGATGAACAATTAATTATTGGACGTGTTGGTGCTCATTGCGGCAATGCTCATATTACAAAACCTAAAAGTTGGGTTACGGACAATGCCTTTGTTGTTACTTTCGACAAAAACGAATATGATATCAGGTTTCTATATCATTTAATTTGGTATTTAGAGTTAAACAAATATTCAAGCTCAACAGCTCAACCAGTTATTTCACAAGGGAAAATATATCCAATTGAAATCAGGGTTCCTGAAATTGATGCACAAATTGAAATTGTAGATTTCATAGAAAGTCAGTTTTCTAATTGTGAGAATACAGAAAAAACAATAATTCAGAATATATCACAATCAGATTCATTAAAACAAAGTCTTCTCCAAAAAGCCTTTGAGGGAAAACTCGTTGGGCAAGACCCAATGGATGAACCTGCAGGTGTATTGCTGGAAAGAATCAAGAAGGAACGTGAAGATTTTTTGAAAGCAGAAAAGGAAAGAAATAAAACCGAAAGACCCCTTCATATTAAAACAAGAAAGATGGCAGAAGAATTAAAACGAATCATTGAAATACTCAAAGAGAGTAGAGAACCGGTATCAGCCAAAACACTTTGGCAGTCATCAACCCATAAAGATGATATTGACGATTTTTATGCTGCATTAAAACAGCATATTGAAGCTGGTGAAATAGTTGAAGTTCTACCGAGAAATGGGAAAGAATCACTCTTAAAATTGGCAGGTGCAAAATGAGAATAGATAAGGTTTCCATAGAAGATTATAAGAACTTAAAAGAGTTCAACATTGACCTTGATGAAAAGGAAATGAAAACGGTATTGCTTGGGCAAAATGCCACAGGTAAATCTAACTTCATGGAAGCCCTTATTCTAATTTTCAAAAATCTTGACCTGAGCACAGACATAAAAAGACAACCTTCTAAATTTAACTACAATATTGTTTACAGTATTGGCGATAACAAAATTGACATCACATTTAAAGAGGCCAGTTATTCTATTTTAGTAGATGGTGAGAAGCAATCTTTAAAATCATTCTTTTCAGCCGAAGGGAAAGCCAAATATCAACCCAAGTATGTTTTTACCTATTATTCAGGATTGAGCAACAAACTCAAAGAGCATTTTTGGGACCATCAAAATAACTTCTATTCAAAAATTATAAGTGACGACTTTAAGGAAGATGAACTTGATTCTTTAAGGAAGCTCTTTTATGTTCAGTTGGTTCATTCATACTTCGTATTGTTGGCATATTTCACTCATGAGGATGAAGAAAAAGAAAGTATTCAATTTTTGAATGAGGTGCTGAACATTCAAGACATTGAGTCAATTCTTTTTATTCTCAAAATGCCTAAATGGGCTGATAGCAGAATTAAAGACAATCCTTATGATATTTTTTGGACTGCTAAAGGCTTAGTGAGACCCTTCCTTGAAAAGCTTTGGGAACTTTCTGTTGCTCCTATTTACAATGACGAAAGCATCCGAACAGATTTTGATGATTATGATACTCAAAAGCGTTTGTATCTATTCCTGAAAGGGAAAGACAAATTGCAGGAGTTGGCAAAAACATACACTAGTAACACGGCTCTATTCAAAGCTTTAGAAAGCACATACATTTCAAAGCTTATTGCTGAAGTCCGAATCAAAGTAAAAAAGACGATTGTTGATGGAAGCATCACATTCAAGGAACTAAGTGAAGGCGAACAGCAATTGCTAACGGTATTGGGCTTATTGAAATTTACCAAAGATGAAGATTCGTTGATTTTGCTTGATGAACCGGACACACACTTAAATCCAATTTGGAAATGGCGTTACCTAGAATTTTTGGACAAGGTTGTTCAACGTCCGAAATCAACTCAAATAATTCTTAATACACATGACCCTTTAGTTATTGGTGGATTGAAGAAAGAGGAAGTCAGAATATTTCAGACTACCAAGGATGGAAAACTAAAAATCGAACAACCAGAAATTGACCCTAAAGCAAGAAGTGTAGCGGGTATTTTGACCAGTGAATTATTTGGTTTACCATCAGTAATGAGCAAAGAGGTCGAGGATATGGTAAATAGAAAAAGATACTTACAAACAATATTAAACACTGATAAAATTAATCCAATTGAAGTTGAGGAATACAACACTTTATCTTTTCAACTTGAAAATATCGGATTTTATGACATTACCCTTGATTCGAGGTATAACAAATTTCTACGGTTAACAAGCCAGCATGAAATATTTCAAAAATCAATCCTGACTAAGGAGGAAGAGGAAGAACTCCAAAGAATTTCAAAAGAAGTGGCAGAAGCTGTAATGAAAGAAAAGGAGAGTAAATGAGACATATCAATATTGAGGAAATAGGAAACACACAAGAGGTTCAACAGTTTGAGCAAATAGCTCAACAATACATGTTAGAAATGCAGGGAATGACAGCCCCTGAAAGAAAGGAATTCATAAGGACACACACCGATTGGAACATGCTTCAATTGGTTATGTATAATCTTTCTTGTCACAAATGTTGGTATTCAGAAGCACCTGCAGGTGCTGGGGATTTTGAAGTAGACCATTTTAGGCCGAAAAATCGTTCCAAGCAACATGACGGAACTGTAATCAAACCTAACGGTTATTGGTGGTTAGCCTATAATTGGAAAAATTACCGTTTAGCAGGAGCATTAGTAAATAAGAGGCGTAAAGACAGATTTTCTGATGATGAGGAAGTTAAAGGAAAAGGCGATTATTTTCCACTCGATTTGATTCAAGGGCAACTATGTCAGGAACCACCAAATGATAATTTAAACGTTGAGATTCCTTTGCTTCTAGACCCTTTTAGCATTTACGACACTACCCTAATATCCTTTGATAAAGATGGAACACCATTAATTACTGCCGGTATTCCTGATGAAGACAAGTTTAGAGCAGAAATATCCATTGAATTTTACCATTTAGATATGGAACAACTAAACCAGCAGAGGACTGAAATTTGGCGTTTGTGCGAAAGAGAACTCAATGATATTAATGACCAATTGACTCAGCCAATAAACGGACAGGCAAAAAGACTAATTATGGATAGAGCATGTATTAGACTTAAAGAATTAACAGCAAAAAATGCACCATTTTCAAAAGTAGCTTGGGCTTGTATTAATTCATTCTCACAAAAGGATGTTTTTAAACTTTGGTTGCCCAACTTAATAACTTCACTTAACTAATTAGAAATTGAATATGTCAAGCACAATAGTTCAAAAAATTTGGAATTTCTGCAACACCCTTCGTGATGATGGTGTGAGTTATGGAGATTATTTAGAGCAGTTAACCTATTTACTCTTCCTAAAAATGGCAGATGAATATTCAAAGCCGCCACACAAAAGGACAGATATAAATATCCCTGCTGAAATGAATTGGGAATCGCTTACTGAAAAAAGCGGTGATGAATTGGAACGTCATTACAATAAAATTCTTCGTTCACTCGGAAAGGAAAAAGGAATTCTTGGTCAGATTTTCACCAAAAGCCAGAACAAAATTCAAGACCCTGCCAAATTGTATAAACTCATTCAGTTGATTGATGCTGAAAACTGGGTGGGTATGGGTGTAAAAGACAAGGGCGATATTTATGAAGGCATCCTGAAAAAGAATGCAGAAGATACCAAAAGCGGAGCGGGACAGTATTTCACACCAAGAGAATTGATTAGTGCAATGGTAGAGTGTGTTCGTCCAGAGCCCAAGAAAACCATTGCAGACCCAGCTTGCGGGACAGGCGGTTTCTTTTTAGGTGCTTATGATTTTCTCGCCAGTCAGGATTTAGATAAATCTGAAAGAGAGTTTCTTAAATCAAATACCTTTTTCGGCAATGAGATTGTAGCCAATACCAGAAGGATTTGCTTAATGAATCTTTTCCTGCATGGCATTGGCGACATCAGTGCTAAGGAAAATTTTATTTCTTCGGAAGATGCTTTGCTTTCCACTCCAAAAACAACATTTGATTATGTTTTGGCTAATCCACCATTTGGTAAAAAAAGCAGCATGACCATCACCAATGAAGATGGCGAAGAAGAAAAGGACGATTTGATATACAATCGTCAGGATTTCATTGTTACCACGAGCAATAAGCAATTGAATTTCTTGCAGCATATCATGTCCATGCTCAACACGACCGGGAAAGCTGCGGTTGTATTACCTGACAATGTTTTGTTTGAGGGAGGAGTTGGTGAAAAAGTGAGGCAAGCATTGCTTCAAAAAACCGATTTGCATACCATCCTGAGACTACCAACAGGCATTTTCTATGCTCATGGAGTAAAAGCAAACGTGTTGTTCTTTGAGGGAAAACCTGCAAGTAAAAATGCATGGACTAAGGAAATTTGGGTTTATGATTACAGAACGAACGTCCACCACACGCTTAAAAAAAATCCTTTGAATGTTGAAAGCCTTCGGGATTTTATCACATGCTACAATCCAAAAAACAGACACAAAAGAAAAGAAACATGGTCAAAAGCAAACCCTGAAGGACGTTGGAGAAAATATAACTATGATGATATTATTGCCAGAGACAAGACTTCATTAGACATTTCATGGTTAAAGGATAATTCCTTAGCTGATTTAGATAATCTGCCTGACCCTGATGTATTAGCAGCTGAAATCATTGAAAATTTGGAAGCAGGATTGGAGAGTTTCAAAACAATTGTAGCGGCTTTGAAAAATAAGTAAGCTTTTTGAAATGAAAGATATTATTCAATACAACTCAATTGAATCCTACTTTAAAGCCATTTCAAAGGAGCTTCAAAATAAGGAAAAGAGGAGAAAGATGATTCTAAAAGGAGAGTGGGCTAAACTGTTTGACAAACTAAGAAGCGTTTACTTCATTTTTGAATAGGACGAATACAGGTTTGTTGGTGAAATGAAGTTTTTAAGAAAGAGGCCATTGAGCGATTGAAATCCGGGGAATGATCGTTTTCTGATGTAGGTTGAAGGAGACTGTTTCATAAAGTGTGTCAGGGTTTGATTACTTTAACCATCAAATCATTGACTCATGGAAAGCGTACCTTTTGATGTTGAAGCCTCTAAGAAGGAGGCCATGAAGTGATTGAAATCCTGGGAATGTTGAGACTGTTTCATAAAGTGTGTCAGGGTTTGATTACTTCTACCATCTGAAGCCTTCCCATTTTTAGCTACATTCAAAAATAGAGGTTTCCATTGAATGCAGGTGATCATCATGATCCTGTTGGAATGTGGGAAACTCGGTTTGGCCTTGTGGGTGGACATGGAGTTTTCCATATTTCAACAGGAAGGTTGTAGGTGGTAAGTTGGCCAGGGATTCATGAGGCCGTTCATTGTTGTACCTCCAAATCCATTGGTTACTGAACTTTTGGGCTTGGGCTGGCGAATCGAAGACATGGGCATCCAGCACATCCTCTCGGAAAGTCCGATTGAATCGTTCAATAAATCCGTTCTGATTGGGCTTGCCCTTCTCGATGAACTTCAATTCTATTTGTTGTTCCTGCGTCCATAATTCCAACTTTTGGGCGATGAACTCCGAGACTGTTTCATTAAGTGTGTCAGGGTTTGATTACTTTAACCATCAAATCATTGACTCATGGAAAGCGTACCTTTTGATTTTGAAGCCTTTAAGAAAGAGGCCATGGAGCGATTGAAGGCTGGGAAAGGCCTTTTGGGCACTGAAGGAGCCTTCACACCTCTCATCAAGACTTTCTTGGAAGAGGCTTTGGAGGGTGAATTGGAAACCCACATTGATGCCGACGAGCTTCCGAATCGCAAAAACGGTAAAGGAAAGAAGACGGTAAAGACTACGCACGGTCCGGTGGATATTGAGACTCCTCGTGACAGAGCCGGAAGTTTCGACCCTAAGATCCTGGCAAAGCGCCAAAGGCAGCTTCCTTCGGATATCGAGCGACAAATCTTTGCCCTCTATGCACGAGGGAACTCCTACAGTGATATACGGGACTTTATGGAGGAGATGTATGATGTTGAGATTAGCCCGGCAACCATCTCAAGAATCACGGATAAAGTGTTGCCATTGATCGAAGAATGGCGTACGAGGCCTCTGGAGAGCGTCTATCCCTTTGTATTTATGGATGCCATCCATTATAAAGTACGCGAAGAAGGGCGAGTGGTCACCAAGGCTGTGTATTGTATCATTGGCGTTAATCAGGAAGGCTACAGGGATCTGCTGGGTCTCTATATTGGAGCCGCAGAGTCCTCAAAATTCTGGATGCAAGTCCTTACAGACTTACAAAACAGAGGCCTGACGGATATCCTGATCGCATGTGTGGATAATCTTACCGGTTTTGTGGAGGCCATCCAAGCCATATTCCCGAAAACTGATGTACAGCTCTGCATTATTCATCAGATTCGTAACTCCAAGAAGTATCTCAGCTATAAAGACAGTAAAGAGTTCATTACGGATCTGAAGTCCGTTTATGAGGCTTCGACCAAGGAAAAAGCCGAGCATGCCCTCAACCGGTTGGATCAAAAATGGGGCGCCAAGTATCCCAAAGTCATCCAGTCCTGGAGGCGCAATTGGGATCAGTTGAGCCTCTTCTTTCAGTACAGGGTGGAAATCCGCAAGGTTATCTACACGACCAATGCCATCGAGGCGTTCCACAGACAGCTCAGGAAAGTGACCAAGACCAAAGGGTCCTTCACCTCTGATAGCGCACTGATGAAACTGTTGTACCTCGTTCAATCCGATGTTACCGGTAAGTGGCAAAAACCCATCCACAACTGGAACATGATTCTGGCACAATTGTCGATCCTTTACGACGAACGTCTTAAATTAGACGTGTGAATAGATTTTTTAAGCTGAAAAGGCCTGTTTCATTTGAAGGCTTTTCGCTGAAAAAATCTCTTGGAATAAACCCGTGACACACTTATTGAAATACTCCCGATTCTTATCTGTTATTTGCCAATAAGGGGCTTCATGTATTTGACGGCACCGATTGGTCAGTCTTCGATGAGCATAACTCCATTCTCCCTGCCAATATAGGAATAGCTCGTATTTCAAGGGGATACAATGAAACGTGCTTACTGGGCATGAATAATGGCGAGATTTATAGATTTGACGGTACTACAATTGAATATGTTGCTGAGCTTTGTATATCTCAACAATTTTTCGAATCCGTTTACGATATTTATGAAGATTCAAACTCTTCCTTGTGGGTAAGTGGAGGACTAGGCTTGTGTCATTATTCCAACGGTCAGACTACCACTTATACAAGTAGTAATTCGGACTTATCCAATTCATTTGTAACATCAATTGACAAGGATAGTGCCGGAAATATTTGGGTTGGAACCTATGGCGGCGGGGTAAATATGTTTGATGGATTAAACTGGGTGGTATATAATATGCTTGATATTGGATTATTTAGTAACAGAGTAATTAGTATTCACGTGGATAAAGAAAATAGTGTTTGGGCGGGTACGGAAGGAGGATTAGCAAGATTTATAAATAATCAATGGATCGCTTATTCAACTCAAAACAGTAAAATCACCGGAAATGTAATTTTAAGTATCAAGTCAGATTCGGATAACACAATTTATATTGGAACAAAATTTAATTCTGTCTCCTATACAGGATTGAATATTTTTAAAAACGGAGAGTGGAATGCCTTTTCGTTATCAAATTCTTCAATAGGCTCAAATTCGATTAAAGATATTGAACAAGGTAATAACAATGATGTTCTTATTGCTTCGCGAGCGAATTTGAGTAAATACAATGCCTCGGGTTGGGAACGGTTTCAAGCACCTCCTTATGGAACATTTCCAAATTTAGTTTATGATATTGAATTTGATTCCGAAAATATCCCGTGGATATTATTAGTAAACGGACTAGCAAAATTCGAAAATGAGAATTTTAGTTTCTATGATCATATTGGGAACATAGGAACCTATGATTACTTACCCAGAACATTAGGAATAGATATAACAGATAGAAAATGGATAGGTACAGATGATGAGGGAATCTATATCTTCAACGGAACGAGTTGGAGCAATTTTAATATCTCGAACTCTGCTTTGATAAGTAATAATATCACTGATATTGAAAGAGATATAAATGGTGATATGTGGGTTGCTTGTGGCTTTTCGGGTGGACTATATCAGATCGAAAATAATAACTGGACTCATTATCATAATCAAAATACTGAATTACCTCAAAATACATCGAATTGGGTGTATGAAATTGAGATAGACCAAGATAATAATAAGTATCTTGGGACCCATGGTTTATGCATTTTTGACGACCCTTTTGGCAGTTGGAATATATATACTACTCAGAATTCAGGTCTTCCTCAAATTGATATAAATGCCATTGCGATTGAAGAAAATGGTACATTATGGATTGGAACCGGAAATGGGCTTGCGAAATTGGTGGATGGGCAGTGGACTATATACAATCAATCAAATTCCCCAATAACCGACAATGCTATTTCTGATATATTAATTGATTCTGACAATAATAAATGGATCGGAACCTCTTCAGGTGGACTCTTACTCCTATCTGATAATATGATAAATTCTTCCGAGGATGAGGAGAAAAAGGACTTCAATTTTATCATTGCGCCCAATCCAAGTACAGGTGCATTTAGAATAATAAATAATAGCAATCATAATTCGGCTGTCCTCGAAGTCTTTAACTCACTTGGAATATCTATTCTATCAAAAAAATATCCATCACTTCCAGAGTCAATACATGTTGAAATACCCAATGCATCAACAGGTATATACTACAGTAAAATTTCAACGGAAGATATTATTGAGCTACAAATAATAGTGGTTTCAAAATAATTATAAGACTGTCCACAACTAAGTGTATGGCGGCCATGTGACCTAAGCGGGTACACGTAGAATACACTAACTGTTAGATGCTGTTAAAATAAAATGCATATCTCGAGAAAAATTCAAACATCGCATTTCTTCTGCAAATGGTCTGTTTGATTTCATGCAGGCGGAGCCTGTTTCATAAAGTGTGTCAGGGTTTGATTACTTTAACCAGCAAAACATTGACTCATAGTAAGCGTACCTTGTGATATCAACCTACGGCACACTTATTGACTTGCTCTCAATGACATAACCCGAAGTGGACCAAAGCCCGTTCATACCCGACCATATTTACCACCGGAGAGCGGATATCCATGCCGTTTATGGCGGCAATTGGCAAGGCGGCATTTGTCCTTCGGCATCCCACCCCTACATTTTCATTTTCACGGGCAAGACAGGCCATCAGCACGGTTACCAGGATGGCTGGGACAACAATTATGTGTTCACCTATACGGGAGAAGGTCAGACAGGGGACATGACATTCACCAGAGGCAACCTGGCGCTCCGGGATCATCTCCTTCACGGCAAGAGAGTTTTCCTTTTCCAGCAAGAAAATCGGGGTTTCGTGCGGTTCATTAGTGAGGTGGAATACATAGATGCCGACTATTTCGAGACCCACGATACGGCCGGCCATCTGAGGCAAGGGATAAAATTCTTCTTCCTCAGGAAAGGATTTCACCTGCCGGTATCCCCGGACGCACTCCAGTCAGCAGCCGCAACAAGCGACACAGGTGTCGATCAGGATTATCTTTACCCCAACGCAACAGAAAGAAGAGGCCTGGTGACTTCACGGGTTGGTCAAGGCGCCTACCGAAAACGGATCCTGCACCGCTGGGAGTACAAATGCGCCGTCACAGGATTTGACAAACTGGACGTGCTGATCGCTTCACATATCGTGCCTTGGGCTAAAGCCGACTACAACCAGCGACTGGATGTTCACAACGGTATCCTTTTGTCTCCTGCCTACGATGCTCTTTTCGACCGCCATCTGATCAGTTTCGAAAATTCCGGAAAAATCATCCTGACAGATGCCATACAGCCCCAGGCCTTCCTGAAAATCGGCGTTACCGGCCATGAACGGATCCGCAATCTGAGTCCCTCCAATTTCGACTACCTGGAAAAACACAGATCGACGTTCGAGGCGTGGAATGCCCGTTCTGGGCAGCAACCATGAAAAAGGCCAGGGAACCTAGGTGGTCAAGTATGACCGAAATAATCAAAACACGGGAACATCCCGGCATTTCCCGCTTATGAACCGGCCATTTACGGAAAACCGGATGTATCTTTATCGCCAACCACTTACATCACCAAACAAATACGAGGGTCATGAAAATCGGCATTATCGGAACGGGTTCCGTCGGACAGACATTTGCTACCCGGCTTGTTGCCCTGGGTCATGAAGTCATGATGGGGACGAGAAATGTAGCGGAAAAATTGGCCGGTCAGGCCAAAGACGGGTACGGCAATCCTCCCTTTGCGGCGTGGCATGCCGCCAACAAAGACATCCGATTGGGGACTTTCGCCGAGGCGGCGGCCTTTGGCGAACTGGTCCTGAATGTGACCCAGGGCGCCAACAGCATCAACGCCTTGACCTTGGCCGGCGCCAACAACCTCAACGGGAAAATCCTGGTGGACATCGCCAACCCCCTGGATTTCAGCCACGGAATGCCTCCTTGCCTGCTGCCCGAATTTTCCAATACCACCTCCCTGGCGGAAGAGATCCAGAAAGCCTTCCCCGGCGTGAAAGTGGTGAAAACCCTGAATACCATGTGGGCGGGCTTGATGGTCAACCCGGGCATGATCGGCCAGGGCGACCACACGGCCTTCATCTGCGGAAATGACGCCGATGCCAAATCCCGGGTAAAGTCCTGGCTGCGTGAATTCGGATGGAAGGACGACAACATCCTGGATCTCGGGGACATTACCTCCGCCCGGGGAACGGAAGCCGTACTGCCCATCTGGCTGCGCATCTGGGGCGCCACCCAAAACGGCGCCTTCAATTTCAAGGTGGTGAGCTAAACGCTTCCATCAGGCCCCGGAAGGCGGAGCTCCATAGAGACGGGATGACCCGGGTTCCATAGGGGGATTGCCGAATGGCGGACCATGCCCGTGCCGGAAATCGAACATCGCCAGGGAGGGATCCCACAGATATTTGCGCTTGTCTTTATACCCTTTCGGGTATTTAACAATACAACATATCTTCAATTGTCCCCTATCGGGTATAAAGGCAAAGCCCTATCGGACCTGAATTCCCTACTACCAGATTATTACTCGTCCAACGGGCCACCCATTCTTTCTCCCGGTCACCCCCCTATCTCCTGACATCCTCCGCGACCTCACCGTCCACCAGCGTAATGACCCGCCGCGCCCGGTCTATCACCCGCTGGTCGTGCGTCGAAAACAAAAAGGTCGTCCCCTCCTCCCCGTTCAATCTAGCCATCATGTCGAGCAGGTTCTCGGCCGAATGAGAGTCCAGATTGGCCGTCGGCTCATCCGCCAGAATGAAATCCGGCCGCGGCGCCAACGCCCGCGCCACCGCCACCCGCTGCTGCTGGCCCCCCGACAATTGCGAAGGCCGCCGGTCCATATGCGCCTCCAGGCCAACCGCAGCCAGCAAGGCCCGCACACGCTCCCGGCGCTCCTTCTCCGGACGACCCTGCAACAACATCACAAACTCGGCATTTTCGTAGGCCGTCAATACCGGGATCAGATTGTAGCTCTGGAACACAAACCCGATGTGGTTTTTCCGAAAGTCAATCAGCGCATTCCCGCTCAACCGGCTCATGTCCGTACCCCCCACCAATACCCGGCCACCCGACGGCGTGTCCAACCCGCCAATCAGATTGAGCAGGGTGGTCTTGCCGGAACCCGACGGACCCACGATGGCCGTAAACTCCCCCGACCCTATCGTCAACGTCACCCCCCGCAACGCATGCACCGGGATGGTGTCGGGGTTGTAAGTCCTGCTCAGGTCGGTCGTCACAATCATGGACATAACATCAGATTTTGGTCAGGGCATCCACCGGCTTGAGCCGCACCGCTTTCCAGGCCGGGTACAACGCCCCGAGAAAAGCCGTGGCCACCACCGACAGCGACACCCGCAAATAAATATCCGTGGCAGGATCGGGATACACCACCTCCGACATGCCGTACTCGCGCATGCCCTCGGAGAAAGTGCGCAGGTCAATACCCGTCTGTCCGAAAAAGGCCAGACTGACCTCCACCAGGATCAACCCCGCCGGCATGGCCGTCAGCCCCAGAAACAGCGTCTCCAGCACCACCATCAAAAACACCTTCCTTCTGTTCATCCCGATCGCCATCAACATCCCCAATTCCCGCACCCGCTCCAGCACCGCCATCAGCATCGTGTTGATGATGCCGAAGATCAACGCCAACATGAAAATCGTGATCATGATCATGTTGGACATCCCGATCTGGGATTCGTACAATGCGATTTCCGGGGCGACCTCCCGGTAGGTGGTCACCTTGTCTCCGGCCATGACCGCCGTGAGCCGGTCGCGCACCGCCGCCGCACTGTCGGGATGCACCACGACCGCCACCAACTGATGGGCGGGATCCCTTTCGGCGCCACCGGTCAGCACCAGCAAATCCTCCCTTCGCACCATCACCGTACCCTCGTCAAACGGGGTCGTGCCGCTGTCGAACAACCCGGCCACGCGAAAAGCACCGGCCGTGATATGACCGTCCAGGTCCTGAAAGGTCAGCACTACCTTGGATTTCATCTGTATGCCCAGCCGCGAGGCCAGACGCCCGCTGATCAGCAAGGGCGGTGAATGGCCCTCGGGCAGAAAATCACCTTCCGTGATCTTTTCCCGGATAAAACTCACCCGGCCCTCCTCTCCGGGCTCCACCCCCCAGATCTGCACACCTCGCGCGCCACGGGCCGAAGACACCATGCCGGACACCAGCAACCGCCGGGTCACCGCCTCCACGGCCGGATCCGCCGCCATTAGCGCGACCTTCCGGGCGCTCTCCTCCACCAGATATCCGATCTCCCGCTTTTGGCGGTAGTTTTCATGCTCGACCTGCACGTGCCCGATCTCTCTTCGGATGCTGTTGTCGATCAGATTGTAGATGAGCCCCCGCGAAAAACTGAGCAGGAAGATCAGCGACCAGATCCCCAGACTGATGGCCCCCAACACCACAAAACTGCGGGTCTTGTGACGCCAGATATTGCGCCATGCGATACGGATCAGCATGCCCATGTCAATGCCGCATGGCGGTTACGGGTGAAAGGGAACGGATCCGGAGCCACGGATAGACGGCCATGGCCGCCGCCAGCAGGAAAATCGTCGCTCCCTGCACGAGAAAAATCCGGGCATCCACCACCGTGGGCATGACCGGCTCCACACCGAATTTTTCATACACATCCGCCATCTCCCCGGTGAACACGATGGGATTCACCTGAAACCAGGCCACCACAGGCAAAGCCATCGCCATGCCCGCCAAAGCCCCCATCAGACTGAGGAAAAGCACCTCCGCCCACAGGATGCCCGTGAGTTGACCCCTCCGCATCCCGATGGCAATCAGGACACCAAACTCGTATTCCCGCTCCTTGGTCATCATCAACACCGTCCCAAACAACCCGAAGGCAATGATGAGATACAGGATGATCAGCACGATGACCGACCCGGCCTCGTCGAACGCCCGCGCCTGTACCAGGTCGGGGATGAGTTCCTCCCATCCGAGCACCTCATGGACCTCCGGGTCCAGGAGCCCGCGCATGGCGGCCAGCGCACCCGGCACCTCATCCTGCCCCTCCAGATCGAGGACAAAGGAAGTGGCCCTGCCCTCGGCGCCAAAGAAATACTGCGCCTCGGCCAGCGGCAGAAAAACCATCAGCTTGTTGAGATCGGGCGAACCAAAAGACACGATACCCGTCACGGCATATTTGCCGTCGGCCGTGGCGCTCTGGTAGCCCTGGCTGAGCAGGATGACCGTGTCGCCGACCCCTACCCCCAGATCGGTAGCGATACCGGCCGATACCAGAAGTCCCTGCTCATCAGGCTGCAGATAAGCGCCCTTCACCACCCGGGCCGCCAGACCGGTAAAAGCGTCTTCGCGCTCCGGGTCTATCCCGCTGAGCAACACCCCGACAGTAGCCGGACCTGTGGAGGCCAGCGCAAAGGACTCCAGACGAGGCACCACCTGCCGCCCGCCCAATGCCCCCTCCCATTCCCGCATCCGGTCGGCATCCATCGCCATGGACCGGTCAATGGTCTGCTCCTCGCTGTAGCCGGCCGCATGGACCTGGGCATAACCGAAATAAAAACGGACCACATTGTCGAGCATCCGGTCCCACCCGCCTTTCTGCAGGGAGCTGACCGACACGGAGAAAAGGACGGCAAACGCTACCGATGCCGCGGAGATCAGCGTCCGGCGCTTGTTGCGCCAGATGTTCCGCCACGCGAGCACCAGCGAGCGGTTCATTGCACCCGCCGCATGTTTTGTTCGGAAAAGAAACGGTCCTCGATCGGTTTGTCGAAGACCAGATCCCGATAGTGGATCACGGTTTTGTGACCCGGCTTGTCGGCCGGCGTCATGGTCAGCTCGGCCGGCAATACCTTACCGCCCAGCTTGCGGATGTCCGCTGCTGTCATGATGTTGATCAGCTCTCCTTCCTCGTCGTAAAACTCCGCTCTCAGTTGCAGGTAATCCTTTTTCTCGATCCAGGTCACAATCCGGCCCCAAACGACCGGCGCCTCGGGCTTGGGCGTCATCTCGATCTTCCAGCAATCGTATTCGTCCAGCCGTGCACTGCCCAGCAACTTGTGGGTGTAATCGTTCACGATCGAACTCTCGCGCACCAGGTCGTCATTGGTAAAATCGGACCCCATCCACGACTGCATCATCATGGAAGGCGGCATTTTGATGGTCCGGTCGATGGTGGGCCGCCAGTTCCACATCTCCTGATGCCGCTTGAGAAAAACAGTGCCCTTGTCGCGGGCCGGCGTCGTGATCAGGATCAGCGACAGCTCGTTGCCCTTGGTCCACGCTTTCATGGCCACCTCCCGGCTCCAGGACGGCCGTACGATGGTCATGCTCATCTCGCCATACGAGGACACCGTGCCCCGCATCTTCTCATCCACCTTGCGGATGATGGAGGTGGCATCCGGGTTTTGGGCCCGGACGGGCGCCGAAAGAAAAACGACAGTAAAAGCGGTGACGAGGACAATCAGGATTTTCATCGGCAGAAAAGGTCTTGCGTTTCCGGAGAGGTACGCTAAAGGAACCGGAAGGACGGACAAAGGTTGCAAATCACGGGCAAAGTCGACACGTCCCGCCCCTTCATACCCTCACGGAAAAGGGCATTCCAGGCCCTTCTCCCTCCCGTGACAAAGGACGACGACAGGCCGTTGGGAATCCGGCTTCCACTTGACCTCCGGCATTCAAAAACCCGGCGCGCCGGCACCCGGAATCACCGGAGCCAGCCGTATGTTCCCCTTGCCCGCCCCCCGCATCGAGGGCCGGAGCTCGTCGGGCAGGATACAGATCAGTCCCGCGCTGGCCCGCAAACCCCGGAACCCGCCTCCAGGCCCGATCAGCAAGGACCATCGCCCCGTCGCTTCCAGACGCACATGGTCCGACCATCGCCATTGCAACCCTCCGGACAGATCGGCCACCCCGTGGTGAAAGGTCTCCGATCCTCCGCCATGGATCACCCGCAAGTCCTGGAGGCCCAGACCCGTCTCCTGAAACAGCGCAATTCCTCCGGCCACCGGCCACGTATATCGCCACCCACCCGTCAGACGATGACCCTGTAACGAGACGCCGACCGGTATGCCGGCTGCCGAAACCCCATCGGCCCTCCCCCGGAAGGCATGCATTTCCAGACGTGATTGCCAGCGCCGGCTCACAGGCCACCACACCGTGGCGCCTCCCGACTGCCACCCGGCAGAGGGAAAAGTCTGGGCCGACAGTGCAGGATGTTCCGGTCCGGCCGGGAGATCCGGCAACAGCGGATCCGGTATGGCCATCAAGGGGATCCCGACCTGGGGTGGGGCAGGTTTGCCCGACACGAAAAGCAGAACAAAGACTTCGTTGGAAAAACACCCTTCTCCGTTGTCGTCCCGGATCTGAATGGTGTACTCCCCGACGGGCATGCCGACGATCTGGAAGGGATTGGCAATGGCCGATCCGATCATGACACCATTGACAAACACATGGAACGGCAAAATCGCGGCAGGGGAATTCACCTGCAGCGTCACCGACCCGTCACTGGCCGAAAAATCGGAAGGGTGTACCACGTCGAGGACGACCAGCGGCAATTCCGACGACGCAGGAATGTCCACCACATAAATGTCCGAACAGCCGATATCTTCATCCGTGATCGTGACCATGATACTGCCGGCACAAAGCCCGGATACCGAAGGTCCCGATGCCCCGTTTTCCCACGCATAAGTGTAATTGCCCGGCTCAGCGACAAACACATCCACAGTGCCCGTACAGCGCCCGCACACATCGGCCGCGGTCGCGAAAACCGGCACAAAGGGACAAGGCACATTTTCGACCTGGATGGACTGGATACAGGTGGACACATTGCCACAGGCGTCCACGGCAAAAAAAGTGCGGATGATGATCCCCTCACAGCCGGAAAATCCGGAGAAATCATCCACATGGCCCACGTCGGCCACCGGATGGCAACCGTCGGTGGCCATGGCCTCGCCTGTGACGTTCAGGTTGTTTTGCTGCCCGCACTGTACGGTCACCTGGTCTGGGCACATGATAACTGGTGGCGTTTGATCCCTGACCAGGATCTGCTGTTGACAGACAGCGGTATGTCCGCATGGATCCTGGGCCGTGAAAGTGCGGGTGACCACCACTTCACAATCCACCACCACTTCCGGGTCATCCTTGAAACTGAAAGTGGCCATGTCCTGGCAGGCATCCGTCACTTCGGGAATCCCCGTAAATTCCGGGTCCTGATGCTGGCCGCATTCTACCGTCACGGCCGGCGGGCACACCTCAAAGACGGGCGGTGTGGTGTCCTCGACCTTGATTTGTTGTACGCAGGTGGCTGTCTTGCCACCACCGTCGGTCGCTGTCCAGATCCGCTCGATCGTGCCGGTGCATCCGTCAAATGTCCAGGGCTGGTCCGACCAGGTCGCCGTGAGGGAATCTCCACAGGCGTCGGCAGCCTGGGCAGCACCCGTTACGCCGATGTCCGCCTGTTCACCGCATTCGGTCACGGTATCGGCAGGACATTGGATGGTCGGCGGCTTTTCACTGAACGCCGTGACCATCTGGATACAGCCGGTGTTGCTGTTTCCGCAAGGGTCGGTGGCCGTCCATTGCCGCACGATCACGCCCCCGCAATCACTCCAGTTGCCGAGATCGTCCTTATGGGAAATGCCGGCCATCGAATCGGGCTGGCATTGGTCAACGGCCTGGGCGCTCCCCGTGACGTCCAGGTTGTTTTCGTCCCCGTAGGCCACCGTGACCGACGCCGGACAGGACGTAAACACCGGCGGTATGGCGTCGCTGACCTGGAGAACCTGGATACAGGTGGCAGTCAGTCCGGCCTCGTCCACCGCCGCCCAGGTGCGCACCACCTGTCCTTCACATCCGCTGAACAGGACCGGGACATCGGCATGGGTCACCGGCACCCCCGCCGTGCAATTGTCCGTTGCCGTGGCCACACCCGTGAGGCCGGTATTTCCATACGTGGCACATTCGGCGTCGAGACCGGGCGGACAACTGATCTCCGGCGGTGTCTCGTCCACAAAACGTATGGTCTGCAGGCAGGTCGAGCTGTTGCCGATCTGATCGACAGCCATCCAGGTACGGCTGATCACCGCCTCGCATCCCGCTCCTTCGGACACGTCTGTGTAGGTGACCTGGATGGACGATTCCGGGGTGCAATTGTCCGAGGTGGCCGGCATGCCTGTTTGCCCGGGATCCGGCGTCTCTCCCGCAGGTAGAATCACCTCGCCCGGGCACTGGATCCCCGGTGGCATCTCGTCCGTCAGGACAATGGTTTGGGCGCAACTGGCGCTGTTGCCCGAAGGGTCGGACACGGTCCATATACGGACGACAGGCGCACAGGAGCCTCCTTCCTGGGTGTCCGAATGGGCCGTGGTCAACTGGGAGGCAGGGACACACATGTCCTCGACCTGAGGCGTTCCGGTCACTGAAGGGTCATGGGCCGATCCCTGGGGCACTTCTGCATCGGGGGGGCAGATGACAAGGGGAGCCTCCAGATCGAGGACCGTGATCCGGATATCCCCCTGAGCCTGACGGCCCAATGAATCCCGAATGATGTAGGTGGCCATGAAAGTGCCGGCGCCGGCCGCCGTGACCAGGACTTCCCCGGTTGGGATCGCCTGCACACCGACCCCCGTCGGCGCATGGACGTACACAAGCCGGATCCCTGCCCCCGTGTCGTTGATCAAAACGCTCACGACAATCTCACCGGGGCAGGTCAGGGTGACATCATCCGTCACCGCCACAGGAAGATCCGGAGTACCCGGTCCGTCGTCACCTTCCCGGAGCAACAGCCACGTGGCGGTACCCGCTACAGGAACACCCACTGCCGGGATCCACCAGGGAAACCGTTTGGTCGCCGGGACAAAGGGCACGGCGGGAATTTTCCATCCGGGACCGGTCAAGGGCACGGTCTGGCCGCCACGGCGCGGTGTCAGGTCGCCGCCGATATCAGTGGGCAGATCCCCGAGGGAACGGGTTGCCTGACAGCAGCCGGCATACCAGTCGGCATCCTGCCAGGCATGCAGGCGTCGCCATTTTTCGATAAAGGCAGGGTCATCAGTCCGCAGAGCGCGCACCCGGGATCGCACATGTTCATCCAGGCGCCGGCTGACATCGGCAACAAGCCGGTTGACATCGGCCACCGGCAAACCGATGCGGCCGTCCGACTCCAGGATGCCGCTCAATCCCAACAGGATCTCCAAAGCCCCGGAAGCGTCGGTATTGACCGTCGCCAGCTGCGTTTCAAACCAGCTCCGCCAATGATCCTGCGTCCCTGACCATAAACCGGCCCAGGCCGGCTCCTCCCGGCGGGGATGCAAAAAGTGAATCAACGGCGAAAGTTGCTCGCCGGTCGCTTCCGAACCGGGACCGGCCGTCGCCAAAATGCCCTCGGCGCCAGCCCGCATATTCAACGGCGTACCTCCGGGACCGGGAGGTGTCTCTCCGGGCAACGGTACAGGAAGGACAGGCAATACCTTGGCTTCGGCGCCCACAAGCGTGATGGCGGACCAAAAATCCTCCGCCTCGCCGAGGACGGCATCGGGAGCCGGGGTGTCCGTTTCATTGCGCACTTCTCTCCACTGCTCCACATATCCTTGCCGGAAGAAATCCAGGTCATGACGGCGGCCCTCCAGTTGGGACACTATATGCCAGAAGGTCTGCTGGATGATCGCCTCTCTTTCTGCCGGCCATCGGGGAAGCCGTCCCTGTTGATGCAAACCATCCACCGCCTCGGTGATCACCCGGATGTAATGCAGTAAAAAACGGGCAGCTGCCACCGGATGCCGGTTGATGTCGAGCGTATAGGGAAAAGGCATACGGGTGCCTGGCCAGGTGAGGCCGTCTTCCGGCGTGGGTACCGCCCGGGGCTGGAATGGCGCTGTTAATACCGTGCCGGCTTCCGGGATGGGCGCGCCCTCCTGCCAGCTCACCCAGCTTTCCACAGGTGCGGTAGCCTCCCCGGCATGGACGGGAGGACGATCCACATTGGCGCAATACCCGTGTAAAGGCTGTCGCAGGGTCCCCAGCGGAGGTATGTCCAGCGTGTAGGCATCGGACACCACATACGCCTGGCCGCGCCCTCGTGAGGGCACAAAACAGGGACCGATCTCGAGCCGGACAGGTTGCGCCGTCGGGTTGGTGACAAACAAAGTGATGATGTGACCGGTAGTGCGGCCGGTCCCGGCCCCCCGCAAAACGACACCCGATGCCGCCTTTTGCGCCTCCAGGATCAGTGGGAGTCCCAACAAACAAAACAGCAAAGCCCAATAACGGGATCCGGTCCCGGAGGATAGATGGACATGATCTTTTCTCATGGCAATGGCGATGGGTGGACCAGAAATCACTGCCCGGTTGCGGCACAAGACACCTCATACCGTCAGCGTAGGCAAAAGGATCCAGCCACCTCCAAATCCCGCCGGAAGGCCCTTGACCCCGGGCATGCCGGCATGTCCTTGATGGCAACCGGATACATGCGGCCCGGAGGAAATCCGTTTTGACCCGTCAACCCGGACTCCCCTGTTCCGGGAGCCGAAACAACACCACAATATCGCCTTTTTTTACGGCATTTTTTCAAAGGCCCTTAGATCCCGGTAGCCCGGGGCATCCAGGAGGCGGGATAGCCCGGCCGGAGATACCCCCGCCAGAGGATTCCGGAAAGGTGAAGCCCTGTCCGGTAATCCGGGTTGTTGACCGATAAATCCCGTGCGTTGGTCGACTACCCCCTCCAATCCCGTGTGGCGGGCAAAAGGTTCCGATCCCCGGTTTTACCTTAGCCCGCAAAAGCTTCCCTTCATGCGTCTTGCCCTACTGCCCTTCCTGTTGTCGGTCACCCTCTGCTCCGGTTTTGCCCAGACGGCTCCTTCCCCTTCCCGCAACGAAAAGCCCGCCCCCAAACACCGGATGGACTCCCTGGACATCCACCTCCGGTGGCGCAGCGTGGGCCCTGCCGTCACTTCGGGACGCATAGCCGATATTGCCGTTCATCCCGCCAGCCGGGCTACCTGGTATGTCGCAGCCGCTTCCGGAGGGGTGTGGAAAACGGTGAATGCCGGCACCACGTTTGAACCCCTTTTCGACGGCCAGGGCTCCTATTCCATCGGTTGTGTGACGCTCGCTCCTTCCAATCCCAATATCGTTTGGGTGGGCACCGGCGAAAACAACAACCAGCGCTCGGTCGGCTATGGCGACGGCGTTTATAAAAGCCTGGACGGCGGCAAGTCCTGGGATCATATGGGGCTCAAAGCCTCCGAACACATCGGGCGCATCATCGTGCATCCGACCAACCCCGACATCGTGTACGTCGCCGCCATCGGACCGTTGTGGAGTGCCGGCGGCGACCGCGGTGTGTTCAAAACCACAGACGGCGGAAAGACCTGGACCCAGGTCCTGCAGAAAGACGGCAAGTCCCTGCTCGACGAACACACCGGCGTGACCGACCTGGTCATGGATCCCCGCAATCCCGACGTGCTGTATGCCGCCGCCTTCCAGCGCCGCCGCCATGTCTTCACGTATGTAGGTGGCGGACCCGGCAGCACCCTGTACAAATCCACCGATGGCGGCGCCACCTGGACCCAATCCGCCAAAGGATTTCCCGAAGGCGACCTCGGCCGGATCGGCCTGGCCATTTCACCCGCCGATCCGGAAATCATGTATGCCATTGTCGAAGCCACTGCCGACAAAGGCGGATTCTTCCGCAGTACCGACCGGGGCGCCTCCTGGCACAAACAGAGCGGCCACGTCACCAGCGGCAATTACTACTGCGAAATCCTCGCACATCCCGTCGAGCCCCACACCGTCATCTCCATGGATGTATTCAACCAGATCTCGCGCGACGGCGGGAAGACCTGGCAACGCCTGGGCGAGGAATTCAAACACGTGGACAACCACGCCCACTGGATCGATCCCCGCGATCCCCAATACCACCTGTCGGGCTGTGACGGAGGCCTCTATGAAAGTTTTGACGCCGGCAAGACCTGGCTGTTTAAAGCCAACCTGCCCGTCACCCAGTTTTACAAGGTGGAAGTGGACAATTCCCTTCCCTTTTACCACATTCACGGCGGCACCCAGGACAATTACAGCCTGGGCGGCCCCAGCCGGTCGCGCTACGTGCACGGCATCAGCAACGACCAGTGGTATGTCACCAGCCTCGGCGACGGCTTCGAATCCCAGATTGACCCCGACAATCCCGATATCGTTTACGCACAGGCCCAGCATGGCGTCCTCGTCCGGTATGACCGGTCCAGCGGGGAAATGACCTCCATCCAGCCGCAACCCGGTGAAGGGGAGACCGCCTATCGCTGGAACTGGGACAGCCCCCTGGCCGTCTCCCGCCACAAAGGGACCCGCCTCTATTTCTGCGCCAACAAAGTATTCAGAAGTGAAGACCGGGGCCAATCCTGGAGCGTGATCAGCGGCGACCTCACCCGTCAGATCGACCGGAACACCCTGCCCGTCATGGGACGCATCCAGAGCATTGACGCCATCGCCAAGAACGCCAGCACATCCGAATACGGCAACATCGTCGCCTTTTCGGAAAGCCCCCTCAACCCCGACCTCCTGTATGCCGGTACCGATGACGGCCTCATCCAGGTGACCGAAGACGGGGGCCGTACCTGGCGCAAAATCGCCTCATTCCCCGGAGTCCCCGACACCACCTACGTCAATATGCTCATCGCCTCCCAACACGATGAAAACACCGTCTATGCCGCCTTCAACAACCACAAGCGGGGCGATTTCAAACCCTACCTGTTGCGCAGCCGCGACAAAGGGCGCACCTGGCAGACCGTTCAGGCCAACCTCCCCGAACGGGGCAGCGTGTACAGCATCGCCGAAGACCATGAAGATCCCGATCTGCTGTTTGCCGGCACCGAATTTTCCTTCTTTTTCACCATCGACGGAGGGAGCCACTGGAAAAAATTGTCCGGAGGGCTGCCCACCATCGCCGTCCGCGATATCGCCATCCAGCGCCGCGAAAACGACATCGTACTGGGGACTTTCGGTCGGGGCTTTTTCGTGCTCGACGACTACACCCCGCTGCGGCATCTGAAGAAAGAGACGACCGACCTTGCGGCCACCCTTCTACCCGTCAAACCCGGGCTCCTCTTCCTGCCTTCCTCCCCCCTGGGTTTTGCCACCGGCAAGGGATTCCAGGGCCACGCCTTTTATACGGCCCCCAACCCGCCGGTAGGCGTTTCCTTCCCCTATTACCTCAGGGAAAAACCCAAAACGCGAAAGGAAAAACGGCAGGATTGGGAAAAACAACAGATCAAGGATGGCACGCCCATCCGTTATCCGACCTATGAAGAACTGGAAGCCGAAACGAGGGAGGAAGCGCCCTGGCTTCTGTTTACCATCCGCCATGCCAACGGGGACATCGTGCGCCAAATCAAAACCGAGCCCAAAGCAGGGCTCCAGCGCTTTCACTGGGATGCCCGCTATCCGTCGCCCGGTCCGGTGACCCTCACGCCGGTCGAAAAAGCGCCCTGGGCCTCCCCGGACGGCGGAGGCCTCGCCCTTCCGGGCGCCTACACCGTCTCGCTGGCCATCAGCGAAAACGGCACCCTGCGCGACCTCGCCGGCCCCCAGCCCTTCGAACTCCGCGTCCTGAGCGGCACGACCCTGCCTGCCCCCGATCGCCAGGCCCTCGACGCCTACATCCGCCAGGCCGCCGCCATCGAACGGGTCTATGCCTCGGCCGTGCGCGTCATCGGAGAGACCGAACAAACCCTGCGGCATATCCGCGTGGCCATCTATGCCACCGGGACTCCGGCAGCCTCTCTGGTGGCGGACGTCGCCCGTCTGGAAGCCGAAATCCGCCAGATCAGGAAAGCCTTTTTCGGCGATGATGTCGCATCCCGGATCGACCAACCCGCCGAGCCGCCTCTCGCCAGCCGGATCTACGGCATGAGCTACGACATTTGGAATTCCTCCTCGGCACCCACCGCTACCCAGCAGGAGCAGATGCGGATCACCACCCTCCTCATGGACCGGCATATCCCGGCCCTCCGCCGGCTCGTAGAAACAGACCTCAAATCCCTCAATGACAAACTGGAAGCCTCCGGCGCCCCCTATACGCCGGGACGGTTGCCGGAATGGCGATGACAGGACAGGCCACCGGCTCGCTATCTTTGCCGGATATGACACGCACTCCGACCGGCTTTTCCCATCCTTGGATCCTGCTGGTCGCCACCTTACTCCTGACTGGTGCCTGCGGACGGGAAGACGTCTGTACGGAGATTTCTTCCCGCAGGGCCCAGGAAATGATCGACAAATACCCGTCCCTGCGCATCCTCGATCTGCGCACCGGCGCCGAATATTACCGCGAACACATTCCGGGGGCCGTGCTGGCGGATATTACCGACACTCCTTCTTTTGAAAGGATCATTCAAGGTGCCCAACGCGACCAGCCTGTGATCCTGTACGACCGCTCCGGGGGCGTATCCGCCTGCAAAGCCTGTGAACGCATGAAAGAGGCGGGATTCCGGTCGGTGTACATCCTGGCAGGAGGCTTTCAGGCCTGGCCGAAACCTGAATGATGATCATCGACCGGTCAGACGGATCCTGACGATCTGCCGACCGCCACGACCCTCCAGCAGCAGCACATACCATCCGGCCGGCTGCCAACCCGCTTCCACCTCCCAGGTCTTGCCGGTTTCCCGACCGGAACACACCTCCCGGCCCAACACATCGATCAATCGCCAGGTCACCGCCCCGCCATCAGGGCCTTCCACCACAAAGGAGGCCAAAGCCGGGTTGGGATAAACCTTCCATTCTCCCGGCCCGGGGGCGCCATCCACCGATGTGTTCATGACTTCTACCACCAGGGTGTCCCGACATCCCTGTTGGTCTTCCACCAGAAACACGTGCGGGCCATTGCTCAATCCGGCATATACCGTAGAGTCCTGCAGAGAGCCCTGCTCAAGACCAAAGACATAGGGGGGCGTGCCTCCGCCGGCAGCCAGAGTGACCTCGCCTTCTCCTGTTTGAAAGCCGGTCAATACCAGGGAATCGGGTTCGTTGACGGCAAACGGGCCAAGCGGTTTTTCAAAGGGACTGCTGTCGGCCACCCATACGTCATACATGCCCGCCACAAGCCCTGAAAAAACGGGATCGGACTGCCACATGCCACCGTCCAGACGGTACTGGTAGGGCGGATGACCTCCGGTGGCCATCACCCGGATTTCTCCGTTTGGAGAGCCGTTGCACAGGGCATCCGCGACATCCACCTGCGCCTCGAGAAAGGCTATCGGGCCTTCCCACGCTGCCGTGCATCCCCGGACATCGGTAACGGTCGCTATATAGGAACCAGGTGCATCGACAGGAAAGGACCCCGTCGAACTGGTGTCTGTCTCCACCTGGAAAAGATAGGGAAGAGTTCCCCCCTGGGCGCTCAACCGGAGGGTGTCGCCCTGCAAAACCACCGAAAGGACCAGCGGTTCGGGCTCCTCCAGCAGGAAGGCGTCACCCGCCGCGACAAACCCGTTGCTGTCCCGGGCTTCCACGGTATAGGATCCGGCCGGAAGCCCTTCAAAAAACGGGGTTTCCTGCCAATTGCCGGAAGGGAGTAAACGGTAGGTATAGGGGGGTTTGCCCCCGGTAAATGTGACGCCCAGGACGCCGTCTTCCGCTCCGGAACAGGACACGGGCGATTCCTCGCTGACCACCACCTCTAAGGCCGTGCGAACGGACACCGGAATGAAATGACCCGGACTCCACCCATCGGTGAGGGTGTCGAGCAGATCCACCCGGAAGGAATCCGTCAGCACAGGACCCCCATAATGCCGGTAACCGATCTCTCCTGCCTTCAGGGCGGAATAGGGGAAAGCATCTCCCGGTAACAGCGTCTGCCCCAGGTACAGCAATTCACCCTCCGCCGGGGATTGATGCAGGAATACGGTCACATGGTTGCCGTCCCCGCCCGCGAGGACAATCAGGGTGGAGTCAGCGATAGCCGTATCATGATAGCGGCCCTCGAGGGTGTCTGTTTCCACGATGTCCGGAGGCGGCGGCAAGGCATCGCGCCGGCAAAGGGTCAGCGTCCAGGCATTGAGGGCACCCCCGTCGCCGGCGGCATCGTCCACCACGCGCAATCCCCAGTTGCCGCTGGCCGGAAAGCCCGCAAACAAGCTCATCGCTCCGGTTTGCGGTTTCAGCGCACCGGCAACGGCCGGCTGCCCGCCGCCACAGGAAAACGGCTCACCGTCCTGGGTAAACGTGGCCTGGACATCCTGCAGACCCGGACAGGCTTTGGCCACCAGATTGAGTCCGCTACCCGGTGGCGAAAGGAGACGCAGGGTAAGATCCCCCAGATCGCTGTGCGTCACGTCGGCCGTCACGGTCACACGTGTTACCGTGCCCTGGTCAACGACGGGTATGAGCGAGGTAAACAGGGTCGGCTGGTCGTCCGGGATGGTCAACGGCAATGTATCAGGGTGGTAATCCCGGCAGAACTCCAGGAGCGTCCGGAAGGTCCAGGCCGGCGGTTTGGCCTCGTACGGACAGGCTCCCAATGGTCGCACCCGCCAGTAGTAAATGGTGTGTTCGTTGAGAGAAACCGACAGTAGGGTATCCGGAGCCGTCATCCGTTGGATCGGGTCCGGAAAGGCAGGGGACTCGGATATCTCCACCTCATACATGGCGGCGCCCGGCACGGGGTTCCAGGACAGGACAACCGATGCCGGTATGCTGTCCTGCAGATCTGCCGGATAGACAGGGCTCACCGTTCCTTCTACGGGATCAAAAGCATGGATCCGGTACACAAGGCTGCGGGTAATGCCCAGACCCGATAGGCCAATAGTCATGATCTGCTCGTCGGGATGGGATCCGGGTTCGTACCACACCTTGAACCGCAGCGTATCGGTGCCGTCGAGCCGGATACGGTCGGGCAGATCCGTCGAAAAACCCGCAGGAATCGACGGCTCGATCGTCAGGGAGTCCTGAAAACCGCTCATAGCCCGGAGGGCTATTTCGAGGTGTAGGGTATCCCCGCCGGCACGGCAGATGGCGAGACTGTCCGACAAGCCCCCGGCCAGGAACGAGGGAAAAGGAGGCTCGGCGATCCGGAAATGCTGGTTGGACAAGTCGAAAAAGACATGACCGGCTCCCTTGATCTTGACCCTGCATTGGTTGCTCACCCGATGGGGCACCAGGAGGCGGTAGTGACCGTCGTTGGGCGTGGCTTTGGCGAGGGTATCCGTATAAACGGTGCCTCCGTTGACCGACAGGAAGATATTGACCTCCGGACTGTTGACCGGGGGCAGATCGGTCCCGGCCACCTCCCAGGTGACATCCACCGTATCTCCCGGCCACCATTCGATGTTCGTGTCGGGGTGGGTGACCCGGAATGGCCCGGCTTCGTCGTCCACCGTCAGCACTACGGCATCCTGGGTCCATCGGCCGTAGCCGGGCTTTTCGTCTCTGGCGGTGACCCTGAAACGGAGGATGCGTCCGGCGGAAGGCAGTACCTCCCAGGTGGGAACGAGATTGGCCAGGATGGCGGAAAGACGGGGAAAGACCCTAACGGGAGAAAGGGACGGGGTATAGGACCTGAACAGGGGCCCCGTGGCATTTTCGGGCTCGGGAGGCATGGTAGCCACCTGGTTGTCCATTTGTTCCCACGCGAAGGTGAGGGTATCGCCGTCCGGATCACTGCTGCCGGCTTCCAGTTCGAACGGCGTTGAATGCGGGATGACGAGATCGGGTCCGGCATTCACGAAAGGCGCCTGGTTGTCGCCCGGTATTTTTTCGGGGCAGGTATTGCCGTTTCCGTTGACGATGAATCCGTAGGCTTCAGTCAGGCTTCCGGCATGAAAATAGGGATCGCTGAATCCCTGCACGTTGGGGTCGCACACACCGGCATACCCCATAATGGTGGACCCGCTGCCGGGCTCCCAGGCGGTCGGCTGATTCCTGTTGCCACTGCAGGCATTGTTGAATGTGTGGTTGCAGCCAAACTGGTGTCCGAGCTCGTGCGCGACATAATCCACGTCGAAAACATCCCCTTTGGGATTGGAAAGGCCGGTAGCGCCCCGGGCCTTGGCATTCGCGTTACAGGGACTGTTCAGGGTGGCCAGACCACCTCCCTGGGTGCCGAAGACATGCCCTACATCGTATTGGTCATTGCCGATGACATTGTTGCACAGCGTCTGATTTTGGCCGAGCATGGCATTGAGACTGCTGTTGTCAAATGGATCGGTCGCCCCGTTGACGAAAATGAGCTGATCGTTGTCGGCAACCAATTCGAGCCGGATGCCGAAATCCCGTTCGTAAATGCCGTTGATCCGGTTGATGGTGGTCGCCATGGCGGCCAGGACGCTGTTGACGGTACCGCCGTGATAGGCGCCGTACTCACCGGTACAGGCCAGGGCCAGTCGGTAAATGCGCAGCAACCCGTCCGATTCGCCCGACCGGTCCGGGTCCTCCGGTGCCTCTTCCTCCCATCGCTCGGGTCCGTGACAAACGAATGACGCCGGGGTGGGTGAAACATAGGCAGAACGCCTGTACAGGATCATGGGGCCCTGTCCGGTAAGGCGGTTGAGGGGATCCATATGGACCGTTTCCTCACCGGAACGCGTGATCATCGCTGAAAACCCGCCGGGGCCCCATTCACACCGGACCCGCCGCCGGGGATCCGACAGGTCCATACCGGCGAATGTGCGGATTTCCGGATAGCGTTCCGCGAGGGCCATCGCCATGACCGGACGCTCCTCGATCAGGAAATCCGCTTTCCGGCCATCGGGGAGTGGCAGCGAAAGGATCAGCTTCCGGCCGGGTTGCAGAGGGACGGGTGCGAGCAACCGGCCCAGGTAGTCCAGGTCGGTCATCCAGGTTTCCGCATTTGCCGGCAAAGAGGTCCCTTCCGCCCAGACCTGCTCGCCCGTCAGAGGAACCGGTTGCCAGACGACCTGCCCGGACAGGCGAAGGGTCAAGCTGAAAATCAGGAAAAAGCCCGCGAAGCATCGAATGAAAATAGCCATGAATCAACCGGTAGGTTTGGATACCCTGTTCCTGGCTGACAGGTAAACAGAGGCATAAAAGTAGGTCGAAAACACCGGCAAGGCAAGAACGGGTTCCCGTTCGGGTGCCTTCTTGTCAGGCAAAGACAAAAAAAAAGCGCTCCCCTTTGGGAGCGCAACCTATTCAACCAAACCAAATGCGAATGAAAGTCACTTGGATCCATCCCTGTCGATGAGCCACTTGGCCACCGCAGGGGTCAATACCTTTTGGGAGCGGCTTCCGACGAACACCCCGATGTGTCCACCGGGAAATTCCATCAGCTCCTTGTCCTTGGCCCCGACCAGATCGTGGATGGGACGGGTACTGTCGGGGGGCACGATATGGTCCTCCCTGGCGTAAATGGTCAGCACCGGCATTTTGATCCGCTTGAGATCAACCATTTGACCGCCCAGATCAAAGGTCCCTTCGGCCAGTTTGTTCTGCTGGTAGAGATCCTTGATGAATTTGCGGTAAGTCTCGCCCGCCTGGGCCGGTGAGTCGGCCACCCATTTCTCCATACGGAGGAAGTTCATCAGGCTGTTCTTGTCCTTGGCGACATCGCCAAATCCCATGTACTTCCTCATCTTGTTCATCGGCTTGATCAGATCAAAACCGAAGTTGAGGAAGTCACCGGGGACAATCCCGCCAAAGGCATCCACCAGGCTGTCCACATCCATCTCACGAGCCCATTTGAACAGCAATCCGTCGTTCTTGGCAAACTCGACTGGCGTCACCAGGGTGATCAGGTTGCGGATCTTTTCCGGAAACAGGGCGGCGTAAATCAGACTGAACGTCCCGCCTTGGCAGACGCCAAGAAGGTTGACCTTGTCAACACCCCGGCTCTCCCGGATGAAATCGACACAGTGGTTCAGATCTCCGAGGATATAATCCTCCATCGTTTTGTAACGGTCCGAGCGTGTGGGATAACCCCAATCGATCACATATACATCGATACCCTCGCTGATCAGTTTGCGGATGAAACTGCGGTCGGGCTGCAGGTCCATCATCGCCCAGCGATTGACGAGGGCATAGCTGATGAGCACGGGCGTTCTGGCCTTGGGGGCATCCTCGCGAAGGAAATGGAAAAGCCGGACCTTCCCGTCCTCCCAAACCACCTCACGGGGGGCCGTGGCGACATCCACCTCACGGATATCACCGATGTTCTTCACTGCATCCGCAGCGGTATTCACTTTTTCGACCAACTGGTCCGTCCACGGTTGGGCCATTTTTCGGTTGCTTTCAATGGGTGAAACGAATCCGCTCGCGCAGCCCTTCCAAACACCGGATTTTGTCCGGTACGGAAGAAGGGCTACGCTGGCGGGTATTCCGCGTTATACCAGGGTTTTCTCCTTGTTCATCTTGCGTGCCTGGCCGGCCCAGTCGTCTTTCCTGGCCCTGCCCTTGTAAGCAGGAATCAGGGCGTCCAGCACGCCGTAGGCGTAGTCGTCCATCCGGGAAATCTGCGCGAACGTGCGGATGCCCAGGTCGTTGAGCATCCCCGCCAACTTACCGCCGATCCCCTTGATCGCCGTCAGATCATCCTTTGCCGGCCCTTGTGCCTTGCCGACCCGGTCGAGCAGGTCATCCTGCAAGGCTGGAAGGGCTGGCGACGTGCCGGCATCAGCCGGCGATGGCGCACCGTTCCCGCTCACCGATTTGAGCCGGGCTTCCAGATCACGCACACGGCGCTTGAGCAGGGTGGTTTCCCTGACCAGGTCGTCGGCTTCCTTTTTGGTGAGGAAGGGCCAGTCCTTCAGGACGATCTCCATGATCTCTTCGAAGATCCGCTTGGAGGTAGTGCCGGCTTTCATGACCTCGTTCTGCACCGTGCTGTATTCCGGCGTGTGCATGACCTCGACAATGGCGGCCTCGAGCCGATCCACATATTGGCGGAAGAAATCCTCCATGGTCGGCATCTCCTGCGATTCCGTGTATTGCTTGCGGGCTTCCTGCAACAGGTCCGGCAAGACCGTGGCACCGGCATCCATCACCATCCGCTGCATGTGATGGGTGTGGTTGAGATAAGCGACATAGGCAAAATGCATGTCCTTTACCTTGCGCAGCACCTCACCCTGGACATCCTGTCCGGCGGCATGGAAATATGGCTCGAGGTTTTGCTTCATCAGCTCCTGCATGCCGTGGAGGAAGGGAAAGAATTCCATGGTCTTGTTG
>JAGFIW010000210.1 GCA_024103195.1 Saprospiraceae bacterium | reverse complement strand
ATTCTGGCCGTCAACTCCGTGTCTGCATCCATCCGGAATCATCGGTAAGCCAATGCGTGAAACCCGGGTTCTACCTCCCGGGTTACTGGTGAGCATCACTTGAATCGAATAGCATTAACAGGCTGTATGCGTGCAATATACACAGAGGGAAGGAGCAGGGTCAAAGCAGCGACCAAAAGGACAAAGACATTGATAAAGAAGAAAAAGCCGGGATCCCAATGGATGGGGACCTCCGAAAGGTAATACTCCGATTCATCCAGTCTGAACCATCCCGTCTTGCGTTGCAGGGTACCCAATCCCAGTGCCAAACCATTACCCAGCAACATTCCTATCACCAGGATCCTGAGGGTAAGCCGAATGAATATCCAGCGGACTGTCCAATCAGATACCCCTAAAGCCTTGAGGACGCCAATCATCCCATAGCGTTCCAGCATCAGGATCAGCAAGACCGTAGCCAGATTGATCATGACTACCAACAGCATCAATATCAACAGGACCCTTTCGTTGATATCCTGAATTTCAACCCAATCAAATATGGCCGGAAACTTTTGCCGGATTGTTTCAATGTAGAGTTCTCCGGGCAATGGCCACTCGTAATAGATATAATCGGCGATGGCCTCTGCATCGCCCAGGTCCTCTACAAACAATTCGAAGCCAGAGACCGTGTCCGGTGACCAACCTGCCAGTTCCTGGAGATGGCGAATGTCCACGATGGCAAATTTCCGGTCGTACTCCTCCAGACCGGTCTTGTACACCGCACGGATCCTGAATTTGCGCTCTAGCTGCCTTTCGCCCTGGATAAAATGGATGAGCAGATCATCGCCCACGTTGACCTTCATCCGGTCAGCCGTCGTCCGGGAGATCATGATGTCCCGGGGCGGACTTTCCGACTTCAGGGAGAGGGTGTCCCCTTCGGTCAGGTAAGCACCCATGAAATCCCATTTGAAGTCGGCACCTACACCTTTGAGAAGAATGCCTTCGAGTTCACCCTTTCGGGCCAGGATACCCGGTTTGAGTCCGAAGACCTGGATATGATCCACGCCTCCACGGGTCAGTTTGCCTGGTTGACCGGCATGAATGCCGTCGGCCAAGACCGGAAATTGCTTTTTCTGCGTAATGCCGGGATAGAAAGTCTGATTTCGGTTGACCGGGGCAGTTTCAAATGTTTGGTTGAGGTTATGCGCGGTGATATGAATATGACCCCAGAATCCGAAAACCTTGGCTTTGATCTCTTCCTTGAATCCAAGAATCAAGGCGTGTGCCAACAGAATTACGGTCATGCACAAGGCGATGGTACCGATGGCAAACCGGATGATCCGGCCTGTTGAACTTTGAGATGACCCGGCGCGGAGACGACGGGCTAGAAAGGCGCTGAATGCCATAATTGCTATCACGCGAAGATACACCCTCGCCGCATGACCTGCCGGAAATGGCTACTTTTGCCGCTGAAATCAAGGCCGATGCCGTTTTTGGATGAATTGCGATGGAGAGGTATGCTCCAGGATGTTACCCCGGGCATTGAGGATTACCTTGCCCAGCCGGGATGCAAGGGGTACATTGGCTTTGACCCTACGGCACCTTCGCTGGGGATTGGCAACTACGTTCAAATCATGTTGCTGACCTTGTTCCAGCGTCATGGGCATACGCCTTTGGTACTGATGGGGGGAGCCACCGGCAGAATTGGCGACCCTTCCGGCAAGGACAAGGAGCGCGATCTGAAATCGGTGGACGAAATAGATCGAAACCTGCGGCATCAGCAAAGGCAGCTTGAAACCCTGCTGGGTGGCCAAAATCTTTCTGTTCAGGTCATCAACAATTTTGATTTCTATAGGGACATGAATGTCCTTGATTTCCTCAGGGACATTGGCAAAACCCTGACTGTTAATTACATGATGTCCAAGGAATCCGTCAAGAAGCGACTGGAGACCGGTATTTCCTTTACTGAATTCAGCTACCAACTCATCCAGGCCTACGATTTCCAATGTCTTTATCAGCATCACAACTGCAGGCTGCAAATGGGAGGCGCGGATCAGTGGGGCAACATCACCTCAGGGACAGAATTCATTCGGCGGAACCTGGACGGCAAAGCCTATGCCCTGACAACTCCGCTCCTGACCAAAGCGGATGGTTCCAAGTTTGGCAAATCAGAGTCTGGTAACATATGGTTGGATCCCGAACTAACCACACCATATGCCTTCTACCAGTTCTGGATCAATGCCGATGACCGTGATTTGCCCAAATTCATCCGTTATTTCACCTTGCGCAGTCGCCAGGAAGTCGAAGAACTGGAACGGGACCATGCTCAAGAGCCTCAGGTACTCAAAAAGTTGCTGGCCGAGGAATTGACTTCCCGTCTGCATGGCAGGCAAGCACTGGAAAGTACGCTCCGGGTTACCCGTTTACTCTTCCAATCTCAGGCTGATGCCGACTTCCTTAAGTCGATGACCATCCCCGACTGGGAAATGGTATCCCGGGAAATTCCCCATTCCAAAATACTCCGGCAAACCTGGTCATCCAACGGGATGGAAATTGCAGAGCTGCTGACATCCCATTCCGGGATACTGACCTCCAAAGGAGAAGCACGGAGAGCCATACTGAACAATGCCATTTCCATCAACAAGGTCAAGATCACCGATCCCAATCACCTCGTAGTGGCGGAAGATATCCTGCACAACCGTTTCCTGATGATCGAAAACGGCAAGAAGAACAAATTCCTGGTTGAAATCCTCTCTTGATCCATGAAACCTTCTCTCGTGATTTTGGCCGCCGGTATGGGCAGCCGCTATGGTGGCCTGAAGCAAATAGATGGTGTCGGCCCACATGACGAAACCATCATCGAATATTCCATCCACGATGCACTGAAAGCCGGATTCGATCAGATAGTTTTTGTCATCCGTCACGACATCGAGGCGGCTTTCAAAGACCGGTTTGAGCCCCTTCGTCCAGAGGGTGTGCGGTTTTCCTATGTATTTCAAGAACTGGATTCCTTCCTCGACGGTCGCACGGCAGGCTCCCGCACCAAACCTTGGGGTACGGCTCATGCTGTATTGGCTGCCTCTGAAGTCGTCCATGAACCGTTTGCCGTCATCAATGCAGACGACTATTACGGAAGGGACGCTTTCGCTCAGCTCGCAGATTGGTTGGAAACCGAATGTACTCCGCACCATTTTGCCATGGTGGGATACCGGTTGGCCAACACCCTCTCGGAATACGGGACCGTTTCACGGGGCGTGTGTGTCCTGGACGAGGAAGGGTTTCTGGCCCGGGTCGATGAGCGCACCCAGGTGGGTTGGCAGGGCAAGGAAATCCATTATATGGAAAACGGTGCCAGTCGGGTACTGGATTCGCAGAGCGTGGTATCCATGAATTTTTGGGGATTCCACCCCTCGGTTTTCCCCGTGATAAGGGAAAGGTTCCACCGGTTTGTCGATGAACGTGCCTCAGACCCCAAGGCTGAATTTTTCATCCCTTTGCTTATACAGGAAATGATGGACAAAGGGGATGTCCGGGTTTCAGTCCTTCCCTGCCATGACCGTTGGTACGGAGTAACTTACAAGGAGGACAAGCCACTTGTGCAAAATGCCTTCCGCACCATGATTGAACAAGGCATTTACCCTTCCCCTTTGCGGCCAACCTGACCGCTTGGCTGACTGATTCTTACGTCACAAAGGATTGGCGCCTTCACTCCTGCACCAAAACGCCATCCTGGATCATATGGCGGACATCACAAATACCGGCCAGATCTTCACTATGGGTGGCAATCAAAAACGTCTGGCCAAAATCGGCACGCAATCGGAGAAATAGTTCGTGCATGTCGTGGGCATTGCCGGAATCCAGGTTGCCGGTAGGTTCGTCTGCCAGAATAACGGCAGGACGGTTGAGCAAAGCCCTTGCGACCGCGATCCGCTGTTGCTCCCCGCCGGACAGTTGCCCCGGCTTGTGGTCCATACGATCCTTCAAGCCCAAATAATCCAACAATTCCATGCCCCTCATGCGACAGGTTTCCATGGGAATACGGCGTATCAGTCCCGGCATGATGGCATTTTCAAGTGCTGTGAATTCCGGAAGCAGATGATGGAACTGGAAGACAAATCCGATCGTCTCGTTGCGAAAACGATTCAGGTCCTTCCCTTTCAAACCCGTAACCAATTGGCCATCAATGGTGATCTCTCCCGATTCAGGTGTATCCAGAGCACCCAGCAAATGCAACAAGGTGCTTTTTCCGGAACCCGACCGTCCCAAAAGAGCTGCGATGGATCCTTTTTCCACCTCGAGATGGATGCCTTTGAGGACCTCGAGATCTCCGTATTTTTTGTACAACGAACGCACCGTGATCATCCCGCAAAATAGGTCCTTCCATGGACAATCGGCCATTTCCTCCATTTTCGGTTTCGTCGTCTCATCCCGGAAGAGGAAGCAAGTCCAAGTTCCTGCCAGAACCGTTTTCTTTGTCTTGTGGACCATCATTTGATCCGGAAAGTGGAGCAACAATTCAGGGACACCGTCCGGCTCAACGGGCTGTGGGGCCCCAAGGATCATCTATTGGTAGGAATCAGTGGCGGACCCGATTCCGTAGCGTTGGCCTTTCTGGTCGTCCAAACCGGTTTGCCGGCGACATTGGCCCATGTTCAGTACGGATTGAGGGGCCTGGAGTCCGACAAAGATGAAGAATTGGTCAGGACGCTGGCCCGGGAGTGGGAAATTCCCCTCCTGGTGTTCCGGCCGGATCCCACCCTGCTGAAATCCGCCCCAAAGGCAGCGCTGCAGAAAGAAGCCAGACGAATCCGGTACCAATGGTGGGACATCCTTGTCCAGGCAGGACCTTTTACACGGGTCCTTACCGGCCACCATGCCGATGACCAACTGGAAACCATGCTGGTCTATTTGCTCCGGGGACATCCCGGCGCCTGGACCCGCCATATCTCTTACCGCAACGGAAACATCGCAAGACCCTTGCTGGATATTCCCAGGGAATCCATCATCAGGTATCTTCATGCCTGCCATTTGCCCTGGCGGGAGGATCAAAGCAATCAGGACGGCCCTTATCTACGCAATCGGATCCGCCAGGAAGTTGTCCCGGCATTGAAAAAGATCCAACCCCATTTGTCTGAACTTGTACCCGCACAAGCTGCATGGGTGGCGCACATGTCAGCCGCTGCCCATGAGGCCCTTGTCCAATGGGAAAGCCAGGCCATGCAATCGTCTGAGGATGAACTCCTTATTGACCTGCGTATGCTCCGCGAGGTCCCATGGGCAGGATTCGCCCTTTATTCATGGCTTTATCCCTTGGGATTCCATCCCCGGCAAATTCAACAGATTTTGGCTTCGGAATCCCGAAAGACCGGGCAGGTCTTCACTTCGCCGGACTGGGTGCTGGCACATGACAGGGGCAGATTGATCGGTAAAAGAAGAACGACCGTCCTGCCACCAGAACCGGTAACCATTGCCGCTTTTCCAGCTACCATCCGGTGCGGAGCCACTATCCTTCACTTTTTGCCATGCACAGATGCACGGGAAGTGCAGGGGCTGTCTTCCTCCACTTTGTTGATGGATGCGGATGTACTGGCTATGCCATTGACGGTTCGTCCATGGGCACCGGGTGACAGGTTTGTCCCACTTGGGATGACAGGCCACAAAAAGGTGAAAGACCTATTGATCCAACGCAAAAAAAATGTATTCGAGAAGCAGAGTACCCTGGTTCTGACAGGCAGTGACGGAACCCTCTATGCGGTACTTGGAGAACAAATGTCAGATACCGCAAAGGTCCGACCAGGATCCAAATCGTTTGTCCTGCTAACACTGACATGCCCCTCTTGAAGAAAGGATTAATCCATCCTTGTCCGCAAGCCGCCATTTTCGTACAAAATGTACGCTTCCTTGAATCCGTTCCTGTGAGCGAGTGCCAGTGCCTCTTTGGCATCCGACAGGCTTTTGACACCTGTCAGATATTTGATCGTCCATTCCCCGGACCGTTCCTCCACCACCTTGCCATAAGCCTCCAACCCACCAGGTTCAAACCATTGGGGATTTCGGTAGGCGGCGAGACGAACCAGGTACGAACCGGTGCCCGTATGACTTTCCTTGCCCTTGGCCAGTGATATCATGACCTGATCCATAAGGGTTTCCGAGTGTTCCTCAACGGGAAAGGCATCCGGATATCCGGACTCCCGAATACCGGCAGCAGCTTTCTCCGCTTCCTGGCGGGTGGCAAACAATCCTACACGAATGCGAACGCGATCATTTCCTTCTTTTTGGTACACCGTTCCAAACCGAGAAAGAGACTGGAATGGGGTCACATCTGCCTGAGGTCCCGGTGCCAGGGAGGCCACCTGAACGGCATAGGCGTGATCGGAATGACCCGATTGCATCGCCTGGTCGTTCTCTCCTTTTCCTGGCGAAGCCGCAACCGGAGTAGCCGATGGTACAGGCACCAGAAGAAAGGGGTCCACCTGCACGTCTTCCGGCCGGGTAGCGACATGTAATGTCCGGGAGTTGTTGAGGAATCCGTTCCGGGTAATGTTGATGAAGAAAATCCCCCCGGGTGACAACGGCAGGTGGACTTCACCCGCCGCATTGCTGGTCAGATCCTGAAACAGCCCTGTGCGTTGATCGGTAATTCGCACCAGGGCGCCCTCCACAGGTTGGTCGGATGAGGCATTTCTGATAGAAGCCGTCCTCAACCAATCCGTTGGGCGCAAGGCAATTTGGTGCAAGCCCTTCTTGATCCCAAGCAGCCTGAAATCCTGGGTGACTTCCAGATAGGAAGGATGAGAAACCTTGTACTTACCCTGCCAGTTTTTCCGCCCCGGGAGGCGAATCAGGCCCTCCCCATCAGATGTCCATGACTCGTTCCTGTCGGAATCGGATATAACTACCGCATTCGCAACCGGCTGGTTGGTATGCGCGTCCAACACCTTGATGATAACGGGGAGGGCTTCTGTGGTACCCATGAATAAATCCAAATCACCATTGCCTTGGCGGTTGCTGGAGAAATAGGCGGTTCGCAGATCGGTACGCATGATCAATCCCAGGTCGTCCATGGTGGAATTGATGTCTGGTCCGAGATGGACCAGGGTAAAATCCTGAGGCTGGCTTCCAAAGGCTTGAAACAAATCAAACCCTCCATATCCGGGATGGAAATCACTGGCGAAAAACAACCGGTCCTCGACAACAAACGGAGTGATTTCGTGTCCGGGTGTGTTGATGACATCCGACACAGGTGCTGGTGGTGCCCATTCCATCCCTTTTCTCTCACTTTGGTAAAGGTCAAATCCTCCTTTTCCTCCGGGCTTGTCGGAGGCAAAGTACAAGGATTGACCATCAGGTGCCCATGCCGGCCATGCGGTGGAGTAACCTGTCCCGTTGAAAGGGAAGGGCCGGATATTTTCCCAATGACCATTGTCGCGCACATCTGCTATAAAAAGACTGGATTGGAAGCCGGACTCTGGTGTAAGGCGATTGAAACCATTGAATTGTGCCCGCATGAATACAACCTCTCTTCCGTTGGGGGATACGGCAGCCGGACCTTCGTGATAGTCAATGGTGAGTCCTTTTTTGAGCAAACTGGCTTCTCCCGGTTTGCCCTGGCTGTCACAACGGGCTTTGTAGAGGTAATGGTATTGTTCACCGCTCACCCAGCCTGCCGGAGGGTTGGCGGGTTTGGGGTTGAAGCTGTTGAACAATATGTCCTCTCCGACAAAAGAGATACCGAAATCCGTAGCCGGACTGCTGATGCCGAGACGTTCAATCGTGTAGGTGCGCTCCACAGTCTGTGGATACGGCTGCCAAACAGGGAGTTGTAGTGCTTCAGGCACAACATTCCGGTACTCGCGAAGCGCGGATTGGCTCTTTTCAAACAATCCGTTCATCTGCAAAGCCTTGGCGTACCACAACCAGGTGCTCGGGTCAACCGATTTGTATTGAACCGCCTTCTCAAAGAAACCGGTTGCCTCTGCAGGTCGGCCGGTATGGTAATAACACAAGGCAAGACGGTTGAGAATCTCCGGATCATCCTTGCCAGCATCTAACAGGGATTGATAGGCTTCGGCAGCTGCCTGATAGGCATGCAGGTCAAACTGCTTGTCAGCTATCATCTGGGATACCTTTTGGGCGTAAAGTCCGGTTGATGCTAAACAAATAAGCCAAAATGGGAGATACCGCAAGAGGATCTTCATACACGGGATTTTGACGGTTGCGGCTTGGGATGCCCGTCAAAGGTAGCGAATTCCCAAACATGAGTCCGAATAGACATGTGAACGGAGGTATGGCTCAACCGCTTAAATATCCGGAAATCATCACATCTCTGGCGATTGTTCACCAATGTTCATTACGGCCCAGAGACCGGCAAATTCAGGATAAAAGGCCTATATTCGCATAATGAATGTGTATCCGATGAAAGTGTCCTTGCTCATAGGGGGAATAGCCCTGTTCCTGTCCCTTTTCACTGCAGGAGTTGCGGTCAACGCCCAGGGGATGCGCCATGTTCCAGGCGACTTCATCCTTCATACCAAGGACGAAGCCTCTCTTGAACAGGTATTGTCCGGCATAAACGCCAGCCTTTCCAGGAAGCAAGCCCTGCGACTGATTCGGCCATTGTGCGAGACTTCCCATATATGGTTGCTGCACGCCGATCCATTGCACACCTCCGAGCGGCAAATTCTGGAACGTCTTCGACGCATGCCCGGCGTGATCGCCGCTCAATTCAATCATATCCTTGCAGAGAGATCTGTTCCCAACGACAGTGCGTTCAGCAGCCAATGGCAATGGTTGAACACCGGTCAAACAGGAGGCAAACCCGGCGCGGATATCAAGATGCCAGATGCCTGGGCCATCACCAAAGGCGGCACCACTCCGGATGGCGATTCGATCGTAGTCGCTGTTGTGGACAATGGTATCAACCTGAACCATCCCGACTTTGATGGCAATTTGTGGATCAACCACGCCGAAATACCGGGTAACGGGCTGGATGATGACAACAACGGCTATACGGACGACTATCTGGGCTGGAACACGACACAACAAAACGACAACGTAGGCATCCAGGGATCCCACGGCACGCCCGTTTCCGGCATGATCGGTGCCAGGGGCAATAACGATATCGGTGTGACCGGCGTCAACTGGCATATCAAAATCATGACCATCCGGCCCTACAGTACGGAAGAAGCCATGGTCATTGAGAGTTATAGTTATGCCCTGCGTCAAAGACAGATTTACAACGCCTCTCAAGGCCAGGCCGGCGCGCTGGTAGTTGCCGTCAATTCATCCTGGGGCATCAATTACGGCCAACCCGCCGATGCCCCCGTTTGGTGCGCCTATTATGACACCATGGGCGTACACGGCATTCTGAACACCGGTGCCACGGCCAATCTCAATATCGACATTGACAGTTTGGGTGATCTGCCGACCGGATGTTCCAGTGAATATCTGATTTCTGTCACTTCGAGTAATCACAATGACCTGAAAACCCAAGGCGCGGCATACGGGAAAACCACCATTGATCTCGCCGCCCCGGGTCAAAACATCTACACAACCCATAACAACGGCGGCTACAGTTCTACGGGGGGGACCTCATTTGCATCCCCAACCGTTGCCGGTCTGGTTGGCCTGCTTTATGCTGCGCCTTGTCCGGGAATCGGAGTTTCTGCCTGGGCGGACCCTTCAGGTACGGCCAAGATGGTCCGGGATGCCATCTACAATGGCGTGGATGTATTGCCCAGCCTGCAAAACATATTGGTGACAGGAGGTCGGGCCAATGCCCACAAGAGTTTGCTTCAGCTCATCCAAACCTGCAGTACTTGTCCTGCTCCCCACAATCTGACAGCTGTACCCACCTCCAACCAGGAAGCCATCCTGTCATGGATGGACCTCGGAAATGTGGATGCCTTTGAACTTCAGTGGCGGGAGGCAGGGGCTCCTGACTGGATCACAGTTCCTTCAGTCCTGAACGGATATGTGCTCTCCGGTTTGGCATCATGCACCGAATACGAAGTGAGGTTGCGTTCTCATTGTACATCGGATACCAGCGATTATCAGGTTACCACCTTTACCAGTCATGGCTGTTGTCTGCCCCCCGCGGATTTGGCAGCCGTCCAGATCACAGATACATCCGTGACGCTCCACTGGACCCTGACACCCGGATCGGCAGGTGTTAATCTCGCCTATCTGGAAGAAGGCGCACTGGACTACATCGTTTCACCAGGTCTGGCTATGGAATCAACGACCATATCCGGTCTTATACCATGCACACAGTATCAGTTCCAACTGACGTCCATGTGTGATACCACGGAATCTGTTCCTTCAGCCCCCATACAGGTCATCACCGGAGGATGCCCGGATTGCCAGCCCCCTTCGGATTTCGATCTTGTTTATCTGGATGATACAAGCGTTGTCTTCACCTGGACACCGGCGCCCAACGCCTCAGGTTATGTGTTCGCTTATTTGGAAGAAGGCGCTCTGGACTACGTGATCCATCCGGATAGTCCGGACACCATTCGGACCGAGACCGGACTTAAGCCCTGCACCTCATACACTTTTGAAGTGAGATCCCGGTGTTCGGCCATTGTTTCGGACCCGGCCATTTTTGAGGCCAATACGACCGGTTGCACCACTTGTGCCAACCAGCCGATATGTCCTTCCGCCGCAGAAATTTCCGAATACGAGTTCATCGAATCGATTCAGATAGGCAATCTGGCCAATTCCTCGGGTGATAACGGCGGATATGCTGACTATACATCCTTAAGTACCGACCTTCTCACCTATCACAAATATCCCTTCACCCTGACCCCTGGGTTTGAACCAGGTGCCACCTACACCGAAACCTGGTTCGTTTGGATCGATTACAATGCGGATGGAGATTTCGAGGACCCCGGGGAATTGGCCATAGGTCCACTGAGCAGCGACCAACCTGTATCAGGGAACTTCAAAATACCCGGTGATGCGGTCCCCGGCCCTGCACGGATGAGGGTCACTATGACCTTTAATTCCAGTGTAGGCCCTTGTGATCCATTCACATACGGAGAAGTGGAGGATTACTGTGTGCAGATCGTGGCCGCCAACGAGCCTTGTGACTATCCGGACGAATTGTCGGTTGTAGATGTATCCGAAGAGAATGCAGCACTGGAATGGACACCGGTGACTACGGCCGTAAATTATATTGTGGAATTCCGCGAGCAGGGTTCTTCTCAATGGACGGAAGCATTGAGTTCCAATCCCTTCCTTACGTTGACGGACCTTTTACCTTGTACGGATTACGAAATACGGATTCGGACGGATTGCGACACAGCTCAGTCTCTGCCTGGTCCGGTGACCACTTTTCGGACAAAAGGCTGCGGGGCTTGTCTGGATTACGACTACTGCCCGGCTGGTGCCGAAAACTCGCCCGACCAGTGGATCGATGAGGTGCAAATTGCCGGAGTTACGCATTATTCGGGTTCTGATGGTGGATATGCCTTTTTTGAGGATGTTCCCATCAACTTGAGTACCAATTATGAATATGAAGTTGTCATAAAGCCTGGGGCCTCATTCAATATCAACAACAATTACTATCGCGTTTACATCGATTACAATCACAATGGCACCTTCGGACCTTTTGAGTTGGTCGG
>JAGFIW010000086.1 GCA_024103195.1 Saprospiraceae bacterium | reverse complement strand
GCCCGCCGGCAAAACTGATCTCCCGTTCTCGGGATGGACCTCCGAAAAAAATACCTACCCTGATTGCATCCTGGGCCATAGAGCGAGATTGGCGGCAAAAATACGAATCCGGGGCCACCCCTCCTCTACCGGCCAACAGGCTCACCGGGTGATGTGCACCCGGGTCACGGCCGTGTGGCGCGAAGACCGGGCGACAAGCAGGTACATGCCTTCCGGCAAATGGCTGACCGGAAGGGCAACAACCGAACCACCGCGTGCCGTTGCTGTGGACAGACCATCCTGTCCGGTCATCGTTACCAGGCGCACTTCGACGGGTGCATCCTCCCATGCCTGAAGATCCACCTGAAGCCAATCGCGGGCAGGATTGGGATAAGCGACAAGAGGTACATTCCGTTCATGCAGAATGTCCGTGCCGGACGCTTCCTCCGTGCGGAAGACAAACCGCTGGATGGGGATCCACCCGCCCTGACCATCTTCCACCACAAACCGCATCTGATCTTCCCCTTCCTGCAAGCTGTAGTCCTGGTAAGTGATCAAGCCGTCGTAAATATCCTGTTGGGTAAAGCGGTCTCCTCCGGCCAGTTCAACACCTGCCAGCCGGATAACGCCCTTCCCTGGGGTCTGAACAATGCGGTAGGTGAGTTCCCAGGGAAACTGATCCAGATCCTCGGCCAACAACAGATCCACAGGCAGGACAGCGGAACTGCCGGGTGCGAGGACCAGGGGCAGATTGCGGACGAGATACGGGTTGGAGGTGGTCACATCCGAGCAAAGGCTTAAGGTCCATCCGGTCAATGAACCGCCGCTTCCGGAAAGAATGTCCTCCAGAAACATGGTCCAGTTGCCCTCTACGGGCTCCCCGTTGAAGGCAGCAAGGGGTTCCTGACTTTTGTACACCTGTCCCAGATTGGGGGGGCATACAAATGGTTGCTGGGAAAAATCATTGAATCCCATGTTGATACTTCCTGCTACCGTAAAGCATTGAGACGAAAACAAACGAACGGTGGTACCCGAAGGGCTGCGCAAGGTGCCCCTCAAATGGCCGATATTGTTGTGGTTGGCGGTGAGATGCGGAACCCAGACGGTACTGGCATTGCCGGCGGCGGGCACCAGGATGTTGGTTTGTGCGGCAAACGTGCCCTGGGAGGGGATGAGTACCGTCTCGTTACTCGTGTATTCGGTGCATTGGAGGCCCAGAGTGTGGAAGGCAAACACCTCCGGATCGGCCCATTTCCCACAGATGTTTTCTGGAATGACACGCCAGTAGTACAAGGTGTTGGTTTGGAGCGTACTCAGCACCTGAAAGAAAGTATCCGTCAACCCTTCGGCTTGCACGACAGTGCCCGGCCCGAACAACGGATGAGTGGCAAGTTCGAAACGGTATTGGTCGGCATCCTCCTGACGGGCCCAACGGAACAGGGGAGAGGTGGACACCCCGGAAACCCCGTCGGCCGGAAGGACAGCGGCCAGGGAGGAATAATCACTGCGGACCACCCGCAATTGGGCAGGTCGCGTCCAGGAAGATTGATTGCCCGAAAGGGCCGTTATCTCGAGGTCGTAAGTCCCGCCTTTGGTCACGTCGGCCAATGCGACATGCAGGGTCACCTCGCCCGGAGGGAGGAATTGGGGTTGGTCGAACCAATAAGTGGCTCCGGGAGGAAGGCCGTTGGTGACATCCAGAGTGAGTGGACCTGCCCCCGTACCCAACGTATCCATCGACAGGGTGATGGATACTTGATCGGGAATGCAGGCCGTCTGGGCGAAAGGAGCCAATCCGAACATCAGGCCAGAGCCTTCTGCGGGCAGGATGCGCAAAGCCGCTCTGGAGGTCTGGAAAAAAATGTTGTCGGCAGCCTCCACCATAATGCGGGCATGGGAGGCGGTTACTTTGGGTATCGTCACATGAAACAGCCCCGTATTGGGGACGCCCTCTGCGAGGAGATATGGAAATGTGGCTCCTGCGTCCACCGACAATCGAATGTTCACCTGACGGCAGGAGACCGGAGGGAGGTCGGTACCTGCCACTTCCCACTCCACGGGCACATAATCTCCCTGGCGGACGGTATCTACCGTGGCAAAGGACAAAACCCGGAAAGGACCTGCCTGCTCGGAGGCATGAAAACGCACATCCTTTTGGATATATCCCCCGGCTTCGGGATTGTTGTCCCGTACTGTCACCCTGAAATTCATCTCCCGGGAATAATGAGGCAAATGCTCAAACTTGTCGTAACCGTTGTTGAGTACGGTCGACATTTTGGGAAACACCCGAAAAGGGGTAGAAACAGGGGGCAATGACCGGAAAAGCGGCGAAGTCAGGACCGGATCACCGGCGTCCGTAATCGGTCCCGTATCCATGCCTTCCCAACAATAGGACAATGCATCTCCATTTTCGTCAAAAGCCTGGACATCAAGCCGGAATGGCGTCAGGACGGGTATGGAAAAACCGGAGGTGACCGAAAGTGTCGCTTCGGGTGCCAGGTTGC
>JAGFIW010000048.1 GCA_024103195.1 Saprospiraceae bacterium | reverse complement strand
TTGAACAGGAACCAGTCGCTGACGAATCCCTGCTTCAAACCGCCAGCAATCACCTTTTGGACCCGTCCTGCCTCGCCAAGATCCAGGGCCATCATCAGACCGGCATGGCGGATTTCCTTCACAGTGGGATGGTCCTGGAGGGAGGCCCTGAAGCGATCGGATTTTGTCGCCACCTCCCCGATCAGTCCCGATGCCGACAGCGTTTCCAGCGTGGCAAGGGCGGCAGCGGCACTTACGGGGTGCCCGCCGAAGGTTGTGATGTGACCCAATACCGGATCGTGACTAAGGGCCTGCATGATGTCCCTCGAAGCGATGAAAGCCGCAATGGGCATACCCCCACCCATCCCTTTGCCGATCAACAGGATGTCGGGCTGAATGCCGTAGGCCTCAAAGGCCCATAGGGTGCCTGTGCGTCCGTAGCCGCATTGGATCTCGTCGAAGACCAGCAATGCGCCGGTTTCGGTGCACCGGTCCCTGAGTGCCCGCAGCCAGGCAGGATCGGGGAGGGTAATGCCGGATTCCGCCTGTACGGTTTCCGCCACTACGGCCGCCGTACGGGTCGTAATGCACTCCAGATCATCAAATGCATTGAAACCGATATGCCCAATTCCGGGCAAAAGGGGCCTGTAGGCATCGGTGTAATAGCCTTCGCTCATGAGGCTCATGGCTCCTTGTGTACTGCCGTGATAAGCGCGGCAACAACTGAGGATCTCGTACCGGCCGGTGTGGCGCTTGGCCAGTTTCATGGCCCCCTCGACAGCTTCGCTCCCCGAATTGGTCAGATATACATTGTCGAGGGGTTCAGGAAGCCTTTCGGCCAGGGCACGAGCCAGACGCACCTGGGGGCTGAGGATGTATTCCCCGTACACCATGACATGCATGTACCTCCGCACCTGTTCCTCCACGGCCCGGACAACGACTGGATGAACATGTCCCAAAGGGCTCATCCCCACCCCGGCGATAAGATCCATCCAACGCTCCCCTTCGGGTCCGTAGAGATAAACCCCTTCGGCCCGTTCAATCTCCAGGGCAAGGGGTTTGGCACTGGTCTGGGCCAGAAAGCGAAGGAAAAATTGACGGTGGGTGGACATAGAGGGAAAGACTTGATGAATCGGTCAGGCGCGCTCCAGGACTACGGCATATCCCTGACCCACGCCGATACACATGGTGACGAGGGCATATTGTCCCTTTCGGCATTGCAATTCGCGGGAGGCTGTCAGCAACAGACGGGCGCCCGTCATTCCCAGAGGATGTCCGAGCGCGATCGCACCGCCATTGGGATTGATGCGGGGATCGTCATCGGCCAGTCCGAGTTGGCGGGTACAGGCCAGTACCTGGGCGGCAAAAGCCTCATTGATCTCCACCAGATCCATCCGGTCGAGAGAAAGTCCGGCCCTTTCCAGCGCCATGCGGGAGGCGGGTACCGGTCCGATGCCCATGATGCGGGGCTCGACGCCAGCGACGCCCGAAGCCACGATCCGGGCCAGAGGTTTCAGGTCATACTGCGCCACCGCCTTGTCAGAAGCTACCAGTACGGCTGCCGCCCCATCATTAAGACCGGAGGCATTCCCGGCCGTAACGGTGCCCCCTGGTCGAAAAGCGGCCTTCAGAGAGCGAAGACTTTCCAGAGATGTGTCCGGCCGTGGAAATTCGTCGGCCTCCATAAGAACATCCGGCCCTTTGCGGCGGGGGATGGTCACGGGAGCTATTTCACCTTCAAAAAACCCCTGTTTGCGGGCATGGTCCGTCTTCTGCTGGGACCACACGGCAAAGTTGTCCTGGTCCTCCCGGCTTATCCCGTATTGTTCCGCCAGATTTTCGGCGGTCTCACCCATGGCCTCGGTGCCGTACTCGGCCTTCATGCGGGGGTGAGCAAATCGCC
>JAGFIW010000288.1 GCA_024103195.1 Saprospiraceae bacterium | reverse complement strand
CATAACCTCCCATGGGCCCCTGGGCACCACCTGAATAATAATTGGCCTGGTTGTAACCGGATCCGGATCCGGTCACGCCATCCTCGGTCAGGATGACATTGATCCGCCAGTTGCCCAACAATTCCAGAAGCGTCTCGGCCGTCACCGAAATGCGGAGTTGTCCGTTGACGGCATCATATTCCGCCCCGTTCAGCAGGGTGGCACCGGGTGCAATACCGATATGGTTGTACAATCCGTCCTCCAGTCCCAGGGGATCGATCACCTGGATGCGCTCCATGATAACGCCGGGAAAGCCCGTGAATCCGGGAAAACTCGTCACGCCGGCGTTGTAGTTGGTCACGGCCATCGGGTCGTTGTTGTGCACAGCCACCGGTACGAAATAATCTCCGTAATCGTGTTTGAGGAAATCCATCAGGATCGTTCCCCGCGGACACCATCCACACCAGGTACCCGTACCTTCCTCGGCAATCACCCGCTTGTGAGGGGCCGGCACTACGCCGGTCACCGAGATGTTTCGGGTATCATTATTGGGATTCTGGTCATCCCCCCCATTGATCTGATGGATCGTCACTGAATAGCTCGAGGTCCCCTCCTTGGTGACCAGGGATGCACTGTGGGTGAATATATAATCCTGACCGCTCAGCAGGCCCAGGGATTCCAGAGTGTCCGTGTAGGCATCCGTTCCGTCTGTCCAGGTCACCAAAGCCGATTCGATCGTCTCCAAACCGAGGTTGCGCAACGTCACCCTGAATGCCTGGCTGTTGCCTGCGATATTCTTGGTTTTGGTGGTCAGTGCAAACAACGAGACATCCAGGTCGGGCTGGATGAAGGGTTCGTAATTGAAATAGACGTCATCCACGTAAAACGTAGAAATGCCCGAAGGATTGACCGGAAAGAGATTGATGGCGGCTACCCGGTTGTTGACATTGGAAAATCCGGCCACCTTCTCCTCGTTGATGAAGATTTGCCAGTCGTTGTTGGTCAGGTCGAGGACAGCCTTTACATCAAACCATTCGTCGTGTGGAAAACTTGCCGACCCCTGGTTGGTGGAGCCGGTGGTCATATCGAGGGTTCCGGTCTGGCGGAAGTAAAAATCCGCAGCCCACACCTGACCGATGGTTTGGTTGGCCTGGAAGTTGAAATAGGCGCCGGTACCGCCTACCACAAACATTTTCATCCCGTAGGTAAGGGTGCCGTCCGTGTAGGCTTCGCCAAACGGCAAAACGATGTCCATGGGACCTCCACTCGTGGACGTGCTGAACAGTTTCATGGACTGCAGGCCGCTGAAGGCCTGCTCCTGCGATACGCGGGCATCTTCGGTGGTCCCTTCTCCCGCTGCCGACCAGGTTCGCCAATCCGGAGATGTCAGACCGACATAGGCATCCGCGGGGTAGCCCTCAAAATCATCTTGAAAGGACTGGGCAAAGGACATGGCTCCCGGTAATAGAAGCAGGGCAAAGAACAAGGGTACAAGTTTTTTCATAGCTACAGGATTTCGTTTTCGTACCAAAAATACACAACTTTTGCCTTCAACTCATCCTTTCGCCCGTATTTACATGTACACCCGGTTTCACGGTATCTTCTATATTTCGCCGCCAACCTGCCGGGATGCTTCTGTTTTCCCTGTTTCTCTACCTCGCCATTACGCTCCTTATCGGCTTGTGGGCCGCCCGTCGCGTGCACAACACGCGCGATTTTGTGGTGGCCGGAAGGAAGATGCCCATGTTGGTGGCTGCCAGCGCTTTGTTTGCCACCTGGTTTGGCTCTGAGACCATTCTGGGCGCTTCCTCGGAGTTTCTCGACGGTGGTCTCCTCGCTGTCATTGAAGATCCCTTCGGGGCCGCCTTGTGCCTGATGCTGACCGGGGCTTTATTTGCCCGCAAGCTGTATCGACTCAACATACTGACATTCAACGATTATTACCGCCATCGATTCGGTCCGAAAGTGGAGTTTGTGTCCGCCTTGTTCATGGTGCCATCCTATTTCGGCTGGATTGCCGCGCAATTGGTCGCCATGGCCATCATCCTCCAAACCATTGCCGGCATTCCCTTTCTCGCGGGGATCCTTTTGTGTTCCCTGGTCGTCATGCTCTATACGGTGCGGGGAGGGATGTGGGCCGTTTCCGTCACGGATTTTATCCAGACCATCCTGATCATCGGTGGGCTCCTTTTCCTGCTGATCATTATGGTCAGGGACACCGGTGACCTTCGGCCGGTGGTGAGCGGTTTGCCGTCCGGCTTTTTCCGGATGTGGCCCGAGCCTTCAGTATCCGGATATGCCCATTGGGTGGCTGCCTGGATAACCATCGGCCTCGGATCCATTCCCCAACAAGACATATTTCAGCGGGTCATGTCGGCCCGTACCGAAAAAGGAGCCGTACAGGCCTCCTGGCTGGGAGGAATCCTGTACCTGACGATTGGCTTGCTGCCCCTGGTCATCGTCTTGCTGGGTCGGTACCGGTATCCGGAACTCGTCAGCAGTGGAGACGGGCAAAACTTTCTCCCGGCCCTGGTTATGCATCACGGCAACCTGCCTGCCCAGGTCCTGTTTTTCGGAGCCCTCCTCTCTGCCATTCTCAGTACCACCAGCGGCGCCATGCTGGCACCGGCCACCGTCTTCGGGGAAAACATCCTGCGACCCCGCCTCAAGGACCCTACAGATGCACGGGTATTGCGTCTCATACGGCTCAGCGTCATCGGTGTGGCTGTGATCTCTGCCATCATGGCCCTTTGGAAGGCCAATATCTATGAATTGGTGGCCCAGTCTTCGGCCCTGAGTCTCGTATCCCTCTTCATACCCCTGACGGCCGGATTTTACTGGAAGAAAGCGAATGCAACAGGGGCCATGGCTGCCCTTGTCGGCGGTATGGCGGTCTGGTTGCTGTGTGAGGGGGTTGAAACGGACTGGCCCCCATTGCTCTTTGGACTGGGAGCCAGTATCCTGGGCATGGTGGCAGGTTCCTTGTGGACAGACCGCAAAACCTGACCTTCAGTCCAATGGCAATACCAGGAGTACCGGGTATTTGTATTGCCTCCGCTTGCCCGACAGGGAATACGTCTCCAACCACAACACATACGCGCCGGGAGGAGCCGCCATACCCCCATCTGTATCTCCAGACCAGGTGATCACGCCCTCCCTTCCCAGAAGGCGCGTGTCGGCCAACGTGCGCACATGCCGGCCAGCCCGGTCGAACACCCTGGCATTGAGCGCCATGCCCGCCTTGGCAAATCGATACTGCACCACCAGCTGATCCTGCCACCCGTCGCCATCCGGGGACAACCGGACATCTACCAATGCAAACGGGGAAGGTTCACCTTCTGCCGGTTCGATCGTCTGGGAATTCCGTCGGGTGGGCGTGGCAAATCCGGTTTCCTCCGCAGCCGAATGCCAGTTGGACCGATCCGCACCCGGAATGGAAGGACTCAGCCGCTCCAGGCTCACGCCTTTTTCATCCCTTAGCAACTCGTAATGCATGTCCTCGTGATAATCCATGGCATCCAGGACCTCGAGATCCGGCCCTTGTGCCAGGAAGAGTGTTACATTGCCACTGTCGTTGAGCCAGGCCGGGAGGGATGCCGGAAAAAGCAGTGACGGTTCTGCCTCCGGCCAGTATTGCCGGATAAAAGCGGTATCGCCCGTCAACACCACATGGTCTCCCGGAAAACACAATGCCTGCAGGGCGACCGGACGGATTTCTTCATTTCCGGGCACTATGTTGCCCAACAACAACGCCTCCAGGGACATTACCTTTTCAGACGCATTGTACAGCTCTACAAAATCGCTACCCCCGGTGGGAGGGTTGAACAGGATCTCATTGATCAGCAGATCTCCCGGCGCCGGAAGCTCCGGCAGCGCCACCCGAACGCTTTGTCCTTCCGGCGCAGCATTTCCCAAACAGTCGGTCAGCAGCCCTGCGGGTGAAACCCGGTAGATGATACCGGGTTCGAGGGGTTGGTCCAGGTCCAGGGTTAAGGCATGGCCGGATCCCTCCAACTGGACCGAAAGTATGGTGCGCGCCGGATCCAGCGTGATCCATCCTTTATCCGGGAGGGTCGAAAGCCGTTCGTCAAAGGTCAGCAGCAAGCGGGAAGCCGTTACCGGCCATACCCTGAGCAGAACGGGACCGGTGGAGTCCGAGGCGGGGTAATAGGTACTATTGATCCGGCCAGGAGTGCCGCCGACCGGTGCCTCAGCACTCTGCCAGTTGCCGGTCAGGGCACACGGCAACGCGGGAGAGGTGAGCTCCAACGACCAACCGCCCTCACGTTTGATCGTAGTTGGATGCCAGTCCGACCGGTAGGTGACCTCATGCAGGATCTGCCCAGTGGAAGTCTCCAACAAAAGCCTCGTTCCCTCATTGGGCAATTGGGGCAGGGAAGGCACGCCCAGGGTCGTTCCATATGGAGCGAACAGGCCGGTAAATTCGGGCCGGACAAGAATGACAAATGAGTCGGGATAAAGCCAGGCAGCCGGCAGGGTGGCTGAGGCCGATGATGTAGAGATCTGCAATCCGGTGAGGTCGAGCAGTTGGTCTCCGGTGTTCAGAAGCTCGACATATTCGGCATCCGGAAGGGCGACCGGCGGGTTGGGATCGGCCATGATTTCGTTGATGAGCAATTGGCCGGGGACAGGTATCCGGGGTTGGAGGAAGGTAAAAGCATGCGTCAATGTATCCATGACATTGCCCGCCGTATCCGCCAGGCCGCTGACCTTAAGGGTATAGCTGGCGAAGTTTTGCATGGCCGAAGTCCAAACCAGGCGCACTTCCTCCGGTACAGCAGGTTGCCATTCCACCAGGGAAGGCTGGCCCGGCCCGGGTTGCAAATCGTAGTGTTCCGGTTCCGAAACTCCCTCTTCCCGCAGAGGTTCATTGAATCGCAATTGCAACTCCTGGTCGTCCACGATCTGCACCTCGATCAGCATGGGGGCTGAGGTATCCGGCAACAGCGGGGATATGGCCAGGTCGTCAAAAAAATATTTGTCGGTACGCGTGGCGGTATACGTACACCCCATGCCGAACCAATGTTCTGACCCGGTGGGCCAGACCGTATCCAGCACCGTGAATTCTTCCTTGAAATCCCATCCACCGGTGTAATCGGCAAGGAACGTCCAGTGTCCGGGATTCCTCCTCTCCATCCGCGCCCTGACCACAGGTGCATTGCCTCCTATGGATCCGGCCGTTCCGCTGGCGAGCAGGGTGCGCTGTCCGCCGTCCAGGCGATAGAAATGAAAGGCATCGGAAGATCCGGTTTCGCCGGCTTCCAGATAATAGCCATTGCCGGTCAGCAACTCCTCCTGATCGGACATCAGGGCTATGCCCACCAGATTGGCATTGGAGGGTGAAAAATCGAGGTGGACAAAAAAATCCCATCGCGCGCTGTCGGGAATGTACTGCCAGGTAGAGATCCTGGATGTGCCGGCGGCAGGTGCCTTGAGCTGCAATTGTTGGGCCGGGTTGATCTCGAAATGGGCCAGATCTCCTGTCCATACGGTAGGTCCGGAGGACAGGTCCCCTTCGGAAAAATCCTCCATCCATTGGGCATTAACACGCGTCAGCCACCCGAAGGACGCGACCATCCCGATCAGAAAAATGGAACGACAATAAGCCATGCAGGTGTCAAATATACTTGCAACGGGCGTCATGACAAGCATGAACATGCCACTAACATCCTGAGCGGGCCGTGTATCTTTGCCAGACAAATCCGTCGAAAATGAAAGTCGCCATCGTCGGTGCCACCGGACTGGTGGGCAATGTGATGACTCGGGTCCTGGAGGAGCGTCGGTTCCCCGTCACCGAGTTCATGCCTGTCGCATCGGAGCGCTCGATAGGCAAAGAGGTGACTTTTGGCGACAGGCCTTATTCGGTCATTGGAATGGAAGAGGCTGTCGGTCGCAGGCCGGATATTGCTCTGTTTAGCGCGGGAGGATCCACTTCCATGGAATGGGCTCCCAAATTTGCCGATGCGGGATCCATCGTTATTGACAACAGCTCCGCCTGGCGAATGGACCCTTCCATTCGCCTTGTGGTGCCCGAGATCAACGCTCACCTGCTGGGCCCTCAAGACCGTATCATAGCCAATCCCAACTGTTCGACCATTCAGATGGTCATGGTCCTGGCCCCGTTGCACCGGCAGTACGGCATCGCCCGAATCGTCGTTTCGACCTACCAGTCCATCACGGGTACAGGCGTCAAAGCCGTACGTCAGTATGAAATGGAACGCAATGATTTCACGCTGGAACCCGTCCAAATGGCTTATCCCTGGCCCATTTTCGGCAATTGTCTTCCTCATTGCGACGTTTTCATGGACAACGCCTATACCCGGGAAGAAATGAAACTGGTCCACGAAACCCGCAAGATCCTGGATGCCCCGGAGATTGGCATAACAGCCACAGCCGTACGCGTCCCGGTTCAGGGCGGACATTCGGAAGCCGTCAATGTCCAGTTCCGGCAGCCATTCCGGTTGGAAGATGTCAGGGAAATCCTCGTGCGCACCCCAGGGGTTACCGTCATGGATGATCCCGCCCACAATCTGTATCCGATGCCCCTGACGGCTCATCAGCGCGATGATGTGTTTGTCGGGCGGTTGCGGATGGATGAGTCCCAGGCCCAAACGCTCAATGCCTGGATCGTAGCCGACAACCTCCGCAAAGGGGCGGCCACCAATGCCGTTCAGATCGCAGAACACATGGTCGCCCGAGGGTTAGTTGGCACAATTCCTGCTGATAAAATCCACACCTGATGCCCGTAAAAGACGAAGCATCGGACCCAACCTGCTGCAAGTGCCCTCCGGGCACCGTATGAAACCGATAGACCGAAAACCGATACGTTCATGAGGACCAAGCTCGTCATCTGGGGTACGAACGCGAAGGAAGAACGCGTTCTCCTGGCCCTGGAACTGTTGCCCGAAAAAAACGAGGTCGCCCTGTATGTCTTCCCCGAAGAGGCGGCTTCCGATGACGTTGTCAAATCCATGATGGAAGCGTGGAGGCTCGACAAGCCTGTGGACTTTCCGGACAACCACGAGCGGATTTCACGGCCCTTGACCTTATCCGAAAACCTCCTTCCCGATTCTTTCAAAGTGGAGCGCGGTGATGTCATCCAGCGGGCACAGTCGGAATGGGCATTTGTCGTGCTCTCCTTCAAAATGCAGCAGGCTTTTCGCTCTGAACTTGACACCTTCCGGCACCGGATTGAAGCCCTGGAGGAATTTAGCCAGCCCCTGTGGGGGGAGCTGAAGGCCTTCTGGGAAAAAGTGCAGGGCCAGGTGCGGGATCGCAACCTTTTCCGTGAACATGTGGATCAATTGCGTGAATCTTCGGATGCCCTCTTCCTACAAATGAAAAAGCTCCGGCAGAATGCCGATGCTCAGTTTCGCAAGGTTTCGTCGGAAAATGCCCGGCTTTTCACGGAAAAACTGGATGCCATCCATGAGCGCATTGAGGAGGGGAAACATCTGATCAACACCTTTGACAGTCTCAAGCAGTTGCAGCGCGAATATCACGGTTTGTCCCTGACGCGTGATGACCGCAACAAGCTATGGGACCGGATGGACGCTGCTTTCAAGAAGATCAAGGACAAAAGATTTGGCGACAAGCCCGCCGGTGGGGCGGCCAAGGATGGACTCGGGCGGATTGAGGCCCGGCTGAAAGGTCTGCTGGACGCCATTGGCAAGATGGTGAAATCCATCGAGCGGGACGAGAAGGACCTCGAATATGAAAACCGGCGTACGGAGGCCTCCGGCGCACAGTTGGAAGTCCAGTTGCGCCAGGCAAAAATCGCCATGATCGAGGACCGGGTACGTTCCAAAAAGGAAAAGCTCGCCGATATGGAGAAAACCCGGCAGGAACTCGAGAACAAAACAAACGCCCTGCGCCGCAAAATTGCCGAAGAGGAGGAACGCCTTCGTGTCGAAGAGGCCAAGCAGAAAATCAAGGAACGGATAGCCAAAGAAATCGAGGAATCCGGTCAGGAGCTGAAAGAGAAAGAAGAGGAACTATCGGCGGCTGCCCGCGAAATAGCCGAGACCCGGCCCCGGAAAGGAAAAGCGGCCAAAGCCAGCCCCGAGCAAAAGCCCGCTCCCGAAGCCGTGGAGGCCTCCGACCAACCGGATACCTCTCCGATACCGGATGAACCCGTTGACGGATCCGAAGCGGTCACCGCAGAGGAAACCCCGCAGGAGCCGGCCGCCGAGCCCATACCCGAGATGGAAACCGGAACGCCACCGGATGAAGAACCGGCTCCTGTTGCCATCTCCGACGATGCCAAAGACGAGGAACGCCCGCATTGAGTAGGCGGACCTGACAACCCGGGGGTGACCACTGGTTGTTATTCAGCCGACAGATACCAATTGCTTGAAACGCACATCCTACTGGCCCTGGGTCCTTCTGGGACTGCTCAGTCTGATCTGGGGCAGCTCCTTTATCCTCATGAAAAAGGGTCTGGAGGTGTATTCCTCCGTGCAGGTGGGCTCTCTGCGCCTCGCTCTTTCCTTTGTCATCCTGCTGCCGGTAGCCTTTCGCAAAAGGTCGTCCATTCGCCGCAGAGATGTACCCTGGCTGGCCGTAGTGGGCTGGTCAGGTAGCGGTTTTCCGGCTTTTCTGTTTGCGCTGGCCCAAACCCACATATCTTCTGGCGTCGCCGGCATACTGAATTCACTGACCCCATTGTTCACCCTTGTCCTCGGCATGGCTTTCTTCGGTCTGCCTTTCCGCTGGAGCTGGGTCGCCGGAATAGCCCTGGGCTTGTCGGGGGTCCTTCTTATTGTCGGACAGATCAATGGATGGGCTTTCGGCCCCGTAGGGTGGTATGCTTTGGCCGCCCTTTCAGGTACGGTTTTCTATGCCCTGAGCGGGAACACCGTCAAGGCCCGGCTGGCTCATTTGGATGCGATGACCATAGGCAGCATCGGTTTTGTCTGGGTAGGTATCCCGGCACTCATGATCCTTGCCGGAACGGATTTCACCCATCGCATAATGGTCGTCCCGGGGAGTCTGCAAGCCTTCGGTGCCATATGTCTGCTCGCCTTGCTGGGCACCGTCTTTGCATCGGTATTGTACTATTATGTCGTGCAAAAAACCAATCAGGTCTTTGCCTCAATGGTCAGCTATCTCATCCCGTTGATCGCCCTGGCCTGGGGTTTCGCCGACGGAGAGAGCATCCACACCGTTTTTCTTGCCGGACTGATATTGATTTTAGCCGGCGTTTACCTGACCCGCAACCGATGAGTCTGCATATCCCAGGATTGTATATCGCCTCCTCTCCGGAGAGAGGTCGGGGTGTTTTTACGGCAGAACCGGTGGCTACCGGAGACGTGATTGAAATTTGTCCGGTGATCATCCTGCCGCCGGAAGACATGGATCGCATCCATGCCTCAAGACTACATGATTACTACTTCCTCTGGGGTCCGGAACGGGATAGGCCCGCCATTGCCCCCGGATACGGATCGCTCTACAACCATTCCGAACAGCCCAATGCCGAATTCGAACTGGATTTTGAAGAGGAGGTCATCACCATAGTGTGCTTGCATCCCATTTCTCCCGGGGAAGAAATCACCATCCATTACCAGCCGGATCAGGACGTAGAGGAAGGCTTGTGGTTTGAACCCCAATGACGGCGCTCAGGAAGGATCGATCAATCTGAAGCCCACACCGTGAATGTTTTCGATTTGGATACCCGGATCTGCGGCGAGGAGTTTGCGCAGTCTTGAAACAAACACATCCAGGCTACGCCCCAGGAAATAGTCATTTTCACCCCATATGGCTTTCAGGATATCGGCGCGTTTGAGCACCGTTCCTTTGTGGGCGATCAGATATCGCAGGAGGTCCGCCTCGCGTTGGGTCAGAGAGCTGACCTGGTCGCCGAGATGGAGGGTGAGATTGGGATAATCAAGGGTGAATTGGCCAATCGTATAGATCGAATCCATTTTGTCGGGACGAAACAACTTTTTGCGGCGAAGGAATACCTCGACTCGCAAAATCAGTTCTTCCATGCTGTAAGGCTTGGTGATGTAGTCATCCGCACCGATCGTGAGGCCGTGGATGCGATCTTCCTTCAGGTACTTGGCTGTCAGAAACAGGATGGGGACTTCCGTATCCACTTTTCGGACTTCACTGGCGATGGTATAGCCGTCAACCCCCGGCAACATGACGTCCAGGATCATCAGGTCGAATACCTTGCGGGTGGCTTCCCGGAGTGCCTTTTTCCCGTCGGACAAATGCGTGACTTTGTAGCCCTGCATCTCCAGATTGTCGCGGGTCACGAATGCCAGGGTCTCATCGTCTTCAACGTACAGGATATGGGGGGCGTCGGCATTCATGACAGCGGAATGGTGATGGTGATGGCGGTATACTGCCCTTCTTCGCTCCTGAGGTCAATGTCCCAGCCGTGGGTCTGGCAAACCGTCCGCACATAATACAGGCCCAATCCGAATCCCTTTACATCATGCACGTTGCCGGTCGACACGCGGTAGAACTTTCCAAAGATACGGGGTTGATCGGCAGCAGGGATGCCTATGCCCTGATCGTGGATGGTGAGTTGTACACCCTGAGGAATGTTGCGGGTCTGGATGGTGATGACAGGGACTTCGCGACAGTACTTGACCGCATTGTCGAGCAGATTGGCAATCACATTGCTCAAATGCAACGGGTCAGCCTGTATCCTTGTCCGAAGAGCGTTCAATTCCATGCGCAGTTGCCCGCCCAGTTCCTGCACCTTCACCTGAACCCCGGAAACCACCTGTCCCAGGAGTTCATGGAGATCCAGAGGCTCGGGATGGATGCGCAAAGAACCCTTTTCGATCCGGGCCAACTGCAGGACTTTTTCCACCTGATGGTTGAGGCGCTGGTTTTGTTCGCCAATAATGGTGGCATACCGCAGCAGGCGCTCCTCCTTGCGTATGAGCGGATCCTTCATCAGGACATCGGCGCTGATCCGGATCGTCGAAATGGGCGTCTTGAATTCGTGGGTCATGTTATTGATGAAATCCTTCTGCAGCTCGGAAAGGCGTTTTTGGCGGAGGATTATGGACAGGGAATAGACAAAAAACAGTATGGTGATGAGCAAAATGGCGGAAAAAATCAACGTGCCGGGCATGTTCTCCATGATATGGGTGGTACGGCCGGGAAAACGCACACCGAAATAATAGAGGAACTGATCGTATTTGGGCAGATTGCCGGCTTGCGGGTTGACCGAGCCCTCGTTGTGAAATGACACATAATTGCCGTACACCATCTGATCCGAGGAGCAATCGTAGATGGCGTACTCGAAGTCGGTCGTCAGTGAAACCGCTTCAAATTCCTTGCGCAGGTAGAATTCCAATGCGCCGGCATCAATGGCATCATTGACGTTGACGACGTAATAATGGGAGTTGAGCTTTTTGACCAGATCATAGGAGGGCAATTCGCTTTTGTTGAACCGGGCGATCTCCCTCGCGACGTTGATGAGGGCGATATGAACCCTCTGATGGAACTCCTGATCTTTGAAATCCCAGGCCCGAAGGAACCAATACATTTGGAAGGCGAGGATGCCAATGATGGAAATCGCCCCGAAGAAGACGATCCGCCAAATCGTTCGATTGGACATGTCGGCCGAAAATACAGGTTTTCCGCATACGCGGCACAGGGACTACCTTTGCCGCATGGGTCGAATATTCGTCCTGGTCTTTTTGTTGACGGGGGTTGCCCAGATGCTGCATGCCCAGGGCAATCCCTTTGAATTGCGTTACCTGCTTACGCTCGAAGAGCGACAGGAATTGGTCTTCAACCAGCGAAATCCCTTTGAGCTGATCCGTGGTGAAGAAGCCGATGCCATCCTCGGTTTTTTTCCCGAAACCGTCAAACCCCATGCGGCACTTCAGCCTTATGACGATCTGCGTTATGTGGATGCACCCGGTCTGCTGTTCTGGATCTATTTGGCCCTGTTTGTCCTCGCTACCTTACTTTTCAACCTCGGACGTACGCAAACCGGAAGGTGGTGGCGTGCCACGGTCAATGACCAGTTGACCCTTGGACTGCAACGCGAAAGCACCAAAGGATACGGGGCCGCCTGGTCATTGTGGTATGTGTTCTTCTTTGCCAATGCCGGTATTTTCCTGTACCAGGCCGTCAACGGTTGGACCAACGGGCAGTTTCCGGGTGACAATCCCATCATGCTGCCGGTCTTTACCGGAGCCGTAGCCGCCTATTTCCTGGCCAAACATCTGGTTCTCCACCTCACGGGTCGCATTTTTCCCCTAAACCGGCCCATGGCCCATTACAGTTTCTCGATCCGCTTGTTCAATGTTGTCATGGGGATGGGGTTATTTCCCTTGAACATCGGAATGAGCTACTCCGGGGATACCCTGAGGGATGTCTTTTTCTATCTGGCCGTGGGGTGGATTTGTCTGCACCTTCTGTTTCGTGTACTCAGGGCCCTTCAGATCGGATTGCCTTACCTGGCTTCAGGGCCTGTACACTTTTTTCTCTATCTTTGCACCGTTGAATTGGCACCCGTTCTGGTTCTTCTCAAATGGCTTCAGACGGATGGTCACGCCCTGTTGTAAACAGTAATGGCTCCCGGAAATGGCAGTATCGGAAACTTATAAGCGGGTCAAGACGATCCTCGTCTCCCAGCCGAAGCCTGAACGATCGCCCTACTTTCAACTCGAAGAAGATTACGCACTTACAATCGACTGGCGTCCGTTCATCCATGTGGAAGGACTGACTGCCAAAGAATTCCGCCGGTTCAAAATCTATCCGGAAGAATACTCGGCCATCATTTTCACCAGCTTGTACGCGGTGGATCATTTCTTCCGGATGTGCGAGGAGCTCCGTTACAAAATCCCAGAGGATCTCAAGTATTTCTGTCTGACCGAATCCATTGCCAACTATCTTCAGAAGTTCATTGTCTTTCGCAAACGCAAGGTGTTTTTTGGCGCCAGAACGATCATGGACCTCAAAAACCCGCTGCACAAACACCGAGACAAAGAGAGATTCCTGCTCCCCTGCAGCAACCTGGCTGCGCCCGAAGTGACCAACTATCTCAGGGAGAACAAATTCAACTTTGTGGAGGCCATGATGTATCAGACCGTCAGCAGCGACCTCTCCGATCTCCGGGATATCTTCTACGATGTCCTGGTTTTTTTCAGTCCCCTCGGTATCAAATCCCTCTTCGACAACTTTCCGGATTTCCAACAGAACGAGACCCGGATTGCCGTGTTCGGTGACCAAACCCTCAAAGCCGCTGAGGATGCCGGGCTCTACATCAACATCAAGGCACCCACTTCAGAATTCAGCAGCATGACCATGGCCCTGGGCGCTTATCTGAAGAAATCCAACGCCTGACCCCAAGCCTTTCCTGTAACCTGTTGACGGATCCTGCGTATAGGTATTCCAATATCTGTACCCATATTACCCCGGATCATGAAAACGAGGTTCGTCTTACTCATTATTGCCGTCCTGCTTTCTCGGACTCCCTCGGCCGGCCAGTCGAAGGACAACATGAGCGATCCTGTCTGGACCAACCAGGAGCGCTATATCCGGGAACATGCCGGACTGGCCGTCAAGGAAATGTACCTCAGCGGGATTCCGGCCAGCATCAAACTCGCGCAGGGACTGCTGGAAACTGCATCGGGAACGAGCCGTCTGGCCACTGAAGGCAACAACCATTTCGGTATCAAGTGCAAGTCCTCCTGGATCGGTGACACCTTGCTCGTCGTCGATGACGATTTCGGGCCTGATGGCAGGTTGATGGAATCCTGCTTTCGCCGCTATGCCGGTGTTACGGACAGTTATCGCGATCATTCGGATTTCTTGCTGACCAGCCCCCGCTACCAGGAGTTGTTCCAGCTTGACCGGACCGATTACCGCGGATGGGCGAACGGACTCCAGCGATGCGGTTACGCCACCAACCCGCAATACGCTGAAAAGATCAGCGGCCTGGTGGAACGGTATCAGCTCCATGTGTTTGATCGGGTACCGGAAGAAGACTTGACGGCTTGTCTGGACTATTATGATACCCAGCTCTATGTCATGCGACATCAGGAAAATACCGGCGAAACCCTGGCTGCCAATGCACCACCGGCATCTGTCCGATTGCCGGACAACTACAAAGGAGGCTGGCTCCGTGAAAACACCAGGATCCGCATGATCACCACCTTGCTGGACCGTGGAGGCGCAGGCGCCACCCGTGAAACCGTCCAGGTACGCAACGAAGGGGGTTTCCTTTCCTTTGAAGTGGCGGCACGTCCCCAATAGGAACGATAGACCCTTTGTTAAAGAATGGTAGATTCCAGGAACGGGAGTTTTTCCGGGTAATCCGTCGTGTAATGAAGGCCGCGACTTTCCCGGCGAAGGGTGGCGGAACGAGTCACCAGGTAAGCTATGGTCAGCAGGTTTCGCAACTCACACAATTGGGGCGAAAGGGTGGTTTGGTGGTAGAGTTCCTCGGTTTCCCGATGCAACAGGTGCAGACGATCCATCGCCCTTTTGAGACGCACGTTTGATCGCACGATACCGACATAGTTGGTCATGATCTCTTTCAACTCCTTGAGGGATTGGGTGATCAACACCATTTCCCGGGGTGCGGTAGTGCCTTCCGCGTTCCAGTCGGGTACAAGCGGTGGCTCCGGAATTCCGGATGCTTCTTCCAGGGCGAGAAAAATCCGGTGCGCGAAGACCATAGCTTCCAATAAAGAGTTGGAAGCCAATCTGTTAGCACCATGTAATCCGGTAGACGTGCATTCGCCGCAGGCAAACAGATTTCGGATGCTGGACCGTCCCCACGCGTCGGTGAGGATCCCGCCACACATGTAATGACAGGCAGGGGCTACCGGTATCATGTCGCGGGAAGGATCAATGCCCATTTGCAGGCATTTGGCCGTAATCGTAGGGAAGTGCGCCTCGAATCCCTTGGGGTCCAAATGGGTACAATCGAGGCACACATGCTCATCTCCCCTGATTTTCAATTCGTTATCGATGGCACGAGCTACGATGTCCCGGGGCGCGAGACTTTCGCGTGGATCGTAGCGCTTCATGAAGGCATCACCGTCTTTGGCGCGCAGGATGCCTCCAAAGCCCCGGACCGCTTCGGAAATCAGGAAGGAAGGATTTTCTCCAGCCGGATTGTAGAGGCTGGTTGGATGGAACTGGACAAATTCCATGTCGCGTACCCTCCCTTTGGCCCGGTAAACCATAGCCATGCCATCACCCGTAGCGATGACGGGATTGGTGGTATGGCGATACACCTGACCGGCACCGCCTGCTGCAATGACGGTATGCCTGGCCAGGAAAGTCTCGATGTGCCCGGTCACTTTGTTGAGGGCGTAGGCGCCATAGCAGGTAATATCCGGCGTCACTCTGGTGACATTATATCCCAGGTGATGTTGGGTAATGATGTCAATGGTGAAGTAGTGCTCGAGAATATGAATGGAGGGATGCCGTTCGGCTTCCTGCAGCAGAGCGCGCTGGATCTCCCAGCCAGTCAGATCTTTGTAGTGGAGGATCCTGTTTTCCGTATGTCCCCCTTCTCTTCCCAGGTTGTAGTCCTGATCCCCTTCCTTGTCAAAACGGGTACCCCACGCAATGATCTCTTCGACGCGCAAGGGTCCTTCTGTGACGACAATCCGTACGATTTCGGGATCGCACAAGCCATCTCCGGCATCCAGGGTATCGTGGATGTGCTTCTCAAAGGAATCGTGTTTCCGGTCCCACACGGCGGCAACGCCGCCTTGTGCATAGCGCGTGTTGCTTTCGTCATCCGAAGTTTTGGTCAATACCTGGATGGTGAGATCCGGATTGGCCTGGGCCAATTTGACGGCCAGCGTTAGACCGGCAATACCCGAACCAATGATGAGGACGTCCGACTTGTGCAAGACAGGGTTATTTTTGGCGAAGGTAACTAACACTGCCAAGGCTACATGCGCATTGCCGTCAACACCCGTATGCTGCTGGGGGGAAAGCTGGAAGGGATCGGGTGGTACACCTGCGAGATCGTTCGACGGTTGGTGCAGTCCCACCCGGAAGACACCTTTATCCTATTTTTTGACCGGGCATGGGATCCCGCCTTTGTATTTGGTCCCAATGTCGAATGTGTCCGTGTTTTTCCCCCGGCCAGGCATCCGCTTCTTTTCTGGATCTGGTTTGAACTTCGTTTGCCTGTGTTGCTCAAAAGATACCGGGCAGATGTCTTTTGGTCACCGGACGGATTTCTGTCCCTTGGGACCTCCGTGCCCACGGTTTTGACCGTTCATGATATTGCCTACAAGCATTTTCCCCGGCATGTATCCCTGGCCCAGCGCATGTATTACCGGTATTTCATGCCCAAATTCCTCCGTCGCGCTGATCATATCCTGGCCGTCAGCGAGGCTACAGGCGCCGACCTCCGCGACAGCGGAGTTCCGGCTGACAAACTGACGGTGGTTTATAATGGTGTGGGGAATGGTTTTGTCCCCGCATCCGAGCGCGAATGTCAGCAACTGAGAGATACGGAAACGGGGGGACAACCCTTTTTTCTTTATGTGGGTGCCCTACATCCCCGCAAAAACATCCTGCGTTTGATCCGGTCGTTCGAGGCATTCAAGTCGGACACCGGATACCCCCATCATCTGGTATTGTTGGGACGCATGGCCTGGAAGTCCGGGGATATCAAAACCCTTTTGAATCAGTCTCCCTGGAAGGCGTCCATCCACCATGTCGGGTATCAAAGCGGGCAATTGCCTTTGTGGTATTCGGCCTCTACGGCGTTGGTCTATGTATCCCTTTTCGAGGGTTTTGGCATTCCGATTGCAGAGGCCTTGTGCTGCGATACGGCCGTCATTACTTCGGGATTGAGTGCCATGCCGGAAGTTGCTGGATCGGCCGCCCTGCTGGTGGATCCGTATAGCGAGCAGGAGATAGCCACAGCGATGAGACGACTTGTTTCGGAGTCCGGCTTAAGGGAAAAACTGATCGCTCTGGGAAAGGAGCAAAGGAAGAAATTCCGGTGGGACGCAAGTGCCGGCATGGTATGGAAAGTACTGTGCGAGGCATCCCTGAATACGGGTGAAGAACAGGATTGAGCAACATGGCCAGAGAGGTATTTCGATATAAAAATCGCCGGGAAAAAAACCGGCAGACCCGTAGGAATGTCGGTTTGATCCTGCTTTTTGCCGGTTTTTGGATGGTCCTTTGGATGTGGATGAAGAGGCATGAATGGTGGGGATGGTTGAAAACCTGGTTTTATTAAGCGTGAAAAGGCCTTTATCCACGGCTAACTTTGAGCAATGAAACCTTCCGGCATCAAAATCTTCGCTCCCGCCAGCTTGTCCAATCTGGCCGTCGGATTTGACATCCTGGGATTGGCCCTGGAAAATCCGGGCGATGAGGTGATTGCGTGGAAGGAGCCGGGAACATCCGTTCGTATGGCGGGAGTGACGGGGCAATCCGGGGCAATGCCCGAAGATCCTGAAAGGAATGCGGTCTGCATAGCGGCCAGAGCTGTGTGGAAGGCCTTGACTCCCGTTGGACATGGCATTGCCTTGGAACTGCACAAACGAATTCCGGTAGGGAGCGGTTTGGGAGGGAGTGCATCATCAGCAGTTGCCGGTGTCATGGCGGTCAACGAAGTGCTGGGCAGACCTTTGACGCGACGGGAATTGCTCCCCTTTGCCATGGAAGCTGAAAAGGAGGTGAGCGGTGGTCTGTATGCAGATAATGTATGTGCCTGTCTGTTGGGGGGGATTGTGTTGGTGAGGGACAGTTCAACCTCGGACATCCAACGCCTTCCCACCCCCAAAGGTCTGTTTATCACCGTGGTATTGCCTGATTTGCGTTTGATTACCAGCCAAACAAGAGGAATATTAAAACCTGATGTCCCCGTGGAAACGGTGGTTGCCCAAACCGCCAACCTGGCTGGATTCATCCATGGTTTGTGGCAATCAGATTTCCCGTTGATCCGCCGGAGTTTGCAGGATGCCTGGATTGAACCCCAAAGAGCAGGTTCCGTCCCCGGGTTTTATGAAGTCCAGGAAACAGCCCGGCAATATGATGCGCTGGGATGCAGTATCAGCGGATCAGGACCCGCCATCTTTGCCTTCTTCGAAAACAGCTTGATGGCCGAAGAAGCCGGAATTGCCATGCAAAAAGTATTGGCGAATCACCAAATGGAAAGTCGACTATTCCTAAGTAGGGTAAATGAAGAGGGTGCCCGGCGACTTTGATAATGTTCCACGTGGAACATTTGACTGTTGCAGAAACCCCATCGGGATCTGCGGTTGGAAGGCCAGAACCCACCACTTTTCAAATCCCAAGCCCTTTTGCGCCGTCAGGAATCATCTTTTTCTCCCGGTAAAAAGAAGGCGCTGATTAAGGTTTTGACATCGTCCAACAACGATGCAGCGCGACCCATGTTCCACGTGAAACATTCCTGGGAGGCTCAGGTCCTTGAATCCATGACCATTAGAAACAGTCAGGTGCTGTATTTCCCGGCAGGACACCCTTATGCCCACTCTTTCTGGAATCCCTCCCCTATTTAAGTAGCAAGTAGCCTTCAGGCTGCTTCATCATGTTTCCTCAAAAAGGCAAAGAGGATTTCATTGAAAGCATCGGGCAGTTCCATCATGGGAGCATGTCCGCATTTTTCCAGCACATGCAACTCGCTGCCGGCGATCAGATCATTGAATTTGTGAGCGACAAACACAGGTGTCACAATGTCTTCCTTCCCCCATATCAACAGGGTTGGACACTGAATCTGATAAAGCCGGTCACCCACATTGTGGCGGATGGCACTCTTCGCCGTGGCCAACACGCGAATAACCTTGGAGCGATCATTAACGATACCGTACACTTCATCAATCAAAGCCTTGGTAGCCACATCCGGGTTGTAAAAGGTTTCCTGGGTCTTCTTCCGGATGTACTCGTAGTCCCCTCGCTTGGGAAAAGTATTGCCCATGGCACTTTCATACAAACCGCTGCTACCCGTCAAACAAAGGGTACTTACCCTGTCCGGATTGTTGAGTGTGAAGAGAATCGCCACATGTCCTCCCAAACTGTTGCCTAAAACATGGACCTTCCTGAATCCCTTGAATTCGACAAAATGTTGGACGTGTTCCACCAAACCCTTGACAGAAACCTGAAGCAAAGGCATCTCATAGATCGGCAAAATGGGCACCACAACATTATGCGTCGGACTCAAATGGCGCAAAATACCCTCAAAGTTGCTCAATGCCCCAAAAAGACCGTGTAGCAGAACCAACACTTCACCAGAACCGCCGGTCTCGATATACCGGAAATTGCCATCCACTTTGACCGGGAATTCTTGCTTCATAGCGGGTAAAAATACAGCATTAGGACTTTTCTTCTGCCCCGTCGCCTTGACGGGAAACGGGTGCCAATTCGCGCATGTGAACCAGATAAACGGATGCCAACAGCACCAAACCTCCCATTTGATGCCAGGACGCCCATAAAACGGGTATTCCTTTTTGAAAGGACACTACGGTCAAAATACCCAATCCCACTTGGATCAAAACAACAATCATCAACCAAAGGGACCAATTTCTCAAACGATGACGCCCGCTTTTTGCCAACCGGTAACACAATATCATTACCACCAGCAAAAGGACATAAGCAACCATCCGATGGAAAAATTGTGCAAAAGCAGGCATAAAGGTGTTTTCGTCATAACGGACAAATGCATCCCAATGCCAGGCATCTCCATCCAGGAGAATGGCGGGTATCCAGGAGCCGTTCATGGAAGGCCAGGTCGGATAAGCAAAACCAGCCTTCATACCGGATACCATCCCCCCGAGAAAAACCTGAAGAACAAGCAGCAGGAATACCCAACCACTTAGTAGATACAGTCTGCGGTCATGAAACGGATGGACAGACACCCGGTAGCGGTACCACACATCCAGTAGATAGACAAAGACAGCAAAACCCAAAAGCAAATGAGCGCCGAGTTTGTAGATATTCACCCATGGACGCTCTGTCAAACCACTGGCTACCATGATCCATCCAAAGGAGGCGGTGATAGCCGCTAACAGGACCAAAATTCCCAGCCGGCGCATCAAGTCCCTGCTCAACAAACCTCTGGACCAAAAAAACAGGAAAGGAACGAGAAAAACGACACCCAGCCATCTTGCCCACAATCGGTGAAAATATTCCCAGAAATAGATATATTTGAAACTGCCCAGCGACATGCCTTTGTTGATCAATGCGTATTGGGGTGTTTCCCGATAAAGTTGAAAAGCCTCTTCCCATTCCGCTTCATTCATCGGAGGTAACGTCCCGGTCACTATTTCCCACTTGGTGATGGACAACCCACTACCCGTCAACCGGGTAACTCCTCCTATCACGATCTGACCCAACACGCCGACAAGCCCGATCAACAACCACAAACTGACCGATTTGGAATAAGTTCCGCCCTCCATGGTGTACCGGAATTGAACAGGGCAAAACTAAGAACATCCGCAGTACCAACAAGGTGGCATCACCCAGCTCTGATGGTTATTATTACAAGTTATTAAATAATAAAAAAGAATCATCATTATCAGTGAGGTGTAATTGTGAGTAACCATGTACGCTCAAATTTTGATTTGTCGATATACACGTTCCAGCAAGGTTTATCCACAATGAGATATTATTATAATTTATTGTTTATCAATATTATATGACTTTACTAACAGCCATTTGATACTTTATTCACATAGTAAGTCATGACAAATTCCAAACGGACAGGTGGTGTGAAAGATGCCGTCGGATGTCAGGCAGGTACCCTTTCTCCACAACATATGCAGGTAGTTTGAATGGGTGAATGCCGTCTTGATGTGATGTGGGGATAAGGTGGGGTTTATCCACCGGGACTTGCGCGGATGAGCTGAATAACTTACTTTCATGGTGCTTCGTTATCACCACATTATACATACTTGTTTACCTGTTTGTGGATAAGTTATGAGAATCGTCATACAGAGAGTCAGGGAAGCATCGGTTCGGGTTGAAGGTCGGATCGTGGGCGCCATTGGCAGGGGATTATTGGTCCTTGTAGGTGTGGAGGAAGATGATGAAAGGGATGACGTCATGTGGTTGTGCCAGAAACTCAAAACACTCAGGATATTTTCCGATGAGGAGGGAAGAATGAATGCGGATATCGCCGCCGTTGGCGGGGCATTCCTGGTTGTATCCCAGTTTACCTTGCATGCGAGTACACGGAAAGGCAACCGTCCTTCCTTTATCCGTGCCGCAAGACCTGAAAAGGCGATTCCCTTGTATCAATATTTTCTGGAGGAATTGGCCATGCAGAGCGGATGTCCGGTAGAAAGCGGAATATTCGCAGCAGATATGCAGGTGGGGCTGGTCAACGACGGTCCCGTCACCCTGATCATGGACAGTAAAAGAAAGGAGTGACATGGAAATAAAGGAGGCCCAGCAAATGGTGGATCAATGGATCCGGACCAAAGGAGTAAGGTACTTCAATCCGCTGTCCAATATGGCTATCCTGATGGAAGAAGTGGGAGAGTTAAGCCGTTGGATGGTCAGGGAATACGGGGAGCAATCCTACAAATCCACCGAGGATCCCTCCGGTGCGCCTGCGGCCATTGCCAGTGAAATGGCGGATATTCTGTGGGTGTTGATCTGTTTGGCCAACCAATCCGGTGTAGATCTCGACCAAGCTCTGCAGGAAAGCATGACCAAGAAGGATATCCGGGATGCACGGCGGCATCTCGACAATCCTAAACTGCAATCTGGGTCATCTGATTGACACATTGCTGAAGAGCCTCTCCGAATGTAGCGGCGTCTTCCAGCATGCCCATATGACCGGCGTTTTCCAGCATTTGGAAACAAGTCTGCGGTGCCAGTTGGGCTTCTTCCAGGCTTTGTTCCCGCGATACGATAGGATCGTGTGCCCCGGCGATCATGCTGACCGGTATTTTCAGTTGTGCCAGTGTATCGCGGTGGTCCTTCCGATCACGCATGCACTGCAAAGCGAGCATGACTCCCTTTTGTCCGTACTTGGAGGCACGGTCGATCCATTCATCCAATTCTCCCCTGTTTTTCTCTTTCCAGGCGGACATGTAGAGATCGGGGATGAGTCGGGCGGCATATTTGGCCAAACCATTTCGCTCGAGGAATTGCATGTGCTCCTCCCGGCTTTTTCTTTTTTCCGGAGAGTCCGGGGCCGCCTGACTGTGCATCAGCACCAATCCTTTGAGCTGTTCGGGATAGTGCGAGGCAAAATCCAGCGCCACATAACCACCCATGCTGTGGCCGGCCAGAATGACCGAGTTTTTGTTTTGGTCGAGGATCCAGTCCCTGATGTAATCGGCATACCCGGTCATGGATATCTCCAGAAGTCCCACTTTGCTGGCCTCTCCGAAACCGGGCAAATCCGGCAGAAACCAACTGAAGTTCTTTTGATCGAGGTGGGGGAGGATGGTATCGAAAATACGGCGATCCTCCATGAATCCATGGATCAAAACAACGGTGATCGGACCAGAACCGTGTTTAAAAAAGGGAATTCCTGACATGGGGGCTTCGATTCGGGTGCAAAGGTACGTTCTTTCTTCAGCGTAAAATAACCATTTCTGTCCTCCGGTTCAATTGTTTTCCTTCGGATGTCGTATTGTCCGCTACAGGACGGGTGTCGCCGTATCCGGCACTTTGGATGCGATGGCCGGCAATCCCTTGCCGGACAAGCCAATTCCTGACCGCATCGGCTCTGCGGCTTGAAAGCGCCTGGTTGTCTACTGGTAGGCCGGTGTTGTCCGTATGCCCTTCCAGACGAACCCGGATTTCCGGATTTTCTTCCATAAGGGCCTTTACCCGCTCCAATTCGAAAAGGGATGAAGGGTGGAATACGTCACTGCCTGTTGGGAAAAGAATATTGCGCAGGACAATCCGTACTTCCTGGCCGGTATCACGGACAGTCGCAAGCCGATGCAGGGCAATGTCAAGTTCGTACGGCTGAAAGGCATTCTCTTCACGGATCGAAAATCGCGAACTGTAAAAGGCATAACCCGGAAGTTCCAGGATAACGGCATATTCGGATCCACTGGGCAGGCACACCAGAAATTCACCGTTCTCACGGGCGGATACCTCATAGGCCGATTCCTGATCCGGCCCCTGCTGACGGACCAGAAACCGACCGGGAAGCCCACGGCCTGTCGAGGCATCCGTTACCCTGCCCCTGACATAGGTGACAGGGATGCCGCGGACCTCTTCGGCGAGGGTGAATTCATACAGATAAATGCCACGGGGCCAATCTTCCGCCAGGCTTCTGTCGGTGGCCAAACAAGCGGTATGGCCATCCAGGTAAAGACTAAGGGATCCTTCATGACCCTCGGTGTTGACCGGATAGCCGAGGTTGACAGGGTCGGACCACCCTTTACCCGGCTGGAAACGCGTGACAAACAAATCCATGTCTCCCATCCCGGGATGGCCGTCCGAGGAAAAATAGAGGGTTTTGCCATCGGCATGCAAAAAGGGGGTTTGTTCACGGAAAGGTGTATTGACTGCTCCTGGAATGGGTTGCGGCTCCGACCAATCCCCCGCACTATCCCGAAAGGTCCACCAAAGATCGGATTCCCCCTTACCCCCGGGACGAGTACTGCTGTAGATCAACATACTGCCGTCAGCAGACAATGCCGGCTGGGCATCCCAATGGCGGGTATTGACACCTGGTCCCATGTTTCGGGGTGCCGACCACCGGCCATCTGTCCCCAAGGAGGAGATGTACAGGTCACAACTGCCCAGACCCCGGCTGTCCTGACAGCGGGTAAATACCAGGATGGAGCCATCCCGGCCCAGTGAATGCATCCCTTCGTTCTGTAGGGAATTGAGCTCGTGGATGGGTTCGGCCACCGACCAGTCAGGGCCGGTCCTTTGGGCGGCATAGAAGTCTTCCTGGCCATCCACCCTTCTGGTAAAGACCATATAGCGTCCATCGCCCCGGAAAACGGCCCCATACTGCATTTGACCCGGGCGGTTGATTGTCGCCGGAAGGGGTATGGGCGCAAAAGGAACCGGTGTGCGCCGTGCCTCCCCGGCAAAGGCGGAATTGTTCCTTTCCCTCCGGGCTTCAGCTTTGGCGTGATGGGTGTCGGGGGCAAGATGGAGATAACGGTCGTAGGCGGCTACCGCCTCCTCCCATCGCCGTCCATCCCTGCAAATGCGTGCCAATGCCAGCCAAACGGATGGGTCCTCTTCCGGCCGGAGAAGGACAAGACGACGCAAATCCGCCTCGGCGGTGGCGGGTTCGGATTCAAGCAGCAGTGCCGCCCGATCGGAGATGGCTGCGTAGTAATCCGGTGAAAGAAGTATGGCTTTGTCCAGAGCGGCAAGGGCCTTGTCCGGCTTACCTTTCTTGATCCATTCCCTGGCTTCCTGCCTCGCTTTTTGGGCTTTGGGCGAAACATTTTCCTGGCCCCAATGCACCAAGGGAATGAGGCAAAGACCTAAGAGAAGGAATAAGGAGCGAAGCATCAGGTATAGAACGCTTTTACGGTCCGGACATGATATAATGGGACCTACCTCCTTACAAAGAGGGTTAAGGCAGGTCGATGCGGAAATGGCAAATCCCTTGAATAATCACATGCCGACGGAATCTCCGTGTTTCGTTTCAGCCAGCGCCTTTATTTGGCAACGCGGGGGACTCACCCCCACCGCAAGGCTTCGACCGGATCGATCCGGGCGGCGCGACTGGCTGGATAAAGACCGGCCAGCAAGCTGAGACCTATGGCAAAACCGATGGATCCCAACAGCAACCACCAGGGAAAGTAGAAGAGGTCCATGGGTGTCTCTCCCATCTCGCGAATTTTCATGTTGATGAAGCTTCCGGCAGCCAGGGTGACCAACCAACCAAGGGCAATACCTCCCAGGGCGCCGATCAGTCCGATCACGGCAGCTTCGCCGAAGAACACCGATTTGATCTGGCCTTCACTTCCCCCGATGGCTTTCATGATTCCGATCTCTCTTGTCCTTTCCAGGATACTCATCAACAGGGTATTGATGATGCCCAACCCGGCAACGACAAGGGCAATGAATCCGACCACGCCCAATACCGCTTTCATGGCGAGGAAGGCGCGGCGCACTTCCTTGAGTTGTTCGGCCAGCGCAAAGGCGTTCAAGCCCATGGATTCCAATTCGGCCCGGACGGGTGTGATGTCTTCCGGCCCCGCTACATTGACCTGGATGACAGCGTATTTGTCCGGGGAAGATTTACCCTTACGCAGGAAATCGGTGATGCTGTTGAAACCGATGCTGGGGATCGTCGAAGCAAATCCGGCGGGGATAAGCAGATCACCGCCGAAGCGACTGGCCGGACCATCCGGTTCCAATTCCCGTATGCCGGTGATGATCAGCGGGGTCCTGCGTTCGCTCAAAGGGGTTTCATCGCGGTTTCCCATCAGGGCGCCCATCATGCGCATGGGATTGAATACGGCGGTGCTCAACCACAGCGTGTCGCCGATCAGGTCCTCCGGCAGTACGTAGGTATAAACCTTTGCGGTGTCTTTCTCTTTGGCTTTGGCCATATCCTCGGTATCCAGACGGATTTTCAATCGTCGAAGCAATTGTGTGTTGATTACGGCCTGGGGCATGGAATCCGATGTAAGGAATGTACCGGCGATCAATTCGGCACTGGAATTTTTCAGGCCCATGGCGGGATCAACGCCTGTGTAGGTCAGGGTGGTCTCTTTCCCCTCCAATCCTACTTTGGCAGGCTGCTGGATCTCGCCATAAGCTTCCTTGACGCCCTTTATCCGCCGGATGCGATCCAACAATTCATCATCCAGCGGAACGCTGACGCCGCTGGTATCGGTCAGGGATTCCACCGGCCTGTTCATGTCCAGCTTAAGCGGTGAAACGGTGATGCGGGCGAAGAGACCACTTTCCATAAAGGCGTCTGTGACGTTCTTTTCCATGCCGCTGCCAAACGCGACCATGGAAATGAGCGCACCAATGCCTATGACCACACCGAGAACGGTCAGGGAGGACCGCAGCCGGGTACGCCACAGGTTGTGGATCGCCATACGGAGGATATCTGAGGTCGTCATACCTGGGGATTTTGGAAGGAAGGAGTCTCATCCAGCACGCGTCCGTCCTGGATCCGGATGATGCGTTGGGCCACAGCGGCCATGTCGGGATCGTGGGTGATCATGATGATGGTACGGCCCTGGACATGAAGTCGCTGTAACAAAGCGAGGATGGCTTCTCCGTTCTGGGTATCGAGGTTTCCGGTTGGTTCGTCGGCGAGAATGATATCCGGGTTGTTGGCCAACGCCCGGGCGATGGCGACCCTTTGGGCTTCTCCTCCGCTAAGTTCGGTGGGGCGGTGGTCGGCCCTGTCGGCAAGTCCTACCTGTTCGAGCAGAGCAAGGGCAATTCTCTTTCTGTCCTTGCGGTTTACACCCCCGAAAGCGAGGGCGAGCTCCACATTTTCAATGGCCGTAAGACCCGTGATGAGCTGAAACGTCTGGAACACCATGCCGACGCGGTGACGGCGATGACGAACACGACCCTCCCTGCCGCCGGCAGCAAGATCCGTCCCGTCCACTCGGATGATCCCCGAAGTGGGGGTATCCAAACCACCCAGCAGATTGAGCAAGGTGGATTTGCCGGATCCCGATTTCCCTACTATGGCCACGAATTCTCCCCGGTGGATATCCAGGCTGACATCGTTGACCGCCGAAACATTGACGGCCGATTTGCGATAGATCTTTTTCAGATTCCGGATCTCGATAAAGGACATGGATAAGCGGATTGGGGGACAAAAGTCGGCGTTCTCCGGAGGATCATCCCCCAACAATCGACCGCAGACGAGATATACCGGATGAAAGGAGGCAATGGCCGGATACAGGGAAGGGGAAAGGACAATGGACATTCCTGCAACGGATGTCGGCCTACCCCCTCCCGTGTCCGATAGGGAAGAGCTTACGAGGCGCTCCAGGAAGAACCTTCAGGGCCATCCTTCACCACGATTCCGGCTTCTTTCAACCCGTCACGAATACGGTCTGCGGTCGGCCAGTCTTTCGAGGCCCGGGCCCGTCCTCTGAGATCCAGAATGAGGTCCATCAGGGCATTCACGGTGGCTGAGGCGGTACCCTGATCTTCTTCTGCCAGACCGAATACGTCAAAAAGCAACGCGCTCATGGTTTCCCGGAGGCGCACCAGGGTGGAGGGCAGGATTTGATCCGGCGGGATCTGGCCGCCATGCAGGGCATTGATCCGTGGGGTGACTTCAAACAACCGGGCAAGCGCCTTGGGTGTATTGAAATCGTCGCAGAGCTCTTCAACAGCTAGATCGAGTTGGCCGAGGATTTCGCGGTCCAGGTCGCTTTCCTGCTTTCCGGCAGGAGCCGGGAGCCGTTGGATGTTCTTCCAGGCTTCCATCAGCCGGCGATATCCTTTGTCGGCGGCCTGAAGGGCTTCATCGGTGATGTCCAGTGTGCTGCGGTAATGGGCTTGCAACATGAAAAACCGCACGGTCATCGGACTGTAACCGCGGGAGATGAAAGGACTCTCTCCACTGAACAACTCATAGGGACTAATGGTGTTGCCGTCGCTTTTGGACATCTTTTTTCCGTTGAGCAGCAACATGTTGCCATGTACCCAATATTTGGCCGGTGCGCAACCACAGGCTCCGTAGTTCTGGGCGATCTCGTTTTCGTGATGGGGGAATTTGAGGTCGGCACCTCCCCCGTGGATGTCGAAGGTGTGGCCCAGGTATTTGGTGCTCATGGCAGAACACTCCAGGTGCCATCCCGGAAATCCTTCTCCCCAGGGACTGTTCCATCGCATGATATGCTCCGGTTCGGCTTTCATCCAGATCGCAAAATCAGCGGGATGTCGTTTTTCGTCCTGTTTTTTGAGATCGCGGGTCTCCTGGAGAAGATCTTCGATCACTCTCCCGCTCAGTTGGCCATACACCCCTTTTTCCCGGGCAAAACGGACGGTATCAAAATAGACGGAGCCGTTGATTTCGTAGGCATAACCGTTTTCGAGAATGGCCGCGACCATTTCGATTTGTTCGATGATGTGCTGGGTAGCGCGGGGTTCGATGCTGGGCGGGGAGACGTTGAAGATGCGCATCATCTCGAGAAAACTGTTGGTGTATTTCTGCACCACTTCCATGGGTTCCAGTTGTTCGAGACGCGCGCCTTTGGCGATCCTGTCCTCGCCGTCGTCAAGCAGATGACCGACATCGGTGATGTTGCGCACATAGCGCACCTTGTATCCCAGGTACCGGAGGGTACGGAAAATGACATCAAACGAGATGAAACTCCGGCAATTCCCCAGATGTACGTCATTGTAAACGGTTGGCCCGCAGACGTACATGCCCACGTGCCCCGGGTGGAGGGGTTCGAAGGCGGATTTTTCGCGCGTCAGGCTGTTGTACAGGTAAAGGGTGGGCATGGGACGGGGATAATGAGGCCAGTGAAGGGATGGTTACCGGGAGGAGGGTGAAAGAACAAACTTGGCAAAAACGGGATAATGGTCGGAAATGCGAACCCGGTGAACTTTGTGGGACAGGAACTGAACACCATCCCCTCCAAGTATGTAGTCGATGCGCAAACCGGGTATTTTTCCGGCAAAAGTAGTACCAAACCCCTGACCGGCATTCCGGAAACTGTCTGAAAGCCGTTGGGCCAACACCCTGTAACTGTAAGATTGGGGGGTATCGTTGAGATCACCGGCGACCACCAAGGGCCAGGGGCACTGGGCGACATGGTCGGCCAGCCAACGTGCCTGACTTGCCCGCATGCGCGTAAAATGGCGCACCCGTCCCAGGATATGTTTGTACCCCTTCCAGGTTTGCCGGTCGTCAATCCGCTGGTCGAGGAGTTGTTCGGTTTGGGGAGAAATGCTGTGGGATTGGAGGTGGGCGTTGTAGATGCGGATCTTTCCTTCCGGTGTTTCGATGTCTGCCCAGATGATGCTGTTGCCTGAACCCTCAAATTCTTTCTGGCCCCGGTGGGCAATGGGATACCTGCTGAAAAGCAGGGTATTCCTGAAACGATGGGTACCGGCTCCTTTCATCCCCCAGTCGGCCGCTACCGGATCATAGGCTCTGGGCACTTCCTGAAGGCAAAGGATGTCCGGCGGCTGGAAATCGGGAAAAGCGCTCAGGGCCTTTTCGGTATCCATCAGCAGGTGCCCTTTGGTGTATCTGGAGAGCAATCGCAGGCTGTGTGTGTTGAGGGTGCCGATATGGATGGATTTGCCATCGGGCCTTGAAGGTGGAGGCCACAACCTGATGTGCCGACCCAAAAAGGGAATACAGAAGAGAAGAATGATCAGGGGAACAAGCATACCGCGTGTCGGACGGAGACACCAGATCGCCGTCAGCAGGATCAGCGCGGCGACGAGATACAGGAAACCATAAGCAGCAAACAGGGGCCCCCAAAATTTGTCGGGGGGGATGTAAGGGGCGAGAAGGGCCACGATGGTGGCGGTTCCCAGCAGAATGGCTGCTGTACCCAGCGCCAGGGTGCGAAGACTCACGAAGACCGGCTTTGTTTTTCCAGGAATTCGCGTTCCTCGGCAGACAGGGAATCCATGCCCTGATGTTTGATCTTTTCGAGGATGGCGTCCAGTCTTTTCTGGGATGCGCTGGGCGCTGCCGTTCCAGGAGCAGGCAAATCGGCGCGATAGATCAGTTTGGGACGTTTTTCGGAGCGGCGAGGCCAGCTTTCCCATCGCGAAAGCAGGGCATTGATGCCTTTGCCGGCATCTATGCCCTGGCGGAGCAGGATCACGAACAGGTAGCCGAAAAAAGCACCGCCCAGGTGGGCGAAATGGCCGCCGGTATTCATGTTTCCGGCCAGACCAATCAGGTCGAGGACAATGAGCACACCCACTACATATTTGAGCCGTACTTCTCCGATCAGCAGCAGGTGAAGCCGGTAATCGGGGGCGATAACCGCAGAGGCGAGCACGATGGCCATAACAGCCCCGCTGGCACCCAGGGCATGGAATTCACCGCTGGTCCCGTAAAGAGGCAATTGGGCGGTGGCGACAAACACCAGACCGGCGAATAGACCCCCGAGAAGGTAAAGGGGCAGGATGCGGTGGTTGCCGATCAGATCCCCGACGATCCTGCCAAACCAATACAAAAAGAGCATATTCCAAAGGAGATGCCAGAAGCCCTCATGGAGGAACATGCTGGTCAGGAACACCCAGGGATGGGTGAGATCAAACCAGGGATCGGAGGAAAGGGTGAGGTACTTGCGTATGGTCAGATACCAGGAGGGGATGACGCCTGCATTACCCAGCCAGGCGATGAGCCGGAGTGCATTGATCAGGAGGAAGGCGGTGGCATTCACGATGACGATCCGCGTGACCATATTCCCCATGCGGAATTCGCGCCTGACGTCTTCGAGAATGGAGGCGAGCATGAGACAAAAATAGGGAGGCTTCAGCGCAATCGAAATCCCTGCCAGTAGAGAATGAGTAAAAAGCCGGTCAATGCGCCGCCGAGGTGGGCGAAATGGGCCACTCCGGATTCAAAATTACCCAGCCCGAGGAACAGTTCCAGGGCGGCGTAGAGAATGACCATCACCCGGGCTTTCATGGGTATCGGCGGAATGAGCAGCATGACCTGACGGTCGGGAAAAAGCATGCCGAAAGCCAGAAGTACGCCAAACACGGATCCTGATGCACCCAGAACCGGGACATTCATGCTGCTCAGGGAGGTGTCGCCGTAGGTCAATTCGATGTACTTGACCAGAAAATGGATGGCGAGGGCGCCGAATCCGGTGAGAAAATAATAAAAGAGGAACCGGCGCGGGCCCCATACGGATTCAACCGGAGGACCGAACATGAAAACGGCAAACATGTTGAAAAACAGGTGACTGATACTGGCATGCATGAACATGTAAGTCACCAGTTGGTAGGGTTGGAAAAAGGGGGATGCCGGGTAGAAGGCTGCCAGTGACAGCCGGCCCCAGTCGGAAAGGCCTTCCATCATGCCCCCCTGGGGCTCCCCCATCCACAGGGTTCCGACAAACGCAAGAATGTTGATCAGGAGAAGATGTTTGACCACGGGGGTAAGGGCGTACATGGAAAGTCCTTTGAGGGGATGGGGAAAGTAGGGGATCAGGAACGGAAACGCCTGTCCAGGTCATCGAGTTCGAAGGTGATGAAAGCCGCTCGTCCGCCCGGGCTTTTGTAGGGCTGCTCACAGGCAAAGAGCCGGTCGATTAGGTTGAGCATTTCCTCCTCGGTCATGGGAGTTCCCCTGGGGATGGCGGCATGGCGGGCCATTTGACGGGCGAGATTTTCGTGATGACCCGGTTTGAGGGGCAGGTCGTCCCGGTGATGTTCGAGCAGTTGGCGAAGCAATTGGATCGCATCGAAATGTGGATCCATATCGGCAGGCAACCCGTGGAGAATGAAGGATTGGCGACCGAACGGCTCCAGATCAAAACCCAGGCGGTGCAGGTCGGGGATCATGGATTCGAGCAATGCGGCATCGGACGGGTTGAGGTCAAGGGTTCGGGGAAAGAGCTCTTTCTGGATGCGGGCCGGCTCACCCTGCATCCGTTCGACAAACCGTTCATAGAGGATCCTTTCGTGCGCGGCTTGTTGATCGATCAGGAGGAATCCCGATTTGATGGGGGTGAGGATGTACCGTTGATGGATCTGGTAGGGCCGGACGGTTTGGCGCTCGGCCATCAGATGGTGCGATTCCGAAGGGGCGGTGGATCCACTGTCCACGAGTACGGCAGGTGCGAAGGGATCGGGAACGGCAGGTTGTGGATTTTCTTCCTCCAGGGGTTTTTCGAGGACCCGAAAAAGTTCCTGCCAGTCCTGTTTGCCGCTACCGGGCGCCGGAGTGCCGGAAGAAGCACGAATGGTAGCGTCGCCGCTTCGTACATCAAATTTGCTGGTTGCCAGGCTGTGATCGGCCTCAAAATCGAGGGAAGGGATCATGCCGTGTCTTCCCAGGGCATGCCGAACACTCACCTTGACGAAATGATACACCAGCCTTTCGTCTTCAAATTTGATCTCGTGTTTGGTCGGATGCACATTGACATCTATCCGGGCGGGATCGATATCCAGAAAAAGGACATAGAGCGGATGTTGCTCTTCACCGATCAGTTCTTCGTACGCACTGAGGATGGCGTGGTGGAGATATCCGCTTTTGACAAACCGCCGGTTGATGAAGAGAAATTGTTCACCCCGCGTTTTTCGGGCCGTTTCCGGTTTGCCGACAAAGCCCCGGATGGTCAGATCACCCGTATCTTCCTCGACGGGTACGAGCCGGGCATTGGTGGTAGGGCCGAGCACACCGACCACGCGTTGGCGACTGTTGGCGGGAGGCAGGTGGAAGACTTCCTGGTCGTTGTGATACAGGGAGAAATGGACTTCCGGGTAGGCCATGGCCACGCGATGGAATTCCTCCATGATATGCCGGAGCTCCAGTTGGTCGGATTTCAGGAATTTCCTGCGGGCCGGCACGTTGAAAAACAAGTTGCGCACCGACAGACTGGTGCCCTTGGCAGTAGCACAATCTTCCTGGATCTGAACGGCCGAAGCTTCAATGAGCAGACGGGTCCCGACAGGGTCATCCTCCCGGCGGGTACGCAATTCCACCTGGGCCACGGAGGCGATGGAAGCCAGGGCTTCCCCGCGGAATCCCATGGTACGGATCCTGAAGAGATCATCGGCCTGCCGGATCTTGCTGGTGGCATGTCTTTCGAAACACATGCGGGCGTCGGTCACCGACATGCCGGTCCCGTCGTCAACGACCTGGATAAGCTGTTTGCCCCCTTCCTTCAGAATGAGCTGAATGCGGCCGGCTTTGGCATCAAGGGCGTTTTCGAGGAGTTCCTTGACCACGGAAGCGGGGCGTTGGATCACCTCTCCGGCCGCTATCTGGTTGGCGATGGCGTCAGGAAGTAGTCGGATAAGATCCCCCATGGAAGAAGTATCAGGTTGGGCGGGACGAACCCCAAAGGTAATCCAGACCCTTCGAAATGTCCTGCAAGGTGATTAACGCAACCACATTTCCAGTTGCGGAATGGTAGCCACCATCAGATAATAGGCCAGCAAAAGGAGACCGGCCAGGATGAGAAAAAGCCTCACATTGGAACGACGGGCCTCTCTCCGGGGAGAAAACAAATGACCGGAAGTTGCCGGCGGGCGGTGATATTCGCGAAAATGACGGGAAATCCTCCGTATCCTCCCGCCGGTATCCTTATCCTCTTCGACAGACGATTTGGTCTGCTGGAAGGCCTCTTTGTCCGGATCGAAATACCGGGGACGGTAATCAAAAGTCCGGGGTTTGGGTTGGCGGCGCAACATGGCACAAAGGTAAGTGATCCCATGGGGTCAGCCGGCCGGGATAGGCAGGCCGTGCATACGGAGAAAGGATAATTCATCCCAATATCCCCGCTGGAATACGATACGCCCATCGCGGACATGGAAAAATCCGCATCCCCGCAATCCCAGAGGATCCTTCCATTCCAGGATGGCCCATTCTCCTTCTTCGAAGATCTGTTCGGGCAGGCACACCATCTCGGCGGTGGCAAATTCACGGGCGAACATCTGCCGGATGAGATCCTTCCCTTCCACCGGATCCCGGTTCACCTGGTGATTGACCGCCTTTTCATGATACAATGCTGCGAGGGCATCGGGGTCGGCCCGGTTGAAGAGGTCCACCCATTGCCGGACCACTTCGCGGGGAGAAGGAAAAGTAGAGGGAGTTGTCATGCAAAGAGAATTCAGGGGTCTGAGGGTGGCCGGGCTTCACTCCCGGCCAGTATGCCGCCGTCTATGGTGAGCTCGATACCGGTGACATATTTGCTTTCGTCGGAGGCGAGATACAGCGCGCCATAGGCCACATCCAGGGGCTCGCCAAACCTGCCCATCGGGATGCCGTATTCGATGTCCCGAATGAGGGCAGCCCTTTGGGCGCCTTCACCGAGCATGGCATCCCACATCGGAGTCATGATGGCAGCGGGATGAATGCTGTTGCAACGGACGGGATATCCTTTTTCGGCGCAGTAGAGGGCGACACTTTTGGTGTGGTTGCGCACGGACGCTTTGCTGGAGGCATAGGCCACGGCACCGGGTATGCCCACCATGCCGCTCCGTGAACTCAGGTTGACGATGCTGCCACCCTTTTCTTTCATCAGGGCGATGGCGTATTTGCACCCGAGCATCACACCGGCGGCGTTGACACGATGCACTTCGTTCCAACTGGTCAAATCGGCAAACTCTGCGTCATGCGGACCCTTACTTTCCAGAAATCCGGTGATGCCGGCATTGTTGATCAAAATGTCGAGATGGCCGAATGTCTTTCGGATTTCTCCGGCCATTTCGTTCCAGTCGTCCTCATTGCCCACATCCAAATGATAATACCGACAGGCATTCCCCAACCTCCCGGCCTGGACACGACCTTCTTCATCCCGGATATCGGTCAAAAGTACGGTGGCACCCTCGCGGACGAATAATTCGGCCGTGGCCAGGCCGATTCCGCGGGCGGCGCCTGTGATCAAGGCTATTTTGTTTTCGAGACGCATGGGAGACCTTTGATGAAGGAAATACCGTGGGTTTTGGGTGTGATCCATGTTGGCGGATCGCCGGCGGGCGGTATTCAAAATTAAGGCAAACCGCTCTAAAAGGGTTTTTGACGGTAACCGATGCCCTTGATGGCGATCGCTATTGTAAATTTGGGGATTCATGAGAGCCATCATTCCGGTGGCCGGCGCCGGGATCCGGTTGCGGCCCCACACCTATACACAGCCCAAACCCCTGATTCCGGTAGCCGGCAAACCCATTCTTGCCTTTATTGTCGATCAACTGATCGATGCCGGAGTGCGGGATTTTGTTTTTGTCATCGGTTATCTGGGTGAGCGGATCCGGCAATACCTGGAGGAGACCTACCCGGATGTTCGCAAGGCGTTTGTCACCCAAAACGACCGTCTGGGATCCGCCCATGCGCTATGGGTGGCCGGCGATTACCTGAAAGATGCAGGGGAGGTACTGATCGTATTCGGGGATACGATCATAGACCTCGACATTCCGGCTTTTTTGGCAGAACCGACATCCTGCCTGGCGGTGCGGAAGGTGCGGGATCCCAGAGAAGTCGGCGTGGCGGAAGTGGACGACAACGGATTTGCTGTGCGGCTTATTGAAAAACCCGATATCCCCAAATCCAATCTGGCCCTCGTCGGGATGTACAAGGTGCGGCAGGCGGACGCCTTGTTGGAAGCCGTGACCCTTTTGGTGGAAGGCGGCAGCAGAACCCATGGGGAGTTTCAGCTTACGGATGCCCTCATGCGCATGATTGAAGCCGGCGAACCGTTCCGGACCGTGGAAGTTCGGAATTGGTTTGACTGCGGGAAAAAGGAAATTCTGCTCGAGACCAACGCCATCATGCTGAAACGACAGGGGACACCTCCCGAAACGATCAAAGGTCTGGAGCAATCCATTGTGATTCCTCCGGTCTATATCGGGCAAAATTGCGTCATCAGTCACTCCATCATCGGCCCCCATGTGAGTGTGGGCAACGATGTGCGCATTGCCCGTACCATGGTTTCAGACAGTATCATCGGGCATTACGCCAGCCTGGATGGCGTGGTTCTGCATCAGTCGATCATCGGCAATGATGCGACCTTGCAAGGTCCCCGGCAAAGTCTCAACATCGGCGACAATACGGAGATTGATTTCCGTTGAAGCCGGGAGGGATCAATCGATCTTTTTGAGGGTACAGGCCCCGGACAGGTCGGACTCCAGGGTTTGGGGATTGCCGCGGTAATGGATGGTGGAAGCACCCGTCAATTCGGCGTAAAGCGAATCGGTTGCGTGTACCCAGGCACCGACGGCACCTGTCCCTTCGATCCGGATCGTGCGGCACGCCAGGTCAGCCCCTTTGAATTGGGACGCACCGGTCAACTCCAGATCCAATTGTTCACCCGACCCAGCTAGGTTGGCGGTAGCAGCACCCGTAAGCTCCAGCCGGTATTTTTGATAAGCGGTCAGCAACCGGACATTTCCGGCGCCGGTCATTTCGACATTCAGGGTCGTTCCTTTCAGGGTGTCCTGACTGACAATCCTGGATGCCCCCAGGGAGGTGATGCCGGTCAGGGAAGGCGCCTGGACAAGGACGCGCACCGGCGAATCCTGTTTGAACCGGATACCTTTTTTCTTCCGGATATGCAGGGTGTTTGCGTCGCGTGAAATTTCAATCAGCGGGACAAGATTGGCATCCCCGTGGACTTCCACTTTGAAAGCACCGGGAGACACCCATACTTCCACATCGTCGCGTACGGAAATGTGGTCGAATCCTTCCATGGACCGTACATCGGTAATGACCTCTCCGCTTCCCTCGACGATTTCCATTTCACGAAGTCCGAAAAATCGGACGTAGATCATGACGGCAATGGTGAGCGCCACCGCTGTCCCGAAAACATAAAGGAGAATTTTGTTGCTGGTTTTCATGTGTCAGATTTGGTCTTTTTGACGAGAGAAAAAGGATTGGAGATCTTCCATGTCATAACCGATGAGGGACATTTTACGAAATAACTCGGGAAGTTCTTCCGAGACAAAATGCTCCCGTTTCATCTGCTTGACTTTGACATAGGCATCTTGTTCGATAAAATATCCGATACCACGACGGTTTTGAAGGATGCCGCGTTCCTGAAGCCAGGTGTAGCTGCGCTGGACCGTATTGGGATTGACCTCGATTTGCGTGGCCATATCCCGCACCGATGGCACCCGTTCATCCGGCTTCATGGCGCCGGAGAGAATATTCTCGCAAATGAAATCGGCGATTTGCATATAGATGCTCCTTTGGTCGGAAAATTGCAGGGTCATACTTCTTTTTCGTTGAGTTTGAGGAAGGATACCCACCACAGAAAGGGTACGATCACGGCAAAGAGAAATACATGGAGACCCTTTTTCAAAACAGGGAGCCAGGTCTCCGGATCAAAACCGAAGAGGTCTTCGGGATCCATAAAATAATGGTGTTCATCCTGCATGACCGAACGGAACAACAATTGTTGAAAACCGCCGGTGATACTGCCGTAAATAACCAATACCCCAAAGAGAACCAGGATGGTTTTCAGCGTTGCGTTCCGGTTGAAATGCACGGCACCTACCAGAAACAGGGCATGCAGAGGAACAAACCACAGCCAGAACCGCATGATTTCAGGGTCGAAGGGATGGAAAAATGGCAACCAGTTGTGATGGGTCAGATAAACGGCCACATTCATGATGGCGGCGGCGAGGGTATAAACCGTTGTAAAGAGTATCAAATACATCGGCAGGGATCGCAGCCAGCGACTGATCCATTTTTCGAGATGGGAAGCAGGCAAAAGCAGATAATCCTGGAGGGTAGCAGGCCTTTTGAATTCTCTGTACACGCCGGCCGTCTGGAAAATTCCGACCAGGAAAAAGAGAATTCCGTACCAGGTGAGATGCCATTCGCGGACATCGCCAAACCCTTTATTTGAATAGGCAGTGATGATTCCTGCCATCAACAGAATTCCTGTCAACACCCCGAGGAAGACCAGGGTGGAGGAACGATTGAGCCAAATATCTCTCCAGACAAGTTGGCGCAGAATGGGGAATTGAAGTCGCTTGTCCATGCACGAATAAATTAGGCTTGAAATAATTCCCGCATTTTTTGCGGCTGGTGAATAATGGTGTTGAAGAGTACTTCGAGGTCCACATCAGTGTCCTCCTGACCCGCATTTTCGGCGACAGTCAGATAGCCTCCCGGAATGCGTTCGGCGTACAAAACGCCGAGCGGTTCCTGGATGCCGGTGTGGATGCGAAAAACGAGTTTGCGCGCTACCGAAGCCAGGTCCTGCTGAAAAATGATGCGACCCTGATCGAGCACTATGAGCGGATCGATGAGATTGACCATATCGCGCACCTGGTGGGTGGATATGATCATGCAGGTTTCGTCATGCAGCGAGGAGGAAATGATTTTGCGGAATCGGCTTTTGGATGGGATGTCCAGACCGTTGGTCGGTTCGTCGAGGATGAGCAATCGCGCCCTGGTGGCCAAACCGAAGGAGATGATGGCCTTCTTTTTTTGCCCGAAAGAAGAGCCGCTGACTTTTCCGTCCACGGGCAGTTCAAATTCTTCGACCAGTTTCCAGAAAAGACGCTCGTCAAATCGGGGGTAAAAGGGACCGTAAATGGCCGGGAGGTCTCGTATGGGCAAATCAGGCACAGCCCATTCCTCCGGTATGAAGCAGATGTCCTCCAACATGGCGGCATGTCGGCGCCAGGCGGGGTGGCCCATGGTGCGGATATTACCCTCCCAGGGTCGAAGCAATCCGGCAATAAGCCGCAGCAAGGTGGTTTTACCGGCCCCGTTGCGTCCGAGGAGCCCGTAGATCTGTCCGCCCTGGAGTTCCAGGTCCAGCCCGTCAAATAGTACCCTCTTCGATGTGTACCCGAACCTCAGGGACCCGATGGAGATCATGTTTTCTGTTGTCATAGTGAACTATATGGCTAATACACGTCAAAGATATACGGGGTCAGATGCTTCACCAAATCATTGTCCCGGTTATTCGGTGAATGGAGCACTTTTATCGACCAAAAGCGGGAAAAGGGGGCAAACCGGGAATGAACAGGCAGGTTTTTTGCCTGTAGCCGGATAAAGAGAAAGTCAATGTCCCTTTCGATCAATCATTCCATGCCGGTATTGACCATCCGGCTCGTACAATGGAGTATGGGTCTGTGTTACCTGTGGTTCGGCTTGCTGAAATTTTTCCCCCATCTGAGCCCGGCCGAAAGTCTGGCTTCAGATACCATCGAGGGTTTGACATTTGGCTTGCTTTCCGGTCAAACGGCGCTGATACCGCTGGCCGTTTGGGAAGTGGGATTAGGGCTGCTTCTGATCCTGGGTAAAGCCGTCCGGTGGGCCCTTCGCATTTTGTTGGTCCACATGCTCTTTACCCTGAGTCCGGCCTTCCTGATGCCGGAAGTGTTCTTTACCCATGTACCCTATGGACTCACCCTGGTCGGGCAGTATATTGTCAAGAATTTCGTGTTCATGGCTACGGCCGTATTGCTTTTGCAGGCCAGCCGCCCGCCAACCAAAGACATGGCATGAGGGGCGCTATCTTTGCACCATGCCCCACTACCAGCCCGAAAGTGCCCTCATCGATGATCTGATTCAGCGCGGACTTGCCGAGGATGTGGGTTCCGGGGACATCACGACCCTCGCCTGTATCGATCCGGAAAGTCGCAGCCGGGCCCGTTTGCTCGTCAAAGATGTCGGTATCCTCGCCGGAGTGAAGCTGGCCGAAGCCATTTTTCGCAAGCTCGATCCGGAAGCGGTATTCGAATTCCGCCATCAGGACGGCGATGAGGTCCATGTAGGCGATGTGGCCTTTACCCTTACATGCCGCACCCATGCCCTGCTCATGGGGGAACGCCTGGCTTTGAATGCCATGCAGCGCATGAGTGGCATAGCGACGCTGACCAACCGCTTCCTTTTCGAGGTCGAGGACCTGCCGGTCAAATTGCTGGATACCCGCAAAACCACTCCCGGTATCCGTTTTCTCGAAAAATGGGCGGTTTCCATTGGTGGTGGGTACAACTACCGGCACGGGCTGTATGACTGGTTCATGATCAAAGACAACCACATTACCGCTTCCGGATCGGTGTCCGCAGCCATCGAAAGAGTGGCGGCCTGGCAGGCTGCACGAAACACGCATTTGCCGGTGACGGTGGAAGTGAGAAATCTGCCGGAATTGGTGGAAGTGCTGGATACCGGACAGGTGACGCGCATCATGTTTGACAATTTTGAGGTGCCGTTGCTCCGGCAGGCAGTCCGGCTCACCAATGGCCGTTTCGAGACAGAAGCCAGCGGTGGGGTCAACCTCCGTACCGTGCGCAGGATTGCCCGTACCGGGGTGGATTATATCTCGATCGGCGCCCTCACCCACTCCGTGCAGTCCCTGGATCTCAGTCTGAAGATCTATTGATACGCGGGATTTCAGGCCCTGGGCGGTAAATGCCGGAGCACCATTTGATGAAAGTGGACCACGGCGCTTTCCCACTCCGGCACCAGATGGCCGGGATGATAAAGTCGCGACCTTGTACCCCGCTGCACCTGTTCCACCACGCGGTCATCTTCCTCTTCGGTGGCGGCGAGGGCATGGGATTGCGGACCTCCCTGCTGACCGCGAAACCGATAAGTCAGATAGCGCACCCGCGTGCTGTCGGGCCCCGTGGGCTCGACCACATTGACGGATAGTCCCCAGGGATATACATTGAGCATCAGATTGGGGAAAAGCCAGAAATACCAGGCATAAACCCGGCTTCCGGCATCCGGATGTCCTGGCGGCAGGTCAAAGGCGGGTTCGTTTTCTTTGGCCAGCCCCATTTGGAGGGATCCCCGGGGAAAGAGGTGGATGGGATAGACCGACATGTCCAGCGCCTCTCTCAGCGCGGGATGGATGAACGGGATGTGAAGGCCCTCCAGAAAATTGTCGGTATAGAGGGCCCAATGCGCCTTGACGGGGTAGGTGGTGCAGTGTTCGGGCAACGGTTCCAGGGTATCCCAGGGTAAATGGGCGGTTCTTTCGGCGATAGGCGCCATCCATTCTTCGAAGGAGGCATCACCCGCCAGCCGCACAAAGCGCAACCCTGCCCAGTGGCCGCTGGCCGGACGCCTCAGGTCATCCTCCCTGCCCGGAAACCCCTTGACACGATCCAAACCGGGTTGCCGAAGGCAGGTGCCGTCCGGCGCAAAGGCCCGGCCGTGATAGCCGCAGACCAGTTGGCGGCAACGGCCTGGCGTGCTGACCAACAGATTGCCCCTGTGGGTGCAGACATTGGACAATACATGCTCCCTTCCATCGGCATCCACCGACAGCAACATGGGTTCATTCAGGCTGCCGGGCAACAAGGTCACCGGATGGGCATGACCGGGTGTGGAGGGGATTTCCGGACCGGCCAAAAACTGCCAGGAGGGGGCAAACAGGGTATCCAGACATTGATCATACATCTGCCGGTCGCGGTAAAAATCCGCAGGCAGCAGGGTGCGCAGGGCAGAATGGGCGGTACTGCGTATCATCCCCCGAATATCTGCTTTTCGCACCACAGTGTGTCATACCCTAAAAGATGGCCCGCTACCTTTGCACCAACAACTTTCCCATTCATGCCTCGTCGTCTCCTGCCCCAGATCGCTTCCCTGACCATTACGGCATTGGCGGACAGGGGGCGCGGCATAGGCCGTGACGCGGAAGGCAAGGTGTATTTTGTACAGGATGCGGCCCCCGGAGACGTGGTGGATATCCAGGTCATTCGCCAGAAGAAAGGGTACTCAGAGGGCATTATCACCCGATGGCAGGAAAAATCGGCAGACAGGACCGAGCCATTCTGCCCCCACTTCGAGCACTGTGGAGGGTGCAGTTACCAGCATGTCCGCTATACCCGTCAACTGGTTGAAAAACAGCAATGGGTTAAGGATGCCTTTCAGCGCATCGGACACTCCGGACTGGGTGTCGAGCTCCCGATCCTCGGGGCGGAAAGCGACCGCCATTATCGCAACAAACTCGAATTTGCTTTCTCTTCCCGGCGTTGGCTGACCCGCCAGGAAATGGAGGACGGCAGGTCCAATGAGGACAGGGTCCTGGGATTTCACCCCAGGAAAGCCTTTGACAAGGTGTTGGATCTGCAGACGTGTTTCCTGCAGCCCGAACCGTCGGAGAAGATCCGGAAGACCTGCCTGGAATTGGGGCGTTCGCAGGCATTGAGCTTCTATGATGTCAAGCGGCATCAGGGGTTTTTGCGGCAATTGGTCATCCGGGTATTTTCAACCGGCCAGGTCCTGGTGGTCGTCGGATTCGGAGAGGAGGATGTCCGTAAAAGAGAGCGCTATCTGCATGCCCTGCAGGAACAGGTTCCGGAAATAACCAGCCTGCACTACTTCGTCAATACCAAATGGAACGATTTCTTTCTGGACCTGCCGGTCCATCATTGGGCAGGCACCGACAAAGTGGAAGAAGTGCTGGGGCATGTGCGATATGCCATCGGCCCCAAATCCTTTTTCCAGACCAACACCCGTCAGGCTGCCCGGCTGTATGAGGAAGTCCACGCTTTTGCCGGATTACAGGGCACCGAAAGGGTTTACGACCTGTATGCCGGTCTCGGGAGCATTTCCCTCTTTATCGCCGGTCAATGCCGGGAAGTGATCGGCATCGAGGAAGTGGCTCCGGCCGTCGAGGACGCACGCGACAACGCACTTCTGAACGGGGTGGACAACGCCCGTTTCTATGCCGGGGATGTGCGTAAACTCATGGACGATACCTTCATCCGGGAGCATGGTCCACCGGATGTGTTGATCACGGATCCTCCCCGCGCCGGCATGCATGAGGATGTGGTGGCGGCCATCCGGCGAATGGCACCTCCGCGGATCGTGTATGTGAGCTGCAACCCCGCCTCCCAGGCGAGGGACATTCAGGGGCTGGGAGAGGCCTATCGCGTCACCCGCTCCCGGGCGGTCGACATGTTCCCCCACACGCATCACGTGGAGAACATCGCCTTACTGGAACGCGTGTAAAGCCCCACGGGCCGTTCAGACTTCCGGTATGTTGACGAGTTCGAGGCGAATGCCCTTGTCGGCGGCATGCGTTTTGAAGTCGTTGATGATTTTGAGCGCGTCGAAGTCGATCTCCTCGGACTGGGTACCGTCAATGATGACCTCACTGTTGTCCGGCAGGTTTTCAAGGGTGAGCTGCAGGCTGGCTTTGTTGAGGAAGGAGACATGCTCGGAAAGCACCAGTTTGATCACCTTGTGGCCATCGCGGTCCGGGTGCAGTTCTTCGTGATAGAAGTAAGGGGTCTTGTAGTTGGTCTTGAGGATGTAAAAGACCGCCACAAACATGCCGATCATGATCCCGGTCAGCAGGTCGGTAAACAGAATGGCCACAATGGTCACGATAAAGGGAAGGAATTGACGGATACCGTTGCGCAACTGCGAGCGATACAGGGCGGGTTTGGTGAGCTTGAAGCCAACGACCAGCAGGATGGCCGCCAGGGCCGCCAGGGGGATCTGGTTGAGGAGCCCGGGGATGAGAAGGATACACACGAGGAGAAGGATGCCATGGTAAACGGCCGACATTTTGGTTCTGGCACCTGCTTCCAGGTTGGCGGTACTGCGCACAATGACCGCTGTCATGGGCAGGCCACCGATGAGACCGCTGATCAGGTTGCCCATACCCTGGGCCTTGAGTTCGCGGTTGTTGGGGGTCATGCGCTTGTGGGGGTCCATTTTGTCCACGGCCTCGACACTGAGCAGGGTCTCGAGACTGGCGATGATGGCAATGACGATGGCTACTTTCCACACCTCGGGCTGCCAAAGGCCTGAGAAATCCGGCAGGGCCATGAGTTGGCCGAGAGGTTCGCCGCCGATGAGCAGGGGTATCTGTACCATATGCTCACTCCCGATGGCCAGGGATGGATCCATTTGCGCCAGAATCCGGGCCAGGACGACAGCGGCGATGACGGCCAACAAGGCGCCGGGTACCATGCGGAGCATGGGAATCTTTTCCTTGAGTATTGTGTCCCACAACAGCATGAGTCCCAGGGCGAGCACACCGGCCAACAGCGCACCGGCATGGATATGGCTGAAGGCATAGATCAATTCTTCAAAGGTGTTTCTCCCGTCCGTACCCATGAAATTCATTTCCCCGAAGGCGTCAAGGTCCAGGCCGAGGAAGTGGGGTATCTGTTTCATGATGAGGATGAGACCAATGGCGGCCAGCATCCCCTTGATCACCGAAACGGGAAAGTACAAACCGATGATCCCGGCCTTGACATACCCGAGGATCAACTGGAAAACCCCGGCCAGGGAGACGGCGACGAGAAAGAGCTGGAAACTGCCCAATGAGGTAATGGCGTCGAGTACGATGACCGTGAGGCCAGCCGCCGGACCGGTCACACTGAGGTGTGATCCACTGAGCAAACCCACTACGATCCCGCCCACAATGCCGGCGATCAGTCCGGAAAGAAGGGGTGCACCGGAAGCCAGAGCTATACCCAGGCAAAGGGGCAGAGCGACGAGAAAGACGACGACACTGGCGGGAAAATCCTTGGCGAAATGCTTGGTAGCTAAAGCGTTCATAGGCGATGGGTATGGGAATAAGGTCAGATGAAAACAACGACCGGTCCTGATAATCAGTTTATCATTTTTGCGTTTTATCGATTAGAAGTTTCTAATGCAGTTCTGACCTGATAACAGCATTTTCCTGCCATGGACCGCACATGCCGGACGCATGGGCTGACATTCGAACAGGATACGACGATTTTCAGGCGGGACGGCTAACTTTGTGTACAGGTTGCGTATTGAAATGCCAGGCTCCGGATTAAGCATGTCCTCCCGTTGGCGACAATGGCTCGCCATGGGGCTGGTTTTTACGCAGTTGTTTTCTCTGGTCGGTGTTCAGGTGTGGGTCCGGTACTCCCTGGAATTGGTTGAGCATTACCAGGTCCATTGCCTCGAAGAGGGTTCGTTGCCGTTCATGGATTTCATTGATCTGCATTACGGTGCAGGGACCCGGGAGCATCACGCCGATCATCCCCACGACGGACTACCTTTCCAGACCCGGGACGCAGCCCTTGCCTTTCCGCTGATGATACCGGCGCTGAAAAGCCTGGTAGGGATTTGCTCCTTGCTGATCCCCGCGGATGCGCCTTCCTTTTTGGTGGACAAATTGCCATTCTGGCATTTCCGGATAGCGCCTGACGACTTCTGGCAGCCGCCCCGAACGGTCTGACGACCTCATTCCCGCCTTGATTGTCCTGGTCCCGGGTGGCTTTGCCATGGAGGGCCGATTTTCCGTCAGACCCATCTTCAGCCATGTTTACATCCTTCATCAGGTTGTGCCTGCAGCACAAACCGTTGGTACTGATCAGTACCGCAGGCCTGGTGGCCTGGGGCATCTTTTCCTTCTCCCGTCTGCCCATTGATGCCATTCCGGACATCACCAACAACCAGGTGCAAATCCTGACGGTGTGCCCGGACCTGACAACGCTGGAGGTTGAGCGTCTTGTCACGCACCCCGTAGAGCAGGCAGTGCGCAACAGTCCGGGTGTTCAGGAGTTGCGGTCCATTTCCCGCTTCGGACTGAGCGTCATTACGGTCGTATTCAGTGAGTCCATGCCCAACAGCCTGGCCCGCCAGGTCATCAACGAGAGGTTGACGACAATCTGGGAGGATATTCCGGCCTCTGCCGGTCGTCCCGAGATGGCTCCTGTATCAACCGGTCTGGGAGAAATCCTGCATTACCGCATCGAGGCCTTGCCCGGATATCAGGACCGTTATTCCCCCACTGAACTGCGCACGATCCAGGACTGGATGGTCAAAAGGAAACTGGCCGGAATTCCCGGAGTCGTCGAGATCAACTCCTTCGGCGGGTTTCAAAAAGAATACGAGATCGCCGTTGACCCCGCCGCGCTACGGGCTCGCAATGTCTCTCTGGAGGAGCTCGTTGAAGCGGTGCAGGCCTCCAACCGCAATGCCGGAGGGGCTTATATCGAAAAAGGTCCCGACCTGTACTTTGTCCGCGCTTTGGGCATGTTGTCCCAACCGGCCGATATCGAGCGGATAGTGGTTGCCATCCAAGACGGCATGCCGGTCCATGTTGGGGATGTTGCGGTAGTGAGATCGGGAAGCGCCTTGCGATTCGGAGCGGTCACCAGCGGCGGACAGGACGAAATCGTGTTGGGCATCGTGATGATGCTCAAGGATGCCAATGCGGCGAAGGTCATTCGCGCCGTCAAGGAAAGAATGGCATCCGTGCAACAGGCTCTTCCGGAGGGGGTGGTCATCACGCCTTTCCTGGACAGGGAGGCGTTGGTGGACCGCACGATGGCCACGGTGCGCAACAACCTGATCGAGGGAGCCCTGATCGTCATTTTGGTCCTTTTGCTGTTGGTGGGCAATCTCAGGGCGTCTTTAGTGATCGCCAGCGTGATTCCCCTGAGTATGTTGTTTGCCGTGGGCATGATGGTCGCTTTCGGCATTTCCGCCAACCTGATGTCCCTGGGATCCCTCGATTTTGGCCTCGTCATCGATGCCGCCATTATCCTGGTGGAGGCTACCCTTTTTTATCTCGTGCTCAGGAAGGAAGCCGGTCAACAGGAGGATCCCCTGACCCGGAACGACATGGAGGAGGGCATTGTAACGGCGGCATCCAGGGTGGTGCGCTCATCGGTATTCGGCGTACTCATCATCGTTTTGGTGTACCTACCCGTCTATGCGCTGACGGGCATTGAAGGCAAGATGTTCAAACCCATGGCCCTGACGGTGTCCTTTGCCCTCATTGGCGCCCTGGTGCTCAGCCTGACCTATGTCCCTGTGATGGCCAGTCTGTTTTTTAACCGCCGGGACCTGACTGAAAACCGGGTGACCAGATGGACCATGCATACGCTTGAATCCATGTTTCGTCCGGCCCTGTCGGCCGCGATACGCAGGCCGGCGGCGTCCATCATCCTGGCGGCAGGGTTGTTTCTGATTTCGCTGGGGTTGTTTCGCACGCTGGGCGGGGAATTTGTCCCCGAACTCGATGAAGGGGACATTCTGATGCACGGCTTTTGCAAGCCCGGCACTTCGTTGAGCCAGACTATAGAAAG
>JAGFIW010000256.1 GCA_024103195.1 Saprospiraceae bacterium | reverse complement strand
GAGGCGGTGCGCCATTTGCGCTTTTACCTGGACGATGTCCGTCGGCATGTACATCCTGTCCGACCCGGTGACGAAAATGTGGTTTTTCTCAACCAGCGGGGTGGAAGGCTTTCCCGGGTGATGGTCTTCCAGTTGATCCGCCGGCTGGCAGAGGCGGCAGGGATCAGGAAAACCGTAAGTCCACACACCTTCAGGCACACCTTTGCCACGCACCTGGTCGAGGGAGGCGCCGACCTGCGCGCTGTGCAGGAAATGCTGGGTCATGCCTCCATCACCACCACGGAAATCTACACCCACCTGGATATGCGATACCTTCGCGAAACGGTGTTGCGATACCATCCCGCCAACCAGGTACCGGCCGAAAGGCAAGGGGATGAATGACGTGAAGGACCGACGCGAATGAGGCAAAGAAGAGCAATGGAAAGGTATACCCGTATTCTGTGGGCAGGGATGCTTCTGGCATCCTGTGCCCGGGTATTGCCTCCCGAAGGCGGCCCGAAAGACGAGACGCCACCTCGCCTCGATACGCTGCAATCCACGCCCCCGCTGAAGACGTCCTTCCAACCCCGGCAACTGACCTTTCAATTTGATGAATGGATTCAGGTGCGCGATGCCCTCAAACAGGTGGTGATTTCACCCCCTGTGCGGCGACATCCACAGGTCGTCGTCAAAGGGAAAACCCTCACGGTCACCTTTGACGACGGGGAACCCTGGAGAGACAGCACCACCTACATCCTGTCCTTCGGCAAGGCAGTGAGCGACCGCAGCGAAGGCAACGTGGTGCCCGACCTGAAGTATGTATTCTCCACGGGACCGGTGCTCGACAGTTTACAAGCGGAAGGAAGACTGGTCGATGCCATGACCCGCCGCCAATTGGAAGACGTGTTGGTATTGCTGCACCGCTCTCCGGCCGATTCGGCCGTGACGTTGGAGCTTCCGGCTTATTTCGCCCGAACCGACAAGGAAGGAAGCTATCGTTTCGAGCATCTGAGGGAAGGGCAGTATCGGTTGTACGCCCTGGATGACCGTAATGCCAACTACTTGTATGACCAACCTGATGAGCGGCTGACGGGTCTGGAGGGTCTCGTCCGCATAGGCACACAGCCGGACCCGTTTCCGCTGCTGGAATTGTCACCCCCCGTCAAAAAAGCCAGGTTGATTGCCATGGACTCCACGAGGGAGGCGGGGCGCACGGATCTGATTTTCAATCGCCGGCCGGCCGGGGTGACCGTAACGGATGGTTTCACCGGGGGACCGGTCATGCGTTGGACGCGGGATACGGTGTTGTCGGTTTGGCAAAGTGCGGGCAGCCCCATGGCGTGGATAATGGTTGATGGCGATTCGATCCGTTTGCCGGGAGGGCCGGACACCCTGCCTTTCCTGACCGTGACCCCTGTCCCGGTCATTCAGGGGAGCCAGCCCCCCAATGCGCCCTTGCGTTTTGTCTGCCATCCGCCGATTGCCTTTCCGGATACGGCGCGGATCCGTGTCCACCGGGACACCCAGGCGTTGGAGGGTGCAGTAATCGGACTCAATCCCGATGGAGACACGCGGACGATCCGGGGTGTGGCCTTTCCCGAGGCAACAGTCACCATTCGCTTCCTGCCCGGCGCATTGATGACTTTGAACGGAGCGATCCAGGCCGATTCCCTGGCCGTGGGCGTAACCGTAGGGTCGGTCAACGACTGGGGGACGCTCACCCTCCTTATTGACCGGTTGCCGGAGGATACACCGGTATTGCTGGAAATCGTGGACAGCCGGGGCGTACCTGTTACCTCCCCCATGCGATCGGTGGGTCAAACTACCTGGCGCATCCTGCTGCCCCCGTTGCCACCGGGAACCTACGAGGCATTTGTGTCCCTGGATGTCGATGGCAACGGACGATGGGACGGCGCCGATCATTACCGGGGCAGGAAGGGCGAACCGAGATCAGCCCATCTGCTGCCTGCCTTGCGTGGCAACTGGGAATTGGAAGTGCCCTTCATACCCGAATGGGCTATACCCGGGGAGTAAGCTTCAGCGTTTGACGGCCGGGGAGTCCTCGTGCATGAGGGTTTCGATTTCATCGGCTTCGACGGGAATGTGCCCCATGAGATCGACGGGTTCATGATCCGTCACCAGGACGTCATTTTCAAGGCGGATGCCGAATCCTTCCTGGGGAATGTAGATGCCCGGCTCGCAGGTGAATACCATGCCGGCCTGGATGGGATCGTACCGGTGATTGGCGTCATGGACATCCAGGCCCAGGTGATGGGAAGTGCCATGCATGAAATATTTCTTGTAGGCAGGTTGGTCGGGATCCTGGTTTTTGATGTCTGTCCGGGAGATCAGGCCGAGGCCCAGCAATTCGCTTTCCATGATGCGGCCCACTTCTTTCTGGTAATCCAGGAGGTTGTTGCCGGGAACCAGCAAGGCTGTGGCTGCGCGCATGACGCGAAGTACCGCGTCATAGACCGAGCGCTGGCGGGAGGAGAATTGGCCGCTGACCGGGATGGTGCGCGTCAAATCGGCGGAGTAATTGGCATATTCGGCACCGAAATCGAGGAGCAGCAGATCCCCTTCCTGGCAAGGCTGGTCATTCTGGTTGTAGTGCAGGATACAGGAATTGGCCCCCGACCCGACGATGGGGTGGTAGCCATGTCCCGCCCGCTGACGAATGAATTCGTGCGTTATTTCGGCTTCCACTTCATACTCCATGACACCCGGCCGGACAAACCGCAAGACCCGGTGGAAGGCGGATGCCGTGATATCCACGGCATGTGAGATCAGTTGGATTTCGGCATCCGACTTGATCATCACCAGTTTTTTGAGAATGGGTTGTGACCGGTGGAACTTGTGGGAGGGATATCGCTGCTGGTATTCCCGCGTGAAACGGGCATCGCGCGATTCCACTTCGGGTTGGAAACGATCGTTCTCCGGAATATTGGTGTAAATGCGTCTGGCCAGCAACATGAGCTCATGCAGGACAGTAGGCATCTCGTCCAGAAAATGCACTTTTTCTATCCCCGAGATCCGACGGGCATCTTCTTTGGAATATTTGTAACCCTCCCAGACGGAGAGCTTGTCGGTAGTCCGTTTGATGAACAACACTTCCCGGAACGATTCCCTAATGCAGTCCGGGAAAAGAACCAGTACGGCTTCCGGTTGATCAAGACCGCAGAGGTAAAAGAAATGGCTGTTTTGGCGGAATGGATAAAACTGGTCGCCATTGCGGGGCATTTGGTCATTGGCATGGAAAATGGCCAGGCTTTCGGGCTTCATCTCGCGGACAAAGCGCTTGCGGTTTTGGATGAAAAGCTGAGGGTCGATAGGATCGTAACGCATGCGAACGGGAATGGTCGAAAGAATAAAGAGGCTAAAGTACAGGCTTTCAGGAGAAAGGTCAGGACCTTTCCGACAACCCTGTTGGCCATGGTAAGCAAAAAGCGGACCCGAATCATCAAAGACGGCATTAAGGATTACAGGCACCTTCCCTTTTGGAAGGCATTTGGTTCCAATTTCCGATTTTGGCCTTTACAGACGGCAAGTGCCGGTCGGAAATGTTGGCCATGAAGAAAACGGCAGGATATGTTTGGATCGGGGTTTTCCTGTTGCTGGCCCTGCCCTCGGGGACCCAAACCCTG
>JAGFIW010000249.1 GCA_024103195.1 Saprospiraceae bacterium | reverse complement strand
ATACCATGGAGGCTTTTGCCGTTTGATATCCGAATTTCTGCATGTCCCACGCCGCCGTCGGACAACGCTCTGCACACAATCCGCAGTGCAGACACACATTTTCATCCTTGATCATCACCCGGCCCGTAGGCAGGTCGGGTGACACGTAAAGGTCCTGGTCCAACTCGAGGGCAGGCGCCGACAAACGGCTTCGCAAATCCTCTTCCTCGCCGTTGACCGCGAAAGTGATACAGGAGGTGGGACAGATGTCCACACAGGCATCGCATTCGATGCATCGGCTCGTCGTGAACACGGTCTGCACATCACAGTTGAGACAGCGCTCCGCTTCGCGGTAGGCGGTAGCCGGGTCAAATCCCAATTCGACCTCCAGCAACCGGTCGTGAAGAGCTTTCTGTTTTTCGGCATGCGGAACCTTGTATCTCAGGTCCGGCACTACCTGACTGTCGTAGACCCACTCGTGCAATCCCATTTTTTGAGGGGCCATGGAAGTCCTGGGAGCCGGACGGTCAGACACGGAGAGCCCCTGGCAGAAACGGTCTATGGAAATCGCGGCTTCATGCCCCTGCGCTACGGCCGTGATAACGTTTTTGGGCCCCATGGCGGCATCACCTCCGAAGAATACCCTGGGGAGGGTGGACTGGAACGTCCTGGCATCCAGGACGGGGAGCTCCCACTGGTTGAATGCTATGCCGAGATCCCGCTCGATCCAGGGGAAAGCATTTTCCTGCCCGATGGCCATCAAGACGTCATCGGCCGGAAAAAAAACCTCTTCACCGGTAGGAACCAGCTTGCGGCGTCCGCCTTCATAGACAGGCTCCACCTTTTCAAACAACATGCCCTGGAGCTTCCCTCCGGACGTCACGAAAGCTTTGGGGTTATGATTCTCGTGGATGGGGATATCCTCGCGTTGGGCATCCTCGATTTCCCACGGGGAGGCCTTCATTTCCTTGAACGGGCTACGCACGAGGACCCGGACGTTTTCACCACCCAGCCGCCGGGCGGTCCGGCAACAGTCCATCGCGGTATTACCTCCTCCGAGGACCAGCACATTCCTGCCGATCTTGTCGGTATGTTGGAAGGCCACGTTGGACAGCCACTGGATGCCTACATGGACCCTGTCCGGATCATCCCACCGCCCCGGCAAATCCGCCAGGTCCTTGCCTCTGGGCGCCCCCGTACCGACAAACACGGCGTCGTAGTCCTTGTCCAGGATCTCCTTCAGACTTTCGACATAGGTCTTGAAATGGGTGTGAATCCCCATCCGGAGCACATAACCCACCTCTTCGTCCAACACGGATTCCGGCAGGCGAAAGGCAGGGATCTGCGAGCGCATCATCCCTCCGCCGGCGGGTTGATCGTCGTACAAATGAATCTCGTAACCCAATGGCGCCAGATCGCGCGCCACCGTCAGGGAAGCAGGACCACCTCCGATGAGCGCAATTTTTTTGCCATTGGAAGGGAATGGCCCGGCGGGAAGAATCCCGTCCACATCCTCCTTGTAGTCGGCCGCCACCCGTTTCAGGCGACAGATGGCCACGGGCTCCTCCTCCACCCTGCCCCTGCGGCAGGCAGGCTCGCAGGGACGGTCGCAGGTACGACCCAACACGCCGGGAAATACATTGGATTCCCAATTGATCAGGTAGGCCTCGGTGTACCTGCCCTCCGCGATGAGGCGGATGTATTCCGGGACAGGCGTATGCGCCGGACACGCATACTGGCAATCCACGACTTTGTGAAAGTATTCCGGGTCTCTGATATCCGTCGGTTTCAACGCCAGGTCTTTTTCAGTGCGAAAGGTAGGGCAAGATACAATCTCCCGGCAATGACCACACGCAACAGGGTCCATGACCAGGCTCATCGCTCTTCCGCAACGGGTGGGTCCGGGGACACCTCACCCCCTTCAAGGCAGAACGACCAGCCCGCCCGTCCCGCCGCCTCCGGATCTCCAGAAATACCAGCCCGGTGGGATTCCGGTCGCGTCAAAGGCCGTGTCACCGGGGCCCGTCTCTCCGCGCAGGATTTCCCGGCCGGAAATGTCGTAAAGGGCAAACGCCCGGCGTTCCGTTCCTGCATCCGTCCGCCTGACCACAAAGGATCCCCGGCACGGATTGGGGCGTATCGTCATGCCCGGATCACCGGACATGATGGCCACGGAAACAGGGCCGTATTCGGGTTCCTGGCAGGCCGACCACAATGCCTCCCCCCCGCTTTCCCGCCACGCCGTTTCCGTCAAGGGGGAGGAATTCCCGGCATTGTCGGTCCGGATGGGCGGGAT
>JAGFIW010000237.1 GCA_024103195.1 Saprospiraceae bacterium | reverse complement strand
TTGGCATAAGCTTCGACAATGCTGTACACACGGTCCTGGATGGGTCTGACAAGGTCCTGGCGTTTTTTGAAAAGTTCTCCCTCCGGGCCGAACTTGGCTTTTTGCATTTCCCGGATCTCCTTCTCTTTGGTCAGGATTTCTTCTTCGCGTTGTTGCCGCATTTCTTCGCTCATCAATACTTGCTCGGCCTGGTACTTGTTGTACATCCCCTTGACTTTGTCAAACTCCTGTTCGATTTCCTGACGCCAGCGGGCGGCCAGTTTGTCAAGGTCGTCCTGGGCCGTTTTGTAATCATCCAGGCTTTCGAGGATCAGATTGATATCCACGCAAGCTACCTGTTGGGCCTGCAAAGTGGTTTGGGTCGCGAGCAGGAGGACCACCAGGACCGTGAGAAAGGTGAATGGTTTGATATTCACTTCGTTTAGATTAAGTGGGCAATAATGTCGTCCATTTACTAAGGGGCAAAAATAGGATTTTGTTGCATGGCACCCCGCGACTTCGGGAGAAATGAGGCCAAGCGAAGATCCGTTTCAATTGCAAATGGCAGACAATCAGATATATATGTCCATGGATGGCTGGTTGGACCGCTGTTTTTAACGACATATTAACGGCGGTGCAGAAAATGGTCTGGATTTTGTCCCAAGGCATACGGATGGAATTTTACCCGGAGTTCCCTCTACCTTCACTTTCAACAAACGGCTTCGGATGAAGGCATGGATTCCAAGTATGGGCCCGGAAGCCGAGCAGGCGCGGGCCCTGGCCAATGCGCTCGGCATTCCAGGAGGGGATGGTCAGCCATTTCTTCCCGGCTGGTCGGATATTGAAGCGCTGGAGCAGGCCATCCATTGTCTGGAAAATACGGATTCGGCCTGGTCCCAGGATGGCGGCGCGCTGCGCGTATCCTTCCTCCTGGAAATGGGTCGCGCCCTGGCAGGTTCCCGGGAGGAATTGATGCGGTGGGCCCTGAAAGAAACCCGATACCCGGAGGACGATGCCTCCGTCGACGTACTTTCCCTGGCAGAGGCCTGGACAGCTACCGGCCAATGGTTGGAAAGGCACGGAGACGCTGAAGGCACCGAACCGGCCGGGATCATTGCCCTGCTGGCTGACGGAAGTGACGAATCCTGTCTTCTGGCCGGAAGTGCGGCCATGGCGGGGATCCTGGCGGCCGGGTGCAAGGTCATCTATGCCACGCTTCCCGGTCACCTGGGGCTGGACCACGCCCTCATCCGACTGATGTGGAGTACGGCTCGAACCATTGGGATTTCGGAGGGCGTCGTACAGATGTTGGCGGTAGGTTCCCGGAATACCATGCGGCATCTGATCCAACAGCGTTCCGTGAAAGGCGTTGTTTGCGCCGGTACGCCCGAATTCATTCATCAGATTTCAACTTACACCAGAGAAAGAAGGGCATCCGTTCCCTTCCAATCGGTTTCGGGGCCGGAGGCGGTACATGCGCCGGCGAATGATGCAGGGGAAAGCGTGGAAGCCTGGAGGCAAACGGTCTGAGTGAACCTGTAGGACCCCACTCAATATTATGCCTGGGAGGGCGTTTTACACGCACCCCCGACCATGCCCAGCCGCCCTGCCCATCCCCGTCATAAACCCGCTTCACGGCGAGGGTACTCCGCCATCAACCGCCGGCTCCTCAAAGGCATCGGTTTGGTGACGGCAACGGTGACCGGTCTTTTTCTGCTGCTGCTGGCCGGGGTTTACTGGGGTTGGTTCGGGCCGTTGCCCGGCCGGGAGGAGCTGTCTGCCATTCGCCACCACGAGGCTACGGAGGTATGGGCCTCCGATGGGGAACTGCTCGGAAAGTATTATCTTGAAAACCGGGTTTTGGTGGACATGGCGCACATCAGCCCCTGGGTGCCCAAGGCGCTGGTGGCCACCGAGGACGCCCGTTTTTTTACCCATCGCGGCATAGACCTGACAGGTACCGCACGGGTCATCGTCCGGACCCTTTTGTTTGGAGACCGCCGGCAGGGAGGAGGCAGCACCATCAGCCAGCAACTGGCCAAAAATCTTTTTCCCCGGGAGAAAGGCGGGATGCTGCTCGGGCAGAAATTACGGGAGATGATCATTGCTACCCGTCTGGAAAAGGCCTATGACAAGGAGGGCCTCCTCCACTTGTATCTGAACACCGTACCGTTCGGCGACAATATTTTCGGGATCGAAGTAGCAGCCCGCCGTTATTTCGGGGTGTCGGCATCCCGGCTCCAACTGCACGAGGCCGCATTGCTGGTGGGTATGCTCAAGGCCAATACCGCTTACCATCCCGTTCGCCATCCCGATCGCGCCCTCCAACGCCGGAATACGGTGTTGGCGCGCATGGCAAGTCAGGGTGTGATCAATGAGGAGGAAAAAAAACGGGCACAATCACTGCCCCTCGGCCTCCGATACAGCCGCGAGGGTCACGATGCCGGCCTGGCCACCTATTTCAGGGAGCACCTTCGTATGGAGGCCGGCAACATATTGGACACCCTGAGAAAGCCGGGAGGGGAGCGATACGGCCTCTATACCGACGGGCTCCGGATATACACGACCATTCATGCCGGCATGCAACGTCTGGCGGAAGAAGGCATGTCCAGGCACATGGTGGCTCTGCAAACGGCCTTTGAAAAGGAGTGGGGAAAGGACAAGCCCTGGGAAGAGGAGGCCTTGCTGCGAAGGGCCATGCAACAATCGCCGCGCTGGAAAGAAGCCGAAGGGGCAGGCCTGGAGGAGGCGGAGATCAGGAAGCAATTTGGCGAGCCGGTGGACATGCAGGTTTTCACCTGGCAAGGGCCGGTAAACAGAAAGTGGACGCCGATGGATTCGATCCGGTATGCGCTTTCCCTGTTGCATGCGGGCATTCTCGCCGGAGACCCTTCTACCGGTGCCATTCGGGTATGGGTAGGGGGAATCAGCCAGCAATTTTTCCCCTACGACCAGGTCAAGGCGCAGCGACAGGCGGGCTCGGTATTCAAGCCGGTGGTGTATGCGGCAGCATTGGAGGCCGGCTTTGACCCTTGTGACTATTTCGAGGATCTGGAGGTCACTTATGGGGAATACCAGGATTGGACGCCCCGGAATGCCGCTCAAACGAATGGCGGGGTTTACACGCTGGCGGGAGCGTTGGCGCATTCCCTGAATACCGTCACCGCCGCCCTGATCATGGAGACGGGTGTTGATCCGGTCATTGACCTGGCCCGGAAAATGGGAGTCAGGGGCAGGTTGCCCGACAAGCCGAGTCTGGCCTTGGGGACAGCCGAGATGGATTTGTTTGATGCGCTGCGGTTGTATGGCACCCTGGCCAATGAGGGCCTGACTCCCGAGTGGTATTACATTGAAAGGATCGAGACTTCTGCCGGAGAGGTAGTGTATGCCCGGACGGTCGAAGCGCAAAAAGCGACCTTCAAGCGATCGCTGTCCCCGGAGCATGCACTGGTACTGCGGCACGCGCTGGAGATGGCGGTGGACAGCGGTACGGCCATGGCCCTTCGCACCACGTATGGATTGCGGGGCGGATTGGCCGGCAAAACCGGTACAACCCAGGACCACGCCGATGGCTGGTTTGCAGGATATTCACCGCACCTTGTTGCCGTCGCGCGGGTAGGCGCCGCCTTGCCGGTGATTCACTTCCGGACCCTGAGATCGGGGTCCGGGGCCCGGACGGCACTACCGCTCTTTGCCAGACTGTGGACCGGCTGTCAGGCGGATCCCGCCTTGCGGCCTTTGGTGGCGACTCCCTTTGCACCATTGCCCGAACATGTGTGGGCGGAAGTCAACTGTCCCCCTTATCTCGAGGATTACCCCGAACTGGCTGGGGAACCGGGGGGACTCCTGGATTTTCTGGGGCTGGGCGCGGATACAGAAATCCGGGAAGATCCCGGCTACCGGCCCAGTGAATTGGGTGAAAAAATGCGCAAGGAACAGGAGAAAAGGAAAAAAAAGGAAGCCCGACGGGAGGCATGGAGATCTTTCTGGGATGGCGTGTTGGGGAGAGACTGATTCCCCTGTGTCGTTCCGGGCAAAACTCCTGTGTACCTTCGTCCAATGATCGCTTATTTGAGAGGAAAAGTGGTCCGTCGGGGCCCTACTTCGGTCATTCTGGATTGCCAGGGAGTTGGCTATGAGGTGCGCATCAGTTTGTATACAGCCTCAGCCCTGGACCCGGCAGAGGACATATCGCTCCACATTTACCACCATTTCAGTCAGGATCACCAGGCTTTATACGGTTTCGGTACCGAAGAAGAGCGGCATTTGTTTGTTTTGTTGATCTCCGTGTCGGGGGTTGGACCCAATACGGCCCAATTGATTCAGAGCTATATGAGTCCGGGCGAGACCGAGGCGGCCATCCTGTCGGAAGACATAGCCGCCTTTCGCAAAGTGAAGGGGGTCGGGGAAAAAACGGCCCGCCGCATTCTGGTGGATTTGAAGGATAAGGTCGTCCGGCATACAGGGGGTATAGCGTTGACGACTGCTCCTCAGGACAATAGAAGTGCCGAGGAGGCGTTATCAGCACTATTGGCCCTGGGCTTCCCCCGCGCTCAGGCCCAAAAGGCGCTGAACCGGGTGGCGGAGACCGTCGGCAGATCGGCTACCGCAGAGGAGCGGATCAGGCTCGCCCTGAAGGAGCTCTCCTGAGGTGCCGGTTCCCCACGAAGCAACCCGGTCGGACCGTTTATCGTATATGGCGAGGGAGGTTCTCATGGAGAGCGTCTCCGTTATGCAAAATACGATGTTAACAAACACCATAATGTTCGCTGGGTCGTTTTCAGCAAACGTTACATTGAGACTGGCTAATTTATGAGGTATCTGGCGGTTCTTGGGGTATGGGCGGCGTGTGCCTGCATGTCGGTCGCATCCGGCCATGTGGCCTTTCATTCCCCCATGGTTCGGGATACCATTCCCTCACCGAATTACGGATTCTGGCGCAACGGACAGGGACAGGATCCCTATATGTTGAAAGATCCGAAGTTTATCGAAAAGACGGTGGAGTATGACCCCTCCTCCGGAAATTACCTGCTTTCGGAGCGCATTGGCAACGAGTATTACAATTCGCCGACGCAACTCAGTTTCAGTGAATACCTCGAAAAGCGGGGCAAGGAGTTGGAACAGGAATATTTCGGCAAACTGTCGGGATCCAGCAGCGCGATCAGCGACCTGGCCGACCGTCAGGATCCCTTTGCCCGGTTTGATTTGAAAAGCAACTTGTTGGACCGGCTGTTCGGAGGCAACAAAATCGAGATCACACCCAAAGGGCAGGTCAGCCTTTTTTTCGGGGTCAACTACAACAAAACCGACAACCCCATACTGCCGGTGCGGCAGCGTTTGCAGGGTGGATTTGATTTCCGGATGGGCATCCAGGTGGATGTCACCGGAAAAATCGGGGAGAAACTCAATCTCTCCACCAGTTTCAACAACCAGGCCACCTTCAATTTCGACAACCGGGTCAAACTGAATTACAACAGTGAGGAGTTTGGCGAGGACGACATCATCCAGAAAATCGAAGCGGGAAACGTGAGCTTGCCTTTGCGCAGCAACCTCATTCAGGGCAGCCAGGCGTTGTTCGGGCTCAAAACCGAGATGAAATTCGGCTATCTTCGGTTGACGGCTCTGGCTTCCCAGCAGCAATCGCGCCGCAAGGAACTGACCATCCAGGGAGGTGCGCAGGTATCCGATTTTGAAGTGAAGGCCGACCAGTATGACGAGAACCGGAATTTTTTGGTTTCTCATTACAACCGGTTGAATTTCGAGCGTGCGCTGGCGAATATTCCCCAGGTCAACAGTCTTTTTCAAATCACCCGCGTCCAGGTATGGGTGACCAATGACCGCAACGAGACGGAAAATATCCGGGACATTGTCGCGCTGGCCGACCTCGGCGAATACGATCAATTTACCAACCCCAACGGCGCCCAGCTCTACGGCGCAACCGGACCCAGGAATACGGACATTCTCGGATTGGAATTGCCGGCCAACAATGCCAACGACCTGTATGAAATGTTGCGCGGAAATGCCATGGCCCGCCGGCTGGAGACATCCGTGGGCGCTTTGCAGTCCGGGCAGTTTCAAATGGAACAGGCACGAGATTTCGAAAAAGTCACGGCCCGTTTGTTGGCCCCTACCGAATTCACGTTGGATGAAACGATGGCCAAATTGGGGTTCATCCAGATCACGACCAACCTGAAGCCGCAGGATGTGCTCGGGATTGCTTATGAATACACCTACAACGGCAGGCATTATCAGGTCGGGGAATTTGCGGATGACATTCCCTACAATCAGATCGAGCCCAATGTCCTTTTCGTCAAAATGCTGAAGAGCATTACGCAAAGGACGGATGTTCCCCTCTGGGACCTGATGATGAAAAACGTGTACAACATCGGCGCCTACAATGTCAGCCAGGAGGACTTCCGGCTGGACATTTATTACGAGGATCCGGGAGAAGGCATCAAACGATTCCTGCCGGCCTCCAATCTCTCGGGAGTGCCGTTGATCCGGGTGTTGAACATGGACAAGCTCAATGTCCAAAGGGATCCCCAGGCGGACGGAATTTTCGATTTCATTCCCGGTATCACCATCTTCCCCCAGAATGGCCGGATCATGTTCCCCAAGCTGGAGCCATTCGGCAAAGCGTTGTCGGACCAGATTACCGATCCGTTGTTGGCGGCGCAATACTCTTTTCCTGATCTGTACGACACCATTCTTGTGCGGGCCCGGGAAGTACTGGACAAAAACCGGTTTGTCATCAAAGGCACCTACAAGACCAGCGTGACGTCGAGGATTTCCCTGGGGGCATTCAATTTACCCCGGGGGTCATTGCGGGTGACCGCAGGAGGAACCATCCTGCGTGAAAACGAGGACTACATTGTGGACTACAATGTGGGTCAGATCACCATCCTCAATGAGGCTTACCTGAAAGCGGCGACCCCAATTCAGGTATCCTTTGAAGACAATACGCTTTTCGGATTTCAGATCCGCACGATGGTGGGATTGAGGGCCGACTACGAGAAAAGCGAAAATTTCAGGGTGGGGGCCACTTTCCTGCAATTGTTCGAGCGGCCACCGACCTTCAAGGTGAATATTGGTGATGACCCGATCAACAACAAAGTGTACGGTCTGGATTTTGCCTTTAATGAAGAGGTGCCATGGCTGACCAGAGCGGTGGATGCCATCCCCTTCATCGATACCAAGGCCAAATCAACGATCCAGGTATCGGCAGAGGGAGCGCTTCTGCAGCCGGGACATGCCAGGGCCATCAACGAAGGCCAGGAGAAGGATGGAGTGGTTTATGTGGATGACTTCGAAGGAAGCACCGCCAATTTGCCCATCCACATCCCCAGTACGCAATGGGTGATCGCCAGTGTGCCCCAGGATGCCGGCACGGGAACCACCGAGCGTTTTCCTGAGGCCAAGCTGAGCAACTCCACCGTGAGTGGGGTCAACCGCGCGATGGTCAACTGGTATCAGATTGATCCGAGTGTGCGGACCGGTGGTGCGCCGCAGGATCCTTACCAATCCTATGTGGACAGGACGGAAGTATTTCCCAACCAGCAGGTACAGCTGGGTACGAATACCGAATTGCGCACCCTCGATTTGAGATATTATCCGGAGGTGCGCGGCCCTTACAATTTTGATCTTCCGAATGGCACGGATTATTCGGATGGCATCCTGCCGAACGGTTTGCTCCGGAGTCCGGAAAAGCGCTGGGGCGGCATCATGCGGGATCTGACGACGACCGACTGGGAACAAGCCAATATCGGTTATGTGGAAATGTGGATGCTTTCCCCTTTCCTCAATGGCAATGACGGCAATCCGGGCAAACTGGTCATCAATATCGGCAACGTGTCCGAAGACATCCTCCGGGACGGGCGCAAGGCTTTTGAACAGGGACTGCCCACCAACCGGAATCCGACCTCGGTGGATACCACCTCCTGGGGTCGTATCCCGGCCAACCGGCAAATCAACGTTGCGCTGGATCCCGATCCGGAAGGGCAGCGCCAGCAGGACCTGGGACTGGATGGACTTGACAATCCCGGCGAATTGGCCGTATTCCAGGATATCCTCGACCAGTACAGGGGTTATTTACAAGCCCAGGTAATGGCCGCCATCGAGGCCGACCCTTCCAATGACGATTATATCGCTTACCGGGACAGCCAGTTCGGCAACAGCTCCAACATATTCGATCGCTATCGCGGATTCAACGGATTGGAAGGCAATTCGGCCCAACCGCCGACCAATGACGGATTTACCACAGCCAGCAGGTTTCTTCCCGACATGGAGGACATCAACCGGGATGGTACGATGAATGAGTCGGAGGCATATTTCGAATACGAAATTCCTTTGATCGACGACGGCATGGGCGGGCTCCAGTTCAACCAGTTTGTGGTGGAATCCCTGGAAGGGGAGCAGGGCCGGATCTGGTACCGGATCAAAATTCCCGTCGATCAATTTACCAAGCGGGTCAACAACATCGCCGATTACCGGGCCATGCGGTTTATCCGTATGTACATGACGGAATTCAAACAACCTGTCACGCTGCGGTTTGCGGAAATAAGCATGGTGCGCAACCAATGGCGGATTTACGAGCGGATCCAGAATTCCGTCGGGGAGCCCGAATTCGACAAACCGTTGTTTGACGTGAACGCCGTGAATATCGAGCGGAATTCGGAAAACCGCCCGTTCGGCTATCATCTGCCTCCCGGTATCGAAAGGGAAAACAACGCGGGTCTATTCCCCAATTTGCTGCAGAACGAGCAGGCGCTCAGCCTTGCCTTTTGCGGGTTGGGGCAGAGCAACGGGGGATTCAAAGGCATTTACAAGCTGGTGAATCTCGACATGCGGGTGTATGAGCGCATGAAGATGTTCGTGCATCTGCAGGAGGGATTTGTGCCCGGGTTGGGCGAAACCCGGGACCAGTTCAAGGATGGGGACATCAGTATTTTCATCCGGTTCGGAAGTGATTTCGAGTCCAATTATTACGAATACGAGATTCCTTTGAGTGTTTCCAAACTGGAGACGGCGCCCAATTACGACGACAGTGATTACCGGCGCTATATATGGCCTGCGCAAAACGAAATCGATTTTGCCTTGTCCTTTTTCAAGGATCTCAAACTGAAGCGCAACAGTCAGAATGTAGGCTTGGGTGCCGTGTATGAGGAAGAAATCATCCGTACGGTTTCCGGACAGGATTATGTCCACAAAGCACGGGTGAAGGGCAATCCGAATATCGGATTGGTCCGCGGTGTTATGGTGGGCATCAAAAACAATGACGTCAATGCGCACTGCGGCGCGGTTTGGATCAATGAATTGCGTTTGACCGGTTTGGACAACCGGGGAGGTTATGCGGCTACGGCGAGGATGCAGGCACAATTGGCGGATCTCGGACGGCTGGATGTGGCAGCCAATTATTCCAGTATAGGATACGGTGCGCTTGATCAGAAAGTGCAGCAACGGTCGCGTAAGGCAGATATCAATTACGATATTGCCGGAACGTTGGAGCTAAGTAAATTCCTTCCTGAAAAATGGAATCTGAGCATTCCTTTTTACGCGCAGTACAGCAACACGACGAGTACGCCCGAATTTGATCCGTATGATCTGGATATTCCGCTCAAACAAAAACTTTCCATTATTGGCGATGAAGCGGTGAGGGATTCGGTCGAATCGGCGGCCATTACGCGCACACAGATCCGGAGTTACAATTTTACCAATGTCCGGAAAAGCCGGGGTTCGTCAGATCGGAAGCCCATGCCCTGGGATATCGAGAATTTTGCCTTCAACTATGCCTGGTCCGAGACGGTCAAACAGGATCCGATCATCAGCCGGGATGCCCTGGAGGTGCAAAACGGAGGATTCAACTATTCCTACGGGGTGAAGGTCAAGTATGTCGAGCCCTTCAAGCAGGTCATCAAGAGCAGCAAATACCTGGGACTCATCCGCGATTTTAATTTCAATCCGGTGCCCAACAACTTTACATTCAACACGGTCATGGACCGGCGTTTCGGTGTGACTACCTACCGGTTTGCCGGAACCGATCCTGCATTGAACACCTTTTACAACAAGCAGTGGTGGTGGGATCGCACCTACAACCTCCAGTGGGATTTCACCAAATCTCTCAAAATGACCTTTAATGCCCAAAACAGGGCGGTGGTCGATGAATTGCCGGAGTTTCAGGATTCAGGGGCTCCGACGCCTTCCCAGGCCAAGAAGGATGAAATATGGCGTAATATTCAGAATCTGGGCAGGACCAAGGATTACAACCACAATTTCAGTCTGAATTATACCGTACCCATGAAGAGCATACCCTTCATGGACTGGATCAGTCTTCGCGCCCAATACGATGGCTTGTACAGTTTCAATACGGCTTCGCTGAATGTGGACTCGCTGGGTAATGTCATCCGCAACGGAAACACCAGGAGGCTGAATGCGGATCTCAATTTCGAGGCCCTGTACAGCCAGTGGAATTACCTCGACCAGATCCAGGGGAAGAAGGGCCGTACGGCGCCCGGTCGCCCGGCTCCGAATGTCCAATCCCAAAAGCTGGGAAGCCAGTTGCCGGATGGCGAAGAGAAGAAGGAAGGTGAAGAAGGGGATAAGAAAGAAAAGAAAAAGAGAGAGGGCCCAACCCAGTGGGAGAAAATCCTGATTCGTCCGTTGCTGGCTCTTCGCCGGGCACGGGTGGATTACCAGGAGCAATTTACCAACACGGTGCCCGGATATACGCCTCCTTCCCGCATTATGGGGATGAACGAGTTCAATTCACCCGGTTGGGGATTCATCTCCGGATACCAGGCGCCCACCACGTCCTGGCTGGACCAGGCCGCTGCGAGTAATTGGATCACGGACAATGTATGGTTGAACCAAAATGTGGAGCGGACCTATCAACAGCAATTGCGCGGTACCGTGACCCTGGAACCGATCAACCAATTCCGCGTGGATGTGGATTTCCAGCGCACTTACAACGAGTCGTACTTCGAGCTGTTCAAAGTCAGGGAGCCTGGCGAATCCTTTACCCACAATCCCATTCAGAACATCGGTACCTACAATATTTCCTATTTGTCCTTCAAGACACTTTTCAGGAGTGATGATGGTGCCCGGGAATTGTTCGACCAGTTCCAGCAAAACCGGGAAATCATTTCCCAGCGACTGGGAACGGGCAATCACCCTGTGGATGCCGGTTACACTACGGGATACGGCAAACGGCAAATGAGTGTGTTGATATCGTCATTCATAGCCACGTATACGGGACAGGATCCCCAGACATCGCCTTTGTTTGACGAGCTATTCAATTATGTACCACGGCCCAACTGGAAATTGAGCTATGACGGACTGGCCAAGTTGCCGGGCATGAGTGATATTTTCTCTTCATTCCGAATCACCCATGGCTACCGGTCCACCTTAACGGTCAATTCCTTCCAGTCGGATTATGCCGATTTCGATCCCGCCAATCCCGATCGCCTCAATCCGGAAAGTCTGAACTATTACTCCGAATTCATTATTCCGGACGTGGTCATTACGGAGCAGTTTGCGCCATTGATCGGCATCGACATGCGCACCAAGTCCGGATTGACCCTCGGTGTCAATTACAATACCAGCCGGAACCTGCAATTGTTGCTGAATGATCCGCAGTTGCCCGAGACAAAAGCAACGGATATTTCCGTCAACTTGTCTTATGTCATCAAGGGCGTCAAAATACCTTTCCTGTACTTTGGTGCCGACAAGAGGGATCGCAAAAACAAACCGGGGCAGGATCTCACCATCCAGTTGAACACCAGTTTCCGGGATGATATCCAATTGAATCATCAGATTGATACGGAAGAAGTCATCTCCATTCCCGCGCGCGGTAATCGCGCCATCCGTATCAATCCCACGATCGATTATCCCCTGAATGATCGGATCCGGCTGCAGTTGAGGTATGAATACACGCAAAACAAGCCCAAGACTTTCAACGGATTCAAGACGACGACCAACGTTGGCGGGATCAATGTGATTTTCACCCTGAATTGATCCTGATTCAGCGGACGTATTCCCAGGCGGAACGCCAGGCGCCGGTGTCTTGACAATGCCGGAGGAAGGCTTCGTAGAAGGGGTCTTGTCCGATGGTGGCGCTGTCCCCGATGACGACCAATTGACGGCGGGCGCGGGTCATGGCTACATTCATGCGCCGGTAGTCTTTCAAAAAGCCTATTTCCGAGCGGTCATTGGACCGGACGAGACTGAGGATCACGATATCGGTCTCCTGACCCTGAAAGCCGTCAATGGTCTGGACGGAGAGGGGTAGGTGCGCATGGGTCCCATTGACGAGCAGGACCTCCCTGAGGTGTTCCACCTGCTCGCGGTAGGGCGAAAGGATCATGATTTCCGGGGGAGGATAACCGTGGGTATGGGTGAGCAGGGACTCGAGATGACAAGTGATCAAAACGCCTTCATCCGGATTGCTCAGTGACCGGGAAACGGGATGGAGGCGTTCGTCGAAGCCGCAACCGGCTGTATCGATAAACAACAGGGGCGGGAAGGCGCTGTCGTCCGGTGGTTGTTCCAGAAGAGCCGGTGCGGATTGGAGTTGTCCGCCGTAAAAATAATGGTTGGAAAAGGCCATGATGGCCGGATGCATGCGGTACTGGATTTGAAGCAATTGCACAAAGGGGAAATGGGGAAGAAGCCGTTCCATGAGGGTTCGTGAAAGTCCTTGCCTGGCGGCATCTGCGGATTTGACGGTAGGCGGTAGCTGAAAGGGGTCACCGGCCAGGATGACCTTCTCCACGTGATCGAGGGGAATCCACAGGGCGGGCTCAAGCGCTTGTGCCGCCTCGTCGACCACCAGTGTTTGAAATCTGCGTTTTTCCAACAGGGGATGGGATGCTCCGGTCAGGGTGGCGGCAATCACCTGTGCGCTGTCGAGGATCTGGTCCACCAGCCGGTCTTCCAGGTGCCTGGCCCACTCTTCCCATTCGCGGGCCTCTGCATAACCGGCCTTCCTTTCCGACCGGGCTTGTTGATCAAAGGAGCGGCGATGACGTCCGGCCTTCCTGCGGGCTTCGGCAGCCAGTATCCTGATCTTTTTGATTTCCCTGTTTTCGGGGTGCGCGTCCACCCGGGCATCCAGAGTCAGGCGGACCACCTCTTCATCCACGCGGGATATATGGCCCAACCGCACCACTTTCAGGCCGGCCGCATCGAGTCTTTCGGCTAGGACATCGGTCGCTGTATTGGAGGGGGCACAGACAAGCACTTGATTTTCGCGTTTCGTCAGCCGTGCGATGGCGGCGACCAGCGTGGTCGTTTTCCCGGTTCCGGGAGGGCCGTGGACGAGAAAGGCGTCTTTGGCCGCCTCTATGCCCCGGACGGCAGCGATCTGGGCATGGTTGAGCGTGGATTCCGGGGCGCCGGCATCACCATCTACCGGAAAGGATTCGGCGGGGCGCATGCCGGCAAAGATTTCTCTGAATTTCGGCAGCGTGCCCGATCGGGCTGTCAATGCGCGAGTCAGGGCCTTCTCCATTTCCTGGTAGGTACGGATGTCAAAATCCAGGTCCACACCCAAAGGACCCGCCGTCAGCCAGTCGGGAAGATCCTGGACATGCAGGATGAGTTGCATGCGGGTTTCGGTGGCGTAATGGATTACGCCATTCAGCCGGGGATTTCCCGCATGGGCGGCAAGGGAATAAAAAGTGGCGGGGGCGCCGGCTTTGAGGCGGGAGTTGTTGGGCGATGCCGGGGCGCGTTGCACCGTCACCTGCACTTTGTCACCGATCGTAAAGCCGGTTTTCACGACGGTTACGGGATGCCAGGAAAGGCCCAGGCGGACACGGTCGGCCAGCGTCATTCCGGTCACCTGTTCCTGCCAGGCTATATAATCCGCCTCTTTTTCCCGGGTGAGCAGATGCTGGAGGTGTTGGAGGTATTCGATGCCGGGGTCCATGGGTCGGAATGGTCCGATCGGGTTTAAGGGTGGGAGGTAAAATCGGGACAATGCCCATCCGTCATCAACAGGTTTTTCATGCCAAAGATGCTGTCAGGCCCGATGGGGATCCATCGCTTCTGCCGGGGGATCCGGCAACAGGGCGGCCAGGTGGCGTTTGACGTCGTTATCGCAGAAGGCCGCCTCGATGGCCATCAAATTGGTTTGCCTAAAATCGCGGGAGGTCCAGCCGAAGGCTTCCCGGACAAGACGGTATTCCCGCGTGAGGTTGGTCTGCGAAATCCCCCTGCCGTCGGTGGAAATACTGAGCGGAATCCCGGCCCGATACAGTTGGTCAATGGGGTGGTCCTGCATCCGCTTTACCACCCGGGTCTGGAGGTTGCTGCCCGGGCAAATTTCGAGATGGATCCGGCGGTCGGCCAGTTCCCTCACCAAATCGGGGTCTTCGACACTGCGGACGCCATGTCCGATCCGTTGGGGTTGGAGCAGGAGAAGGGTCTCGCGAACGCTTTCCGGTCCTTTGGCCTCTCCGGCGTGGGCCGTACAAGGCAGGTTTTCTTCGCGCGCAAGCCGGAAGGCGGGGACATGGGGTGCCAGACCGTAGCCCGCCTCGTCACCGGCGAGATCCAAACCCGCTACGCCATCCCGGCGAAAATCAAGAGCGAGTCGTGCCGTGGCCAGGCTTTCATCGGCGCGGAAGGAGCGCAACGTGCAAAAGATCAGACGAAGCGTCACCCCTGTCCCGGCTGCTTGTTCCCGGGCGCAACGGCAGACGGTATGGGCCACCTGGCGGGGGGAAAGACCCCGGCGGGTGTGAAGGAGGGGAGCGAAGCGGATTTCGGCATAGATCACCTGGTCCCTTTGTAGATCGGAAACGAGGGCGCGAAAGGCTGTCTCCAGCGCATGCTCCGTCTGGAGCAGGTCAATGGCCGGGTTAACGGTATCCAGAAAATGGGTCAGGTCGCGGCATAAGGGGGGTGCCACCCATCGCTCCCGGAAGGCTTCGGGCGTCAGGTCGGGGATCAACTGTTTGGCGGCCGGGTAAAGCAGAGAGGTGTCGAGATGGACATGGAGTTCTACCCTGGGGTGCGCCAGGCCGGTAGAGGGATCAGCCTGGTGGGGCAACAACGCGGGAGAGCGGGGAGATTCGGGGGCCATGATCAGGGCAATACGGCATCGAGGATGCCCTCCAGGGCGCGTGGCGGGGCTGCTCCTGCCTGCCTGAAGCGAATCCTGCGTTCGGGATCGATCACGAGAATGTGGGGATAAGAGCGGACGTTGTACAGGGACTGAAACCGGGCGGTGCGATCCGGGTCGTGTGCCAAATGCCATTCGGAAGGCAACTGCCATTCCGCGGATTTGGCCCAACAGGGTGCACCCGGTCCGCTGCGGCCACAGACGGCCACGACCTGCAGATCCTGGGGGGAGCGTTTGGACCAGACTTTCAGGATTTGCGGCAGTTCGCGTTGGCAGAGTTGGCAATCCGGCAGCCAGAAAACCAATATGGTCCACCTGGCAGGAAGCTGGTACAGGGATAACGGATGGCCTTCCGGCGTGCGAAGGGCGAGATTGGGCGCTTTCTGCCCGATGAAAAGGCGTTCGAGGCGTTCGGCATGGAGTCGGAGGAATTCCCTGCGGTCTACGGTCATGCCAGGCAGTTGACCACTCAGGACATACTTTTTTACCAGATGGACATACAA